>NZ_JASATF010000025.1:0-109747 GCF_038440175.1 Cupriavidus sp. OTU4054
CCCCCCCCCCCCCCCCCCCCCCCCCCCCCCCCCGGCCGTCTCCAGGGCCGTGCCTTCGGCCGAGTAGGCGAGCCGCACGCCGTAGCGCGAACCGTCGCCCAGCGCCGCTTCGATCCGCTCGCCGAGCCAGGCGTGGTTGATGACGATGTCCGTGAGGCCGGCGCGCGCGAGCGCCTCGATCTGCCAGACGATCAGCGGCTTGCCGCCCGCGGGCAGCAGCGGCTTGGGGCAGGTATCGGTCAGCGGCCGCATGCGGTCGCCGCGGCCGGCTGCGAAAATCATGGCTTTCATCTTGGAATCCTTGTTGGAATCCTGGTTGGGACCCTGCCTGGATGGGTTACCGCAGCATTTCCAGCCCGATCAGCGCGGCCATCCCGGCCACGATCGTCCAGGCGACGCTACGGGTGCGGGCGGCCACGACCACGGCCACGATGCCCGCGACCAGCCGCGCGTTCTGCGGGCTCAGGAACAGCTGGCCGTCGCGCATCAGCAGATCGGGGGCGATCAGCGCGGACAGCATCGCGGCCGGCACGAACTGCAGCGCCGTGCGGAACCACGCGGGCAGCCGCACGCGGCCCTCGACCGCGATGAACGAGAGGCGGATCAGGAAGGTGGCGGCGCCCGCCGCGAGAAAGACCGCGAACAGGGTGAGGGGGCTCATCGTGGCGGCGCTCATGCCGCGGTCTCCTGCTCGCGATGGCGCGAGCGATGCAACAACACCATGCCCGCGGCAATGCCCCCGAGCGCCGCGACCATGATGCCGAGCTTGTGCGGCATGCCGTAGCACGCCACCGCGAGACCGCTCGCCACGACCGCCGCGGCCAGCTGCGCGCGATGCTTGAGGTTCGGCACGATGATCGCGATAAACGTCAGCGGCAGGAAGAAATCGAGTGGCCAGTCGCGCGGGATCTGCGCGCCCACGAGCACGCCGGCCAGCGTCGAGACCTGCCAGCAGCTCCACAGCGAAACGCCGGCGCCGAAGAAGAACCAGTGGCGGTTGCGCATGCGCTCGCCGGTATCGGTCAGGCGCCGTGTCATCGCCGCGAACGCTTCATCGGTGAGCAGGTACGCGATCAGCGCCTTCCAGCGGCGCGGCAGATGCGCGAGCGCGGGGGCCATGGTGGCGGAATAGAGCGCGTGGCGCAGGTTCACCATCGCGACCGTGAAGACCACGATCAGCGCCGGCGTGCCGGCCGACCACAGCTGCGTGAGGATCATCTGCGAGGCGCCGCCGAACACGGTGGCGCTCATCGCGCAGGCGAGCCACGCCGGCATGCCCGCGTTGACGGCGAGCACGCCGTAGATCAGGCCGAACGGCGCCACGCCGAGCAGCATCGGCAGCAGCGCGCGCACGCCGGCCCACCACTCGTCGCGGGGACGCAATGGCGGCGCGGCCGGTGTCGGAGACGCTGGCACGGCGCTCAGAACGTATAGCCCGCGGGCCGCTCGGTGCCTTCCAGCGCGTCGAGCAGGCGCAGCAGCTTGCGCAGTTCGGTGTAGCGGCCGGCGACGCTGCGCGTGTACTTGAGCACCAGCGGCAGGTTGGCGAGGTAGCCGTCCTTGCCGTCGCGGTGGTACAGGCGCGCGAAGATGCCGAGCACCTTCAGATGGCGCTGCAGGCCCATCCACTCGAAGTCGCGGTAGAACGCGCCGAAATCGGGGTTCACGGGCAGTCCTGCCGCGCGCGCGCGTTCCCAGTAGCGGATCAGCCAGTCCAGCTGCCGCTCTTCTTCCCACTCGATATAGGCGTCGCGCCAGAGCGAGACGGCGTCGTAGGTGATCGGCCCGATCACGGCGTCCTGGAAGTCCAGGATGCCCGGATTGGCGCCCTCGGGCATCACCATCAGGTTTCGCGAGTGATAGTCGCGATGCACGTACACCTGCGGCTGCGCGAGGTTGTTCGCGATGATCGCATCCGTGACCTCGCGCAGATCCGCCTGTTGCGCGTCGGTCAGCGTCGCGCCGAGGTGGCGCGCCACGTACCACTCCGGGAACAGGTCGAGCTCGCGCTGCAGCAGCGCGCGGTCGTAGGCCGGCAGTTCGCCGGCGCGCGTGGCGGCCTGGATCTTCACGAGCGCGGCCGCGGCGTCGCCGTACAGGCCGGGCGCCGTCGCGTCGTCGAGCTTCGACAGGTAGGTCTGGCTGCCGAGGTCGGCCAGCAGCAGGAAGCCCTGGCCGAGATCCTGCGCGAGCACGGTCGGCACGGTCACGCCCGCGTCGCCGAATAGCGCGGCCACGTGGATGAACGGCCGGCAGTCCTCGTGCGCGGGCGGCGCGTCCATGACGATCGTGGTCGGGTGGTCCGGGTGCGCGGTGCGCACGCGGAAATAGCGCCGGAAGCTGGCGTCGGCGGACGCGGGGGCGCAGGAATCGGGGTCGATCTGCCAGGCGGCGCCGAGTCCGGCCACCCAGGATTTCAGTTGGGCGAGACGCGGATCGTGGCCCGGCTCATGAGAAAGTGCTGCCATGCCGGAAAGGGTGAATAGGTTGGCCCGTATAATACCCGACCAAACCCGGGTGCCGGGTGGCCTCCGGGAGGGGCCACCGTTGCCTGGCAGCCTGCTCCGGCAAGGGTTGGCGGGCGTTGTGGCCTCCTTCTGGCGGACCGCAGTGCTGCCCGCCGCCCGGTTGAACGACCACCGCTCGCATGACCGAACAACGACGAACACCGAACCAGACGGCCACTCGAACGCGCCCGCGCCTTGCCGGCGAGCCACACCACCCGCGCCAGCATCCGCGCCGGGGGGTGCCCGCCATCGCGCTGCGCCCGCTCGTGCTGGCCATGGCCGGGCTGTCGGTGAACGTGCATGCCCAGTACGGTGCCGCCTCGACGATTCCGGACGTGCTGCCCGCGGAAAGCGTCACGCAGACGCCGCTGCCGCCGCCACCGCCGCCGCAGGCGGGCGAACTGGTGCCGCGCCTCTCGGAGCCCGCCGTGTCCACGGCCGCGCCCACGGGCGCCCAGAAGCAGAGCGGGCTCGGCTTTACGCCGCAGGCCAAGGTACCGCCCAACCCGAACGCCCCGGCGTTCGTCTCGGGCGACCGCATGACGGGCTACAGCGAGAAGGGCGTCACGCTCGAAGGCAACGCCGAGCTGCGCCGTGACGGCGCCGTGGTCAAGGGCGACAAGCTGACCTACGACCAGGACACCGACGAGGCGCACGTGCAGGGCAACGCGCGGCTGTCGAAGAACGGCACGGTGGCCGTCGGTCCCGAAGCGAAAATGCGCATCGAGGCCAACGAGGGCTACATGCTCTCGCCCGACTACTATTTCCAGCAGACCGGCGGCGGGGGCCAGGCCGAGCGGATCGACTTCCTCGACCCGGACCGCAGCACGATCAAGCACGCCACCTACACGACCTGCTCGCCCGACAACGCCGACTGGTACTTCAGCGCGAGCAAGATCGACCTCGACAGCGACCGCGAGGTGGGGGTGGCGTATGGCGGCATCCTGCATTTCTTCGGCGTGCCGATCGCGGGCGCGCCCGCGTTCTCGTTTCCGCTGAACGACGAGCGCCGCAGCGGCTTCCTGCCGCCGCTGTTCGGCTACAGCTCGCGCTCGGGCTTCGACCTGACCGCGCCGTATTACTTCAACCTCGCGCCGAACCGGGACCTGACGCTGTACCCGCGTATCCTGTCGTCGCGTGGCGTGCAGCTGGGCGGAGACTTCCGCTACCTCGGCGACGGCTATAGCGGCCGTATCCGGGCCGATATCCTGCCGGACGACCAGAAGGCCGACCGCAACCGGTGGTCGTACTCGATCCAGCATACGCAGCGGCTTGCGCCGGGGTTGAGCGCCTACGCCAATGTCAGCAAGGTCTCGGACGACCAGTTCCCGGACGATCTGACGCGGACCGTTGCGCAGTCGACGCTGCGCCAGTACACGCAGGAAGGCGGGGTCGTCTACAACTGGCAGGATTTCACGGTGCTGGCGCGCGTGCAGAAGTTCCAGACGCTGTCGCCGAGCGAACCGTCGTACGAGCGCGAGCCGCAGATCAACGCGCGGTACAACAAGTACAACTTCGGCGGTTTCGACATCGCGGTCGAAGCCGATTACACGCGCTTCCGCATTCCGCTGTCGACGACCGGATTCCAGCAGCCCGAGGGCGAACGGGTATTCATCCAGCCGTCGATCAGCTACCCGATCGTCCGCGCGGGCTGGTACGTCACGCCGAAGGTGATATTCAACGCCGCGCAGTACAACATGGATGCGGGCACGAACACCGTGGGGGCGTCGAACACGCTGAACCGGACGGTGCCCACGTTCAGCATCGACTCGGGCATGCAGTTCGACCGGGACGCGCCAGGGGTGAGCCGCCTGTTCGGGACCAAGTACACGCAGACCCTCGAGCCGCGGCTGTTCTATGTCTACACGCCGTTCCGCGACCAGAGCCAGTTTCCGCTGTTCGATACCGCGCAGTCAGACTTTGGCTATGGACAGATCTTTACCGAGAACTCGTTTACCGGTTACGACCGGATCGCCGACAACAACAAGCTGACGGCCGGCGTTACCACGCGCCTGATCGAGTCCGACACCGGTATCGAGCGCTTCCGCGGCACGATTGCGCAGCGTTTCGATTTCACGGGCCAGCGCGTCCAGATCTCCGGCACCGTGCAGGACACCAAGCCGAGCTATTCGGACCTGCTGGCCGCGACGACCGTCCAGCTGTTCCGGGGCTACTACCTCGATGCCGGAATCCAGTACAGTCCCGAAGACAACCGCGTAAATTATTCCAACGTGGCGTTCTCGTGGCGTCCGGAATCGCGGAAGCTGGTCAACTTTGGCTACCGCTACCGCCGGCCGACTTCCGTGACGGACAATACCGCGATCGACCAGATCGAGCTGTCGAGCCAGTGGCCGCTCACGCGCCGGACCTACGGGATCGGCCGCGTGGCGTTCGACAAGGAAGCCAACCAGCTCGTGGATGCGCTCGCCGGTATCGAATACGCCGCGGACTGCTGGGTGGGCCGGGTGGTTTACCAGCGGTTCCGCAACACCTCGGATGGCTACACCGGCCGGTTCTTCCTGCAGGTGGAGTTCCGCGGGCTGTCGAAGATCGGCTCCAATCCGCTGGATATGCTGCGCCTGAACGTGCCGGGCTACGAGCCCGTTACCGCACGGCCGGTGCCGACATCCCAGTACGATCACTATGAATGACGGACCAAGATGAAACGTCGAGTTTTTTCCGTGTTTTCCATGTTCACTTTCCAGCGTCAATCGTGGCAGCGCGTGCTGCTCGCCGCCGTGATCGCAACGATCGCGCTGCCGGCCGCGGCACAGTTGCGCGCCCCGGGGTCCTCGTCGCGCGCGACGGGTATCTTCCTGCCGCAGGCGGGGCAGGAGAGCGCGGTGGCGCCGAGCCAGCCGCAGATGGGCATTCCCCAGCCGCAGTCGGGCCAGAAGCGCTCGCAGCTCGTGGACGAAGTGGTGGCCATCGTGAACAACAGCGTGATCACGCGACGTGAACTGCTCGACCGCGCCGACGAGATCGAAAGCCAGCTGCGCGCCCAGCAGCGCGAGGTGCCGCCGCGCGCGGACCTGCTCGGCGAAGTGCTCGAGCGCCTGGTGATGGATCGCGTGCAGACGCAGGCCGCGCAGGACGCCGGCATTCGCGTCACGGATCAGGAAGTGGACCGCGCGATCGAGTCGGTGGCCCAGCAGAACCGCATGAGCGCCACCGAACTGCGCAGCCGCGTGGAAGCCACGGGCATGAGCTGGACCAAGTATCGCGACGAGCTGCGCAAGCAGGTGCAGGTGATTCGCCTGCGCGAGCGCGAGGTCGACTCCAAGGTGCAGGTCTACGACGGCGAGATCGACAACTACATCGCGGCCCGCAGCGGCCAGCCTAACGCGGCATCGGGCCCGGCCGAATTCAACGTCTCGCAGATCCTCGTGCGCGTGCCCGAGGATGCGTCGGAAGCGCAGAAGGCCGAGCTGAAGAAGAAGGCCGAAGGGCTGCTCAAGCAGGCCATGGACGGCGGCGACTTCGCCGAACTGGCCAAGTCGAACTCGGAGGCGCCCGAAGCGTCGCAGGGCGGTAGCCTCGGCTTCCGCGAGATCGGCCGCCTCCCGGCACTGTTCGCGAACGCGGTGGTGGATCTGCAGCCTGGCGCGGTGGCGCCGCAGGTCGTGGAAAGCGCCAACGGCTTCCACGTGATCAAGCTCACGGCCAAGCGGACCGCGCCGAGCGCGTCGTCCCCGCAGGCGGCGGACCGCATCACGCAGACGCAGGTGCGCCATATCCTGATCCGCACGGGTCCGAACATGCCCGAGGCCGAAGCGAAGCGCCAGTTGCAGGGCCTGCGCGACCGCATCACGCACGGCGGCGATTTCGCCGATGTGGCCAAGCGCTACTCGCAGGACGGTTCCGCGTCGAACGGCGGCGATCTCGGCTGGGTGTCGCCCGGCGAGCTCGTGCCCGAGTTCGAGCAGGCCATGAATCGTCTGCGCCCGAACGAGATCTCCGAGCCCGTGGTCACGCAGTTCGGCGTGCACCTGATCCAGGTGCTGAACCGTCGCGAGTCCGAGGTTTCGCCGGAGAAGCAGCGCGACTTCGCGCGCGCCGAAGTGCGCGAACAGAAGCTGCGCGTGGCGTATGACGACTGGGTCCGCCAGCTGCGCAGCGCGGCCTACGTCGAATACCGGATCAACCGCCAGCGCTGAGGCGCGGCCCAACCCGTCCATGCCCGAACCTCTCGCGCTAGCCATCTCCACCGGCGAACCCGCCGGCATCGGCCCCGACATCACGATCCGCGCGCTGCTGCAGATCGCGGGGGCGCACGGCGACGCGCGGGATGGGGGTGAGAGTGGCAGAAGCGGGAACCCCGAGATCCGTTATCACGTACTGGGCGATGCGCGCATGCTTGCCGCGCGCGCGGAGGCCCTCGGGGCCGGGCGCGCCTGGGCGCGCCGCCTCGCCGACGGCGACGTGGTCATCGAAGATATTCCGCTCGACGTGGACTGCGTGCCGGGGCAACTGGACGCGCGCAACGGCCGCTACGTGCTGTCGCTGCTCGATGCGGCCATCGATGGCCTGCTGCCGGGATCGGGCGGGGCGTCGGACAGCACGCGCTTTGCCGCGATGGTCACCGCGCCCGTGCAGAAAAGCACGATCAACGACGCGGGCGTGCCGTTCACGGGCCATACCGAATATCTGGCCGAGCGCGCGGGCGTGTCGCGCGTGGTGATGATGCTGGCCGGACCACAGCCCGCGCACGACAACGCGATGCTGCGCGTGGCGCTGGCGACCACGCATCTGCCGCTGCGCGCGGTGCCCGACGCGCTGTCCGTGCCGCTGCTGATGGAAACGCTTGCGATCGTCGACGGCGATCTGCGCCGGCGCTTCGGCATCGCGCGCCCGCGCATTCTCGTCACCGGCCTCAACCCGCACGCGGGCGAGAGCGGCCATATGGGCCGCGAGGAAATCGACATCATCGGGCCCGCGCTGACGCTGGCGCAGGACGCGGGCATCGACGCGCGCGGCCCGTATCCCGCCGACACGCTGTTCCAGCCTCGCCATCTTCAGGGCGCGGACTGCGTGCTCGCGATGTATCACGACCAGGGCCTCGCGCCCCTGAAATACGGCACGTTCGGTCACGGCATCAATGTGACCCTCGGCCTGCCATTCATTCGGACTTCGGTGGACCATGGCACCGCGCTCGACCTGGCCGCGAGCGGCCTCGCCGAGCACGGCAGCATGATCGAGGCCATTCGCTGCGCGGTGGAAATGTCGGGCCATGCCGAGGGCCACCACGCGAATGGCCGCCACACGAACGGGCGCGTGCCGCGCTGACGGACAGCCCACAGACACCATGCGTTCAAACGTTCATCAGGGCCACATTGCCCGCAAGCGATTCGGTCAGAACTTCCTCGTGGATGACGGCGTCATCCACGGCATCATCAACGCCATCGATCCGCAGCCGAACGACGTGCTCGTCGAAATCGGCCCGGGCCTCGGCGCGCTGACCAATCCGCTGCTCGAGCGCCTGCCGCGCATGCACGTGGTCGAGCTCGACCGCGACCTCGTCGAACGGCTCAACCGCCGCTACGGCACGCGCCTCGACGTCCACGCCGGCGATGCGCTGGCCTTCGACTTCGCGCGCCTGCAGGAGCCGGACCGTTCGCTGCGCATCGTCGGCAATCTGCCGTACAACATTTCCAGCCCGTTGCTGTTCCATCTGATGAGCTTCGCGGATCTCGTGCGCGACCAGCACTTCATGCTGCAGAAGGAAGTGGTCGAGCGCATGATCGCGGAGCCGGGCAGCAAGGCATTCGGCCGCCTGTCCATCATGCTGCAGGTGCGCTATCACATGGAGCACGTGCTGGACGTGCCGCCGGCTTCGTTCAATCCGCCGCCGAAGGTGGATTCCGCCGTCGTGCGCATGATTCCGTGGCCGCGCCTGCCCACCGGCGAGCTTCAGTCGCCGTATGCCGCGTGCGACACGAGCGTGCTCGGCGACGTGGTGGCCGCGGCGTTCTCGCAGCGCCGCAAGGTGCTGCGCAACACGTTGTCCTTCCTGCGCGACCAGGTCGATTTCGACGCGCTCGGCTTCGATCTCGGCCGCCGTGCCGAGGAGGTGCCGGTCGGCGAGTACGTCGATCTGGCGCGGCTCGTGAGCGCCGGCACCCAGGCCCGGCCGGCCCCCTGATTCCTACCGTATTTGTCTTGATTCATCTGTGACGCCATGACAGCCCAAACGAACATCGATACGCGTCCCGTCATCCTGACCGGCGACCGTCCCACCGGCCCGCTGCACCTCGGCCACTACGTCGGCTCGCTCAAGAGCCGCGTGTCGCTGCAGGACTCGCACAAGCAGTATCTGCTGCTGGCCGACACGCAGGCCATGACGGACAACGCGCACGATCCGGAGAAGGTCCGCCGCAACGTGCTCGAGGTCGCGCTCGACTACCTCGCGGTGGGCATCGACCCGGCCAAGACCACGATCACCGTGCAGTCGCACCTGCCCGCGCTGGCCGAGCTGACGCTGATGTACCTGAACTTCGTCACGGTCTCGCGCCTCGAGCGCAACCCGACGATCAAGGAAGAGATCCAGGCGCGCGGTTTCGGCCGCGATATCCCGGCGGGCTTCCTGTGCTACCCCGCCTCGCAGGCCGCGGACATCACGGGCTTCAAGGCCGTGCTCGTGCCCGTGGGCGAGGACCAGGCGCCGCTGATCGAGCAGACCAACGAGATCGTGCGCCGCATCAACCATCAGGTGGGCCGCGAGGTGCTGCCGGAGGCCGCCGCGCTGATCCCGAAGCACGGCCGTCTGCCCGGCGTCGATGGCAAGGCGAAGATGAGCAAGTCGCAGGGCAACGCGATTCCGCTCGGCGCGTCGCCGGAGCAGATCAAGGAAGCCGTGCACCGCATGTACACCGATCCGAACCACCTCAAGGTGTCGGATCCGGGGCAGGTGGAGGGCAACGTGGTGTTCACCTACCTCGACGCGTTCGATCCGAACGTCGAGGAAGTGGAAGCCCTGAAGGAACACTATCGCCGCGGCGGTCTGGGCGACATGGTGCTCAAGCGCCGGATCGAAGGCATCCTGCAGGAGATGCTGCGTCCGATCCGCGAGCGTCGCGAAGAACTCGCGAAGGATCCGGGCTATGTATTCGATATCCTGAAGAAGGGCACGGCCGAAGCGCGCGAACTGACCCAGCAGACGCTGGACGAAGTGCGCAGCGCGCTGGGCATGTTCTCGTTCTGACGGAGGCTCAGCCCCGGCGATTGACGAGCACGATGCCGCCGAGCACCAGCAGCGCCGATATGGCGAAGCGCACGCCGACGACGTCGTGCATCAGCACCACGCCGAACGTCACGCCGAACAACGGGGTGAGAAACGAGAACACCGCGAGCCGGGACGTCAGGTACTGGCGCAGCAGCCAGAACCACGCCAGATAGCTCGCGAACGCCACCAGCACGGACTGGTAGAACAGGCTCGCGAACACGAGCCCGTTGAATTGCACATCGATATGCTGGCCCGCCATCAGCGCCAGCGCCAGCAATGCCACGGCCGAGACGGCCAGCTGATACAGCAGCGTCTTGCTGGCCGGTGCGCTCGCCAGCGGGCTGGCACGCACGAGCAGCGTGGTGGCCGCCCATAGCGCGCCCGCAAGCACGCCGAGCCCATCCCCGATCAATGTGGAACCACCCTGCGTGGGCGACGTAGTCGCGCCCCCTATGCCGTTCCCTATGCCATCGGCGAACGCAATCACGATGCCCGCGAACGCGGCGATCACGCCCAGCCATTGCGCGGGCCGCAGCCGCTCGCCCGGCACCGTGAAATGCAGGCCGAGCGCGGTGAACACCGGCGCCGTATAGAGAAACACCGCCATGCGCGAGGCCGTGGTATGGCCCAGTCCGACGAAGATGCAGAGGAACTCGCCGCCGAACAGCAGCCCGGCGAGCAACCCCGCGGGCAGCGTGCCGTCACGCTGCCACAGCGGCTGGCGGCGCCACAGCGTGAAGCCGTAGACCAGCAGCGCCGCGATGGCCGAGCGCACGCCGGCCTGCATCACCGCACCCATCAGCGGTGCGGTGACCTTGATCACCACCTGTTGCAGGCCCCATGACGCGCACAGCAACAACATGAGACCCACGGCAATGGCGTCGAGCGGACGGCGGTCGAGGGCCTGCGCGGCAACGCTCATCGCGGGGCCGGTGCTTACGGACGGTTCGCGTCGCGCGTCGAATGACGCTCGATCAGTTCGATCTTGTAGCCGTCCGGATCTTCCACGAACGCGATCACGGTCGTGCCGCCCTTGACCGGGCCCGCTTCGCGCGTGACCTTGCCACCGGCCGCGCGGATGCGGTCGCAGGCCGCGGCGGCATTGTCGGTCTCCAGCGCGATATGGCCGTAGGCCGTGCCGAGGTCGTACTTGTCCACGCCGTAGTTGTAGGTCAGCTCGATCACCGCGCCTTCGCTCTCGGGACCGTAGCCGACGAAGGCCAGGCGGTACTTGTACTCGGGGTTGTCGCTTTCGCGCAGCAGCTGCATGCCGAGCACGCGCGTATAGAACTCGATCGAGCGCTGGTAATCGCCAACGCGGAGCATGGTGTGGAGGAGTCGCATGTGGGGTCCTTCTGTGGTTGTCTAGAACGTCGGTAACAACTCGGGGGGATGCGCGCGCAGCTGTGCGCGGGCATCGCGAAACTCGGGAAAGATCGATTCGACCGTTTCCCAGAACCGCGGGCCGTGGTTCATTTCCTTGAGGTGCGCGAGCTCATGCGCGGCCACGTAGTCGATCATCGACAGCGGAAAATGCATGAGGCGCCAGTTCAGGCGGATCTTGCCGTCGGCGGTGCAGCTGCCCCAGCGCGTGGCCGCGGACGTCAGCGCAAAACCGGTATGGCGCACGCCGAGCTTCTCCGCGTAGATATCGAGCCGCTCGGCCAGCAGGCGCCGTGCCTGATGCTGGAGCCAGCCCTGCACGCGATCCTTGATCTGTTGTTCGTCGGCATGCGCCGGTAACGCGAGATGCAGCACGCGCGTGGCCGCATCGAACTGCAGCGCGCCGAACGGCGAGTCAAGCTGCAGCGTGATCGGCTTGCCGAGGAACGGCAGGCTCGCGCCGTCGCGCCACTGCACGGTCGGTAACACACGGCGCGCTTCGCGATGGCGCCACTCGCCGAGCTTGGTAAAGATCCAGCGCTGCTTTTCGAGGATCGCCGATTCGATATCGACGAGCGTGACCCAGCGCGGCGCCGTGATGGACAGGCCGCGATCGTCGATCGTGAAGCCGATGGTCCGGCGCGCCGACCGCTTGAGCGTGTAATGCAGCGCGCGCTCGCCGATATGGAGCACACGGGCGTTGGGTTGCAGCGGCGGCCACGCGGGCGGTTCCGCGACGAGCGGCGCGGGCTCGGCCGCCAGCGCGGCGTCGCCGGGCGCCGCCGTGAACCGTTCGCCGGTCTCGACGGCATGGCCGGTCGTCCCGAACAGCAGCTCGAGCTGCGCGTCGGTGGTATCGGGGGCGGGCCGCAGCAGCTTCATGCGGGAGCCTTGTCCTGCGCGCCGCGCTCGCCGCGGTAGCTGTCCGCGTCGATGCGGCGCATCTCCGCCTCGACCCACGTCTGCACTTCGGTGTTGAGCTGGTCGGCCGTGCGGTTCGCGGAGCTGATGGCCGGGCCGATCGAGATCGTCACCGTGCCCGGATACTTGCGGAACGAATTGCGCGGCCAGACGCGGCCGGAGTTCACCGCCATCGGCAGGATCCATGCGCCCGTTTCCGCGGCGAGGCGCGCACCGCCGCTCTTGTAGCGCGGGTTCGCCATGCCGGAAGGCGTGCGCGTGCCCTCGGGGAACATGATGATCCATGCGCCCTCGGCAAGCCGCTCGCGGCCCTGGTTGGCCGCCTGCGCGAAGGCGCGCGAGCCGTCCTTGCGGTTGATATGGACCATCTTGAGCATGCCCAGCGCCCAGCCGAAGAACGGCACGAACAGCAGCTCGCGCTTGAACACGAAGCAGAGCGGCTTCGGCATCAGCGCCACGTAGGCGACGGTCTCCCACGCGGACTGGTGCTTCGACAGCAGCACCACGGGCTTGTCCAGCATCGTGCGCATGTGGTCCATGCCCTCGATGCGGTACTTGATGCCGCAGATGCCGCGCGCGGCCCAGATCACGAGCCGCGTCCAGCCCTGCACGAAGCGGAACCGGTTCGCGGCGTTCATGAACGGAAAGACGATAAAGCAGGCGCACGCGTACGGCGGCGTCAGGACCACCAGGTAGATGGCGAACAGCAGGGAACGAATGAAGATCATCGGGGTTGCGCGCGGGGAGCCTCGTTCGGAGGCTCGTGTGAGGGGGCCGGGGACTTGTGCGCCGATTGCGCACCGTCGCCGGTGACCAGCCAGCGCGCGAAGGCGGCCAGGTCGTCGTGGATGCGCGTGCCGGCAGGCAGGCCACCCTTGTCTTGCGTCTTCCGGCCCTTGCCGGTCAGCACGAGGTGCGGCACGCAGCCAACGGCCACGCCGGCCTCGAGGTCGCGCAGCGAGTCGCCGACCACGGGTACCGCGCGCAGCTCGATGCCGAAACGCTCGCCGATCTGCTCGAACATGCCGGGCTTCGGCTTGCGGCAGTCGCAGCCATCGGCGGCCGTATGGGGGCAGAAGAATACCGCCTCCACGCGCCCGCCGAGGCTGGCCAACGCCTTGTACATCTTCTCGTGCATCGCGTTGAGGGCGCTCATCTCGAACAGGCCACGGCCGATGCCCGACTGGTTGCTCGCGATCACGACGCGAAAGCCGGCCTGGTTCAGCGCGGCGATCGCTTCGAGGCTGCCGGGAATCGGCACCCATTCATCGGGCGTCTTGATGAACTGATCGCTGTCGAGGTTGACGACGCCATCGCGATCGAGGATGACGAAGCGGGGCGGTGTCTGTGGCATCTTGCGTGGCTTCCGTGTGTGACTGCCGGGCCGTCAGGCAGCGAGCTTGGAGATGTCGGCTACCCGGTTGGCGAGCGCGTGCAGCGACGCCAGCAGGGCAAGCCGGTTCGCGCGCAGGCGCGCATCGTCGGCCATCACCATCACGTCGTTGAAGAACTGGTCCACCGCCTCGCGCAATTGCGCGAGGTCGCGCAGCGCGGCCGTGAAATCGCCGCCGGCGAACGCCGCTTCCACGCCCGGGCGCACGCGCTCGATGGCGGTGTGCAGCGTGCGCTCGGCGTCTTCCTGGAACAGTGCCGCATCGACGGTGCCGATGGCTTCGTCGGTCTTGCGCAGGATGTTCGTGATGCGCTTGTTGGCGGCCGCGAGCGCTTCCGCCTCGGGCAGCGCCGCGAACGTGCGCACCGCTTCCATACGGCCCATGATGTCGTGCAGCGCCTGCGGACGCAGGCTGACCACGGCTTCCACTTCGTTCGTCGTGTAGCCCTTGTCCTTCAGGTAGCCGCGCACGCGGTCGTACAGGAAGTCCAGAATCGCCTCGCGCGCGGGCTTTACCGCGGCGATGCCGGCAAACGACTGCTCGGTCAGCGCCAGCAGCGTGTCGAGCTTTACCGCGAGCGGCTTCTCGATCAGCATGCGCAGGATGCCGAGCGCGTGGCGGCGCAGCGCGAACGGATCCTTCTCGCCCGTCGGCTGCAGGCCGATGCCCCAGATGCCGACCAGCGTCTCGAGCTTGTCGGCCAGCGCCACGGCCGTGCTCACGTTGCCTTCCGGCAGCGCGTCGCCGGCAAAGCGGGGACGGTAGTGTTCCGAGCAGGCCAGCGCCACGTCATGGTCCTCGTGGTCGTGGCGCGCGTAGTACGTGCCCATCGTGCCCTGCAGTTCGGGGAACTCGCCGACCATGTCGGTCAGCAGGTCGGCCTTCGCGAGCTCGGCGCCGCGCATCGCGGCAGCCTGGTCTACCGGCGCGCCGGTGCCGTTCATGGTCTCGGCGATATGGCCGGCGATCTGCTGCAGGCGCTGCACGCGGTCCAGCTGCGAGCCGATCTTGTTGTGATACACGACGTTCGCAAGCTGCGGCACGCGCGAGGCCAGCGTCTTCTTGCGATCCTGGTCGAAGAAGAACTTGGCGTCGGCCAGGCGCGGACGCACCACGCGCTCGTTGCCGGTGATGATCGACTGCGGCGTTTCCGTGGCGAGGTTCGAGACGATCAGGAAGCGGTTGCGCAGATGCCCGCTGGCATCGGTGAGCGCAAAGTACTTCTGGTTGGTCTGCATCGTCAGGATCAGGCACTCCTGCGGCACCGAGAGGAACGTTTCCTCGAAGTGGCAGGCGTAGACCACGGGCCATTCCACGAGCGAGTTCACTTCGTCGAGCAGCGCGTCGGGCATGATCACCTGATCGGCGCCGGCTTCCGCCAGCAGCGAGGAGCGGATGCGTTCGCGGCGATCGGCGTAGCTCGCGACCACGCGGCCCTTCGACTCGAGCAGCGCGGCGTAATCGTTGGCATGCGGAATCTCGATCATGCCGTGCGACAGGAACCGGTGGCCCTGCGTGATGTTGCTGGCATCGAGGCCGAGCACCGACACGGGCACGATCTCGGCGCCGAACAGCGCGATGAGGCTATGTGCGGGACGCACGAAATGCACCGTGGTGCCGTCCGGGCGCTGGTAGCTCATCACCTTCGGAATCGGCAGCTTGCCCAGCGTCTCGTCGAGCGCCGCCTGCAGGCCGCCGGCCAGCGTGGCGCCGCGCGCGGTGTAGCGGTGGAAAAACGCGTCGGCCTTGCCGTCCGAAGCGCGCTCGAGCGTCTGCCAGTCGATCGACTCCACGCCGATGGACTTGGCCAGCGCCGCGAGTTTTTTGGCGAGCGGGGCGGTGGGCGCGCCGGCGGCGTCGAGCGCCACGGTCAGCGGCAGCACCTTCTCGCGCTGCTCGCGGTCCGGCGCGGCACGGCGTACGCCCGTGACCAGCGCGGCCAGGCGGCGCGGCGTGGCAAACGGCGTCACGGCGGCACCGGGCTCGAGCAGGTCGCGCTCGCGCAGGCCGGCAAACAGGCCTTGTGCAAACGCGTCACCGAGTCGGGCCAGCGCCTTGGGCGGCAGCTCTTCGGTGAACAGTTCGATCAGCAGCGAATCGGTCATCAGTTGCGACATGAATCGTATCCAACGGGTATGAGGCAGGCACCGCGCTCAGCAGCGCGGTGCGGGATTGGGTTCTACGCCGGACAGCAGCCACAGGCCGTTCTGTTGCCGGAACTGCAGCGTGGTGTACGCGCATTGCGCGGCCACGCCGGATGCGCCGCGGCTGCCCGCGGCGGGAAAACGCGCATCGATCCGCTGCTGCCGGCGGTCGTAGCGAATCTCGTCGATGCGCCCGCCGATCCAGAAATCGATCTTCTGGGGCAGCTGCGCGGCCGAGCGGTACATCTTCACGGTACGCCGCGCGTGGCCGTTGCGCTCTTCCCACTCGACCCAGGTCAGCGGGTAGCGGATCGCGCTTTCATAAGCGCGCAACGGCACGCGATGCCAGCCGAGGTCGCGCGATCCGGACAGATCGCACGAGAACGACCGGACGAGCTGCGTCCACTGGTCCACGGCATTGAGCCCGGGCCGCCAGTGGCGCGAGATCGCCTGTTGCAGCTGCTGCTGGTCGGCCTCGCACACGTTGGCGAGACTCTCCGGCAGGTACAGCGCCTGCGGTGTGGGTGGGCTCGTGCGCGCGGCCAGCGCGCTGCCCGAAGCCCCCATCGCCACGCCGGCCGCCGCGATCGCCGCCGCGACCGTGACGCGGGTTGCCAGCGCGCCGCGCGCGCGGGACGTCATGCGCGTGCCCCGTTGCCGCACATCGGAAAGCCGAGGGCCTCCCGCGAATCGTAGTAGGCCTGCGCAACCTGACGCGACAGATTGCGGATGCGGCCGATATACGCCGCGCGCTCGGTCACGGAGATCGCGCCGCGCGCGTCCAGCAGGTTGAACGTGTGGGCGGCCTTGAGCACCTGTTCGTAGGCGGGCAGGGCCAGGCGCGTGCCGCTCGGCGCTTCGCCTTCCTTGACCTCGCCCATGAGGCGCTTGGCCTCACCCTCGTGTTCCGAGAAATGGCGGAACAGGATGTCGGTATTGCTGTGCTCGAAGTTGTACGTCGACTGTTCCACTTCGTTCTGGTGGTACACGTCGCCGTAGGTCAGCCGGCGCGTCTCGCCGTTCTCGACCCATTCGGTCCATACGAGGTCATAGACGTTCTCGACCTTCTGCAGGTACATCGCGAGGCGTTCGATGCCGTACGTGATCTCGCCCGTGATGGGCTTGCAGTCGATGCCGCCCACTTGCTGGAAGTAGGTGAACTGCGTCACTTCCATGCCGTTGAGCCAGACTTCCCAGCCCAGGCCCCATGCGCCCAGCGTCGGATTCTCCCAGTCGTCCTCGACGAAGCGGATGTCGTTCTGCTTGAGGTCCAGTCCGAGCGCCTCGAGCGAACCGAGGTACAGCTCGAGGATGTTCTCGGGCGCGGGCTTCAGCACCACCTGGTACTGGTAGTAATGCTGCAGGCGGTTCGGGTTCTCGCCGTAGCGGCCGTCCTTGGGCCGGCGCGACGGCTGCACGTACGCGGCACGCCACGGCTCGGGGCCGATCGCGCGCAGGAACGTATGCACGTGCGACGTGCCCGCGCCGACCTCCAGATCGATCGGTTGCAGCAACGCGCAACCCTGCCGGTCCCAGTAGGCCTGCAGGGTCAGAATCATTTGTTGGAAGGTCAGCATAGAAAGGACGGAAATGAATGCGGCGGCAATCCAGGCAGGCGGATTTGCCAAACCCCGAATTCTATCGTTTTTTGACCGCCACCCCCCATGGATGGGGGGCGTTTGCGTGGAATGCCGGATTTTTCGCGGGTTGCCGCGGTGTCAGATTCGGGCAACGGGTCGGGAAAACACTGACGCGATATTCAGAGAAGGACGATTTGTGCCGATACAGTTTTTGTATACAGTGCAAAGAACGCAGTCGTGCAGAACTGCCATCCACATTGATAAGGGGATCCGGTCATGTCGTTGTTGCCTCGTAAGCCTTACCTTGTCGCCATCGCCGTGATGGCCGTCGCCGCCGCTGTCTCGGTGGTACTTCGCTAGTCGGCCCTCAGCCCCGCCTGCGCGCGATCAGGCGCGCCACCACGCGCGCCACCAGCGCGGCCGCCAGCACCAGCCCGCTCGCCGCGAGGAACGGCACGTTCCCCCAGCGGATGAACGGCGTCAGCCCCTGCATGCCCTGCACCGTCGTGGCCAGCGTGCCGACCTCGAACGTCGGCAGCCGCTCCGTGGAGCCGTCAGGCTTCACGACCGCCGTCATGCCCGTATTCGTCGCCCGCAGCATCGGCCGGCGCATTTCCAGCGCGCGCATCCGCGAGATCTGCAGATGCTGATCGAGTGCGATCGTGTCGCCGAACCACGCGAGGTTGGTCATGTTCGCCATCATGTTGGCCGGCACCTGCTGGTGGCGCAGCGTATGCGCGATCTCTTCGCCGAACAAATCCTCGTAGCAGATATTGGGTGCCACGCGAATGCCGCGCACCGGCACCGCCGGCTGATCGAGCCCGCCGCGGCGGAAGTCGCCGAGCGGCATCTTCATCATGTCCACGAACCAGTGGAAGCCGAACGGAATGAACTCGCCGAACGGCACCAGATGGTGCTTGTCGTAGCGGTACAGCGTCGGATGCTCGGGACCGATCGCGAAGGCGCTGTTCGTGAAATCCACGGGTGAGTCGGCGCCGACTGCGCCAAACAGCACCGTGCTGCCGGAGCTTTCCATAAAGCGCCGTACGTCCTGCGCGATATCGAGCGGCAATTCCTGCAGGATCACCGGGAAACCCGTTTCCGGCGTGACCACGAGGTCCGCCGGTTTGGCCGTGATCAGATCGCGATAGAGCTCGAGCGAACGCTGGATGCCGGCGGGCTCGAACTTGATGTCCTGCGCGACGTTGCCCTGCAGCAGCCGCACCGAGATCGGATTGCCGGCCGGCTGTGTCCAGGCCACGGGACGCAGCAGCGCGCCGACGAGCGCGATCGCGGCGGCGCAGGCAAGGGCGGCCCCCACGCTGGCCCGGCGGCGCAGGCCGGCCGCGCGCACGGCCACCACGATCAGCGCCGCGAGTGTCGCGGCCAGCGTGGCGATGCCATACACGCCGAACAGCGGCGCATAGCCCGCCAGCGGACCTTCGGTATGCGGATAGCCGCTGCCGAGCCACGGGAACCCCGTGAACACCACGCCGCGCAGCCACTCCGAGAGGCCCCATGCGGCACCGAACAGCACCGCCGCCGTGACACCGGCCGCGCGGCCGCGCGCCTGCGTCAGCCCGTACCAGACGCCGCCGGCCAGTGCCGGCCACAGCGACAGGTACGCGGAGAACAGCACTACCGCGGGTGCCGCCATCCAGGCCGGCATCTCGCCATAGACGTGCATGCTGATATAGAGCCACCAGATGCCCGAGAGGAACCAGCCCATGCCGAACGCGTAGCCGGTGGCCGCGGCCATTCGCGCGCGGCCGGCGTCGGCCATCAGCGCCACGAGCCCGGCCAGCGCAAGCAGTTGCAGCCACCACCAGTCGTGGGGCGCGAATGCCTGCGTGTGCGCGACGCCGAGCACCGCCGCGAGCAGCAGGCGCAGTCGAGGGCCAGGCGCGGTCGCGCGCGAAAGGTCGCCCGTGGGGCTGCCCGAAGCAGAGGTCATCGGTGGTGAAAATGTTGGTTCGGGGGAAACCCCGGCGCGTGCATTGGCATCGCCGCGGCGTGCTTCCGCCGCGCCGGTGTCGGAACGCTTCATGCGTCGGCTACGGCCAGGGCGTCGCTGGTGGCCTCGCGGCGCACCTGCAGCAGATGGACCTGGCGCGCGTCGGCGCGCAGGACCTCGAAGCGGATCGGCGGCAGCGTGATGATCTCGCCGCGGTGCGGCACATGCCCCAGATGGTTGATGAGCAGCCCGCCCACGGTATCGACGTCGTGGTCGGAGAATGCGGTGCCGAACGCCTCGTTGAACTGTCCGATCTCGGTCAGCCCATGGACGCGCCATGCGCCGTCGGACGTCGGAAGGATCTTGTCCTGATCCTCGTCGAGGTCGAACTCGTCCTCGATGTCGCCCACGATCTGCTCGAGCACGTCCTCGATGGTCACCAGCCCGGCCACGCCGCCGTACTCATCGACGACGATCGCGATGTGATTGCGGTTGATGCGGAACTCGCGCAGGAGGATGTTCAGTCGCTTCGACTCCGGGATGAACACGGCCGGCCGCAGCGTTTCGCGCAGGTCGAACGTCTCGTCGGTGTAGTAGCGCAGCAGGTCCTTCGCGAGAAGGATGCCGATGATGTTGTCCCGGCTGCCCTCGTAGACCGGAAACCGCGAGTGCGCGGTCTGCTGCATGTACGGGATAAAAGTCTCGGGTGCGTCGGCGATATTGACCGCATCCATCTGGGCGCGCGGCACCATGATGTCGCGCGCGGTGAGCTCGGAGACCTGGAACACGCCCTCGATCATCGAGAGCGAATCGGCGTCGATCAGATTGCGCCCGTGCGCGTCCTGCAGCACTTCGAGCAATTCGGCGCGGGTGTCCGGCTCAGGAGAAATGAAATCCGAAAGGCGTTCGAGAAGGGATCTGGGGCGATCCGACTGCTTGAAATTGGCAGCTTTCGAACTGGGATAGGGGTCGTTCATGTCGCGGCTAGCGCGTGGTGGAGATCGTCTGAAGCATACACTAAAAGCTTTACGGCCCGCCCTCGTACCCGGGCTGGAGTGCCGAAGGCGGCGCAAAAGGGGCCGGAACCCCGCGCGCCGCCGTACAGACGTGCCTCAATACAGACGTGCCTTAATGTTCGCGCACGGGCAGGTACGGGTCGTCGAAGCCCAGCGCCTGCAGCGTCTCGGTCTCGATCGCTTCCATTTCCTCGGCCTCGGCGTCGTCCTCGTGTTCGTAGCCCTGCGCGTGCAGCACGCCGTGGACGATCAGGTGCGCATAGTGGGCGAGCAGCGGCTTGTGCTGTTCGCGCGCTTCGGATTCCACCACGGGGCAGCACAGGACGATATCGCCCGTCACCGGATCGTCGGCGTTCTCCGCGTAGGCGAAGGTCAGCACGTTGGTGGCGTAGTCCTTGCCGCGATAGGTGCGGTTGAGCGCGCGGCCTTCGTCTTCGCCCACGAAGCGCACGGTCAGCGCGGCATCGGCATACAGCGCGGACTTGACCCACGTCTCCACCTGCTTGCGGCGGGGCAGGCCATCGCCGTTGCGCACGCCGTCGCCATATTGGAGATCGAGTTCCAGCGCGGGCGGCGTGGCCGGCGTGCCCGTGGTGGTGGTCAGCGGCGTGGCCGTCACCCCGACGGACAGCGCGTCGTGATTGTCGGGACGGACCAGCAGGCCCGCCTGCTGGGCGGTGTCCGTGTGCTCGGCGAGCAGCGCGACCACGCCGTCGGCGGCCTGCGACAGGTCGATCGTCACGCTGCGGCCGTCGGGCAGCTGCACGCGCAGGGCATGCGCGGCGGTCTTGCGCGCGCGGCCGTCCGCGTCGAACAGGGTGACGGTGGTGGGGGATGACTTCTTCAAGATACTGCGTCCTTTGTGGGGGAGTGCCGTGGCGCCTGGATCAGGCGTCCTTGTGCTGGGCGTGATACTCGTCGTAGGCATCGACGATGCGGGCCACGAGCGGATGCCGGACCACGTCGATACTCGTGAAGCGTGTGAACGAAACGCCGCGCACCTCGCGCAGCACATGCTGCGCTTCCACGAGGCCGCTCTTCTGGCCGCGCGGCAGATCGATCTGCGTGGTGTCGCCCGTGATCACGGCCTTGGAGCCGAAACCGATCCGCGTCAGGAACATCTTCATCTGCTCGGGCGTGGTGTTCTGCGCCTCGTCGAGAATGATGAACGCATGGTTCAGCGTGCGGCCGCGCATATAGGCCAGCGGCGCGATCTCGATCATCTGGCGCTCGAACATCTTCTGCGTGCGGTCGAAGCCGAGCAGATCGTACAGCGCGTCGTAGAGCGGGCGCAGGTACGGATCGACCTTCTGCGCGAGGTCGCCGGGCAGGAACCCAAGGCGCTCGCCGGCCTCGACGGCGGGACGCGTCAGCACGATGCGCTTGACCGCGTCGCGCTCGAGCGCATCGACGGCGCAGGCCACCGCGAGGTACGTCTTGCCGGTGCCCGCGGGCCCGATGCCCAGCGTCAGGTCGTGCGAGAGGATATGGCGCAGATACTCGCGCTGCGCGGCCGTGCGGCCCTGCAGGCCCGCGCGGCGCGTATGGAGCACGGGGGAGTCGTCATCCACCGAGGTGCCGCCGTCGGTTTCGGTCTCGGCGTCATCGGGAAGATAGCTGCCATGGGCGCCGATCTGACGGGACTCCACGAGACCCAGCTGCACGTCGTCGATCGATAGCGGCATGCGCGCCTCGTTGTAGAAGCGCTCGAGCGCGAGCGCGGCGTCCTGCGCCAGCTTGCCCCGCACGGTCATGCGATGGCCGCGGCGCTGGATCGTCACGTCGAGCGCCTGCTCGATCTGGCGGAGGTTCTCGTCGAGCGGGCCGCACAGGTTCTGCAGCCGGGTGTTGTCGTCGCGGGGGGCGACGAATTCTGCGGTAATCGCTGCGGTGGATTTCTTCATCGTCGGTGTCGTACGGGGGCTTACTGCCGCACCACGATCTCGCCGCGCAGCGAGTGCGGGAACGCTTCGGTGATGCTCACATCGACCATCTGGCCGATCATGCGATCGCGCTGCGACTGCGGGACACCGGGCAGCGCGAAGTTGACCACGCGGTTGTTCTCGGTGCGGCCATGCAGCTCGGTCGGGTCCTTCCGCGCGGGACCTTCCACGAGGATGCGCTGCACCGAGCCGACCATGTTCCGGCTGATGCGCTGCACGTTGTCCTCGATGGTCGCCTGCAGCCGCTGCAGGCGGCGCAGCTTGACCTCGCGCGGCGTGTCGTCGTGGAGGTTCGCGGCGGGCGTGCCGGGGCGCGGGCTGAAGATAAACGAGAACGACGTGTCGTAGCCGACTTCCTCGACCATCGCCATGAGCTTGTCGAAGTCGGCATCGGTCTCGCCGGGGAAGCCGATGATGAAGTCCGACGACATCGACATTTCGGGCCGCAGCACGCGCAGCTTGCGGATGATGCTCTTGTACTCGAGCACGCTGTAGCCGCGCTTCATCGCCATCAGGATGCGGTCCGATGCATGCTGGACGGGCAGGTGCAGGTGGTTGACGAGCTTGTCGCAGCGGCCATAGAGCTCGATCAGCCGCGACGTGAACTCCTTCGGATGGCTCGTCGTATAGCGAATGCGCTCGATGCCCGGAATCTCCGCCACGTATTCGATCAGCAGCGCGAAGTCGGCAATCTCGCTCGTGCCGCCCATCGCGCCGCGGTAGGCGTTGACGTTCTGGCCCAGCAGCGTCACTTCGCGCACGCCCTGCTCGGCCAGGCCGGCGACTTCGGCGAGCACGTCCTCGAACGGCCGCGACACTTCCTCGCCGCGCGTGTAGGGCACTACGCAATAGCTGCAGTACTTGGAGCAGCCTTCCATGATCGAGACGAATGCGCTCGGACCGTCCACGCGCGCGGGCGGCAGGTGATCGAACTTCTCGATCTCGGGGAACGAGATATCGACCTGCGAGAGACCCGTCTGGCGGCGGCGCGCGATGAGGTCGGGCAGGCGATGCAGGGTCTGCGGGCCGAACACGACATCGACATACGGCGCGCGGTTGACGATGGTCGCGCCTTCCTGGCTGGCGACGCAGCCGCCCACGCCGATCACGAGGTCGGGCTTGGCGGCCTTGAGCGCCTTCATGCGGCCCAGCTCGGAGAACACTTTCTCCTGGGCCTTCTCGCGCACGGAGCAGGTGTTGAACAGGATGACGTCGGCTTCCTCGACGTTATCGGTGGGCTCGAGGCCCTGCGTGGCGTTGAGCACGTCCACCATCTTGTCCGAGTCATACTCGTTCATCTGGCAGCCGTACGTCTTGACGAAAACTTTCTTCATGGTTGGTGCCGGTCTCAGTGGTTTAACCTGGGGGCATCCGCTTTTGCAACGGGTGACATCGACAAATCATCCGCGGTGGGGACCACGGTACTACGGGTTGGCCGGAAGGCTCAGTGCGCGGCCTTCCAGGCCTTGTATTCGGCCTCGGTCATGATCCATGCGGTCAGCAGCTGGCCATACACGTCCAGCCGGTAACGCACTTCGAGCTTCTGTCCGATCAGCGCGCTCACGGGCGTCAGCTGCATGTCCGTCGAAAACACGCGCAGGCCGGGCGCCATGCTCACGGTCTTGCTGCCGAGCTTCGCCGTCTGCGGGCCGGACGCGCTCGGCGCGGCCATCACGAGGCGTGCCTGCCCGGCATCGTCGGGAATCGCCCGGACGGGCGCGCCGACACCGACGGGGTTGTTCGTCGGGCCGCCCGTGATGCCCGGCCCGTCGGACACGATCGTGGCCTGCTGCGCCAGCGCCGCCGGGAGGATGGGCGCCAGTGCCGGCACCAGCGCCAGGGCCAGCGCCAGACGTGGCAACGTCCGCCGGACGTGACGGGAAAGGCGCAGGCTTGCGCCGGCAGGTTGGCGCGGAAGGCGACGGCTGAAAGCAACGGGCATTGCAGGCTCCGACGAGGCAAGGTAACCCGCAATTCTACCTGTTCGTCCACTCGGCGGGCGACCCGGCGAGGCAGTTGGCGACAGACTGGTACACTACGGGCCTTTCCTGTTCCGACGACGGTTGCAATCGACCCGTCACGCCGGCAAGCGCCCCCGGGGCGCAAGTCACCGGCCATCCTGTGTCACGCCGCTCCACGATTGCCGCAATCTTTGCGCGGTGAGCGGCTCAAGCGTCATTTCATGTCTTTTTCCGAACTAGGCTTGTCCGACAAGCTTGTACGTGCCGTGGCCGAACAAGGCTACACCACGCCGACCCCGATTCAGGCGCAGGCCATCCCTGCGATTCTCAAGGGAGGCGACCTGCTCGCCGGCGCCCAGACCGGCACCGGCAAGACCGCGGGGTTCACGCTGCCGATGCTGCAGCTGCTCAACGAATCGATCGAGCGCCATCCCACGCCACGCGGCCAGCGTGGTCCGGTGCGCGCGCTCGTGCTGACGCCCACGCGCGAACTCGCGGCCCAGGTCGAAGAGAGCGTGCGCAACTACGGCAAGTACCTGCGGCTGCGCTCGATGGTGATGTTCGGCGGTGTGGGGATCAACCCGCAGATCGATGCGCTCAAGCGCGGCGTCGATATCGTCGTGGCGACGCCGGGGCGTTTGCTCGATCACGTTTCGCAGCGCACGATCGATCTGTCGCAGGTCGAACTGCTGGTGCTCGACGAGGCCGACCGGATGCTCGACATGGGCTTTATCCATGACATCCGCAAGATCCTCAACATCCTGCCGGCCAAGCGCCAGAACCTGCTGTTCTCGGCGACGTTCTCGGACGACATCCGCGCGCTCGCGGACCGTCTGCTGAACAACCCGGCCTCGATCGAGGTCGCGCGCCGCAACACCACGGCCGAGACCGTCGATCAGCGCGTCTACCCGGTGGACCGCGACCGCAAGCGCGAGCTGCTGGCCCATCTGGTGCGCGAGCACGACTGGCACCAGGTGCTCGTGTTCACGCGCACCAAGCATGGCGCCAACCGTCTGGCCGAGCAACTGACCAAGGACGGGCTGTCCGCGCTGGCGATTCACGGCAACAAGAGCCAGTCGGCGCGCACGCGCGCGCTGTCCGAGTTCAAGGCCGGCACGCTGCGCCTGCTTGTCGCGACCGATATCGCCGCGCGCGGCATCGATATCGACCAGCTGCCGCACGTGGTCAACTTCGACCTGCCGAACGTGCCCGAGGACTATGTGCACCGCATCGGCCGGACCGGCCGCGCGGGGGCCGAAGGCGAGGCGATCTCGCTGGTCTGCGTGGACGAGCATGGCCTGCTGCGCGATATCGAGCGGCTGATCAAGCGCCAGCTCGAGCAGACCGTGCTGCCGGGCTTCGAGGTCGATCCGACCATCGCGGCCGAGCCGATCCAGAAGACCCGCCAGGGTCGTGGCGGCAGCGGTGGCGGACAGGGCCGTGGCCAGGGCGCACAGGGTGGCGCACAACGCGCGCAGCAGGGCCAGCGCCGGGAACCCGCCCGTGCGCCGGCCGCGCAAGCCGCGCCCGCTCCGCGCCAGGCGCAGGGCCAGAAGCCCGCGCCGGCCAAGCCCCGCGGACAGCAGGGTGCGCCGGCAGGCGGTCAGCGTGGCGGGCAGCCAGGCACGCACGCAGGGGGTGCGCCCGCGCGCAATGGCGCGCAACCCCGCGGCGGCCAGCCGCAGGGCGGGCAGCGACCCGCGCAGCCGCAAGGTTCGCAGCGCCCGGCGCGGTCGCCGGCGCAAGCCCAGCCGCAGTCCCAGTCCCACCCGCAGCCGCAGTCCCAGCAGAAGCGCCGCCCGGCGCCGCAGGCCGCGCTGCTCGGCGGCCAGCGCAAGGGCTGACCGCCATGACCGCTCCGCTCGCGCCGAACGCCGACAGCGACGTACCGTATGCCGGCCTGACGCCCGAGCGGATCCTCGATGCGCTGGAGTCCACGGGACTGCGTTCCGACGGACGCCTGCTGGCGCTCAACAGCTACGAGAATCGCGTGTGGCAGATCGGCATCGAGGATGCCGCGCCCGTTATCGCCAAGTTCTATCGTCCGGGCCGCTGGACCGACGCGGCGATCGTCGAGGAGCACGCATTCGTGCGCGAGCTCGCCGATACGGAGATTCCCGCGGTGCCGCCGCTCGCGCTGGCCGCCGAGGCGGGCACCCCGCCTTCCACGCTGCATGTGCATGACGGCTTTCGCTTCGCGGTCTTCCCGCGTTGCGGCGGCCGCGAGCCTGCGCTCGACGTCGCGGAGACGCGCGAATGGCTCGGCCGGTTTATCGGACGCATCCATGCGGTGGGCGCTCGCCAGCCGTTTGCGTCGCGCCCGGCGATCGATATCGAGACCTTCGGTGTGGCGCCGCGCGACTGGCTGCTCGCGCACGACTGCGTGCCGGGGGACCTGCTTGCGCCGTGGCGCGCGGCCGTGGACCTCGCGCTCGACGGTGTGCGCCGCTGCTATGAACGCGCCGGCGATGTGCGCATGCTGCGTCTGCATGGCGATTGCCATCGCGGCAACGTGTTGTGGATCGACGCCGACGATGCGCGCGGCCGTGGCGTGCCGGGGCCTCACTTCGTCGATTTCGACGACAGCCGCATGGGTCCCGCGGTGCAGGACCTCTGGATGCTGCTCGAAGGCGACCGCGCGGCGATGCAGGACCAGCTTGCCGACATCGTCGCGGGCTACGAGGACTTCGCCGAGTTCGAGACCCGCGAACTGTGGCTCGTGGAGGCGTTGCGCACGCTGCGCCTGATCCACTACAGCGCATGGCTCGCGAGCCGCTGGCGCGACCCCGCGTTTCCGGCCGCATTCCCATGGTTCGGCAGGGCGCGCTACTGGCAGGACCGCATCCTCGAATTGCGCGAGCAGATCGCGCTGATGGACGAACCCCCGCTCTGGGGGTGAGCCCGCGACAGGTTATTTCCTGTCCTTCTCCGCCTTGATCATGATCACCGGGCAACTTGCCTGGGCGAGCACGCGTCCGGCCACCGAGCCGAGCACCGCGTCGAAGAACGTGCCCCGGCCGTGCGTGCCCATCACGATTGCGCTGGCATTCACCGACTTCGCATAGCCAAGGATCTTGTCCGGCGCAAAGCCATGCAACGGGTGGCGTTCGAACGCGATATCGGCCGCGGCGAGGATGTCGCAGACCGATTGCATCGCCTTCTCGCTTTCCTCGCGATGCCAGTCTTCGACCGCCTCCTTGCTGACGAACGCGCGGACCTGGCCGGTGACGTCCGGGGTGACATGCAATACATGCACGGTGTAGCCGGGCTGCAGCAGGTCGCCGCGGGTAAGGAAGCGCGCCGCGGCGTCGCTGAACGGGGAGCCATCGGTGGCAAGCACGATCTGGGTCATGACTGGATCTCCTTGAAGAGTGAGCCCTACGACTAGGGCCAGTGCCCATGTGCATCATGACAGTCGCTAATTTACGATGTCACGATTTGGATCAAACGCATCGCAGATTCGTTCCACATCACCGTTCCGCGAGGGGAGGCATTTCCGATGGATCCATCGCAGCAAGAAAGACCGGCGGGTTTGCGTCCGCTGGAAGGTATCCGGGTCGTCGAGTTCGAAGGCATCGGGCCCGGCCCGTTGTGCGGCGCGATGCTGGCCGGTCTCGGCGCCGACGTGACGCTGGTCACGCGTCCGGTCGCGCCCGAAGCGCGGCGCCTGTTGCTCGATGGTGACATGCCCCCCGAGGTAGCGCTCGATCATGACAAGAATGTCATGTCGCTCGACCTCAAGACCGACGCCGGACGTGCGGCCGCGCTCGATCTCGTGGCGCAGGCCGACGCGTTGATAGAAGGGCTGCGTCCCGGCGCGATGGAGCGCCTGGGCCTCGGTCCCGCGGACTGTCATGCACGCAATGCACGGCTCGTGTACGGGCGCATGACGGGCTGGGGCCAGACGGGGCCGCTCGCGCAGCAGGCGGGTCACGATATCAACTACCTCGCGCTGTCCGGGCTATTGCACGGCGCCGCGGGCGAGGGCGCGCTGCCGAGAACGCCACCGACGGTGATGGGCGATGCGACGGGCGCGCTCGGGCTCGCGTTCGGCATCACGAGTGCGATCCTGCATGCGCGCGCGACGGGGCAGGGCTCTGTCGTCGATGCGGCGATCACCGATATCGTCGCGATGCTCGGCGGGTTGCTGAATGTCGCACGCGCTGCGGGCTCGGTCGATGGTCCTTCGCCGAGTCCGTTTCACGACTCGCCGTTCTACGATGTCTACCGCTGTGCCGATGGGCGCGCGCTGACCTTCGGCGCGCTCGAGCCGCCGTTCTATCGGCAGCTGCTTGCGCGGCTCGGGTTCGACGACGTCGATCCGGCCGCGCAATACGATCGCGCGCAGTGGCCCGCGCTGAAGGCGCGCCTTGCCGCGGCGATTGCCGGGGCGCCGCTCGCATACTGGCGCGAGCGCTTCGAAGGCACCGATGCGTGCTTCGCGCCGGTGCTGACGATCGACGAGGCCGCGCGGCATCCGCACAACGTCGCGCGCGAGACGTACCGCGTCTATGCGCACGCCGGGCGCGAGGTCGTGCAGGCGGCGCCCGCGCCGCGCTTTATCCCGGCGCGTCCCGCGCCGTGATCGATGCCATCGGCATGTCAGTCCGTGCCGATCAGCCGGTGCTTGCGCGCGAACTCGGCAAGGTCGATCATCGATTTCAGGCCGAGCTTGGTCATAATGCTGGTCTTGTGCGAGCTCACCGTCTTGTTGCTGATATGCAGGGTTTCGGCAATCGCCTTGTTGGACTGGCCTCCCGCGAGAAAACGGAGGACGGTCACTTCGCGGCGGCTGAGTTCGGCCATCGGATCGTTCTGGCCGCCGGCCATTCGATGCAGCGACTCCAGCAGTGCCGCGGGGAACACGACGTAGCCGGCCATGACGGCGTCCACGATCTTTCCGAGTTCATCGAGGCCCGAGTCCTTGGCGACCTGGCCGTGCGCGCCCGCCTGAAGCGCGCGCAGTGACGCGCTCGATACCGCCGACAGGACGACGAGGCGGGCCGCAGGGTGGCGTTCCTCGACGGCCTCGATGACCACTTCGCCCGGCACCGAGGGCAGGTCGAGATCGACGATCACGAGGTCTGGCGTCACCTCGCCGATCAGCTGCATGGCGTCGGCGGCGGTCGCGGCTTCGTAGGTCTGGTACCCGAGCTGCTGCGACAATTGCGCGGCGACGGCAACACGGACGGCGGGATGGTCATCAACGATCAAGGCTACGGGCATCGATATGCTCCTCATGTGCAGGTGGTCCGGTGAGCATAGGCTTCGGCGCGCGAATTGCCTCGCCGAAGCGTCTGGAATTGCATGCGGAAGCGTCCGAGAGATCAGGCTGATATTTCCGCAACGCCGTATTGCGCATCCTGCCGCTTGACTTCTGTGCAATTGCACACCAAACTTTCGACCATGAACCGCATTACCGGACCCGATCTCTGCCATTGCCTGGCCGCGCGCCGCGCGGCCCGGTTCACCTCGCGTATCTACGACGGTCATCTTTCCGCCGTGGGGCTGTCCATCTCCCAGTTCTCGATCCTTGCGCTCGTGCAGGCGCAGCCGGGCATCGTGGTGGGCGATCTCGCCGAGCGGATGGTCATGGAGCGCACCACGCTCATGCGCGCGCTCAAGCCGCTGCGGGACGCGGGACTGCTGACGGCCAGCACGGAGGGCGCGCGCGCCGCGTTGTCGTTCACCGTGTCCGCGGCGGGCATGGCCAGGCTGGCCGAAGCCGAGCCGTACTGGCGCGCGGCGCAGGCGGAGTTCGAGACCAAAATGGGACGCAAGGAAGCCGTGGCATTGCGCAGCGACTTGTTGGGAGCGGTGTTCGGTTGAAAACGGTGGCCGCCGCACGCGGCCATTTTCTGGTCATTACATGTGTAATTACACATATAAAAGGAACGATCATGCGATATCGACTGTTTGGTGAACACACGGGGCTGCGTGTGTCCGAGCTCGTGCTCGGCGCGGCCAACTTCGGCCTCGGCTGGGGGCATGGCGCGGACCTCGATGCATCGCGGGCGATGCTGGACCGTTATGCGGCGGCGGGGGGCAACTTCATCGATAGCGCGGACGTCTATCAGTTCGGCCAGTCGGAAGAGTTTCTGGGTACGCTGCTGCAGGGGCGGCGCGACGACTTCGTGATCGCCACCAAGTACACACAGGCTGCGCGTCCCGAGGCCGGTGTGCTCGCCACCGGCAATAGCCGGCTTGCGATGCGGATGTCCGTCGAGGCGAGCCTCCGCCGCCTGAAGACCGATCGTATCGATCTGTACTGGGTGCATTATGCCGATGGCGTGACGCCGACCGACGAGATCATGCGCGGCCTCGACGACCTCGTCCGCAGCGGCAAGGTGCTGTACATCGGTCTTTCCGATTTCCCGGCCTGGCGTGTGGCGCGCGCCGCGACGCTCGCGGAATTGCGCGGGTGGGCGCCGCTGGCCGGGCTGCAGTTCGAACACAGCCTGGTCGAGCGAACCAGCGAGCATGAACTGATGCCGGCGGGAGAAGCGCTCGGGCTCGGCATGGTCGCGTGGTCGCCGCTCGGTGGCGGCGTGCTGACTGGCAAGTATCGACGCGGCGAGCAGGGCCGCCTCGAGGCGCTCGGCGGTGCCGTGTTCCAGCAGGAGAATTCGGCGCAGCGTACCGCGATCGTGGATACCACGCTGGCCATCGCCGGCGAGCTCGATGTCGCGCCCGCGCAGGTGGCCGTGGCATGGGTGCTCCGGAAGGGCGCGTTGCCGATCATCGGTCCGCGCTCGCTCGCGCACCTCGATGCGTACCTCGGCGCGGCCGACTTCGCGCTGTCGCCGGAGCAGGTGGCCCGGCTGGACGCGGTGAGTCAGGCCCCGGCGATCTTCCCGCGCTCGATGATCGACGCGCCCGCGCTGCGCCAGAGCGCGGCGGGCGGGCAGTTCGATCGCGTGGTGCCGCCGCGTATTGCGGTGGCGTAATACAGCCGCCAGTCAGCCGCGAGGGTCCAGCACGATCACGCCGCGCGCCTCGCGCCGCTCGAGCATCGCGTGGGCCTCGGCCGCGCGCGAGAGCGGCAGCGTGGCGGCGACGGTCGGCCGGATCATGCCCTGCGCGACGCCGTCGCGCAGAAAATGCAGTCCGCGCTGGATCAGGTCCGGCCGCTGGAAAAACGTGGGCAGATAAACCCCGGTGAGCGTCTGGGCGCGGGCCATCAGCCGTCGCGGGGCGAGCGGTGCGCCGGGGCCCTGCGTGGACCCGATGACGATGCATCGCCCGAGCATGCCGAGGCAGTTGAAGTTCTGATCGAAGACTTCGCCGCCGATCGTCTCCAGAATGACATCGACACCCTTGCCCTCGGTGTAGTGGAGCACCGTCTCCGGCCAGCGCGGGTAGTCGTAGCCGATGGCATGGTCCGCGCCGAGGCTGCGCGCGAACGCGCGCTTGTCCTCGCTGCTCGCGGTGCCGATGATCATGCCGGCGCCGAGCATGCGCGCGATCTGCACCGCGAGGCTCCCCACGCCGCCCGCGGCGCCATGGACGAGCACGCTCTCGCCGCGCCGCAGCGTCGTGCAGACACGCAGGGCGAGATACGCGGTGACACCCTGGCACGGCACGCCCGCCATCGCCACGTCGTCCGCATCGTCCGCGAGTTCGACGAGCATGTCGGCGCGCGCGACGGCACGCTGCGCATAGGCGCCCTTGGCCATCAGCGCCATGACCTTGCGGCCCACGAGGTAAGCATGCGCGGCGCTGCCGCTGCGCACGACATGACCGACTACCTGCAGACCACCGACCTGCGGCAGCGTGACGCCGCCCACGCGCGTATTTGCGCGGTTGTAGACGCCGAGGCGTTCGCGGATATCGGGAAAGTTCACGCCGATCGCGGTCGTGTCGATCAGCACTTCATCGGGACCGGGCGTGGGGTCGGGCAGCTCGACATACTCGAGGACTTCGGGCCCGCCAAAAGTGCGGTACTGGATAGCTTTCATGACAGAAGAGGAGGTTCGCATGCACCCGCCTGCGAGATCGGATGCCGCGCGTTAAGATGTCAACCATCATGAAAAATAGCACCGTGGGTCCGGGCCGGGAACTGCGCCGGACTTCACATCGCTTGTGAGATTTCGCACCAATGTTCGACTGGAATGACATGCGGCACTTCATTGCGCTGGCGGAAGCGGGCACGTTGTCGGGCGCGGCGCGCCGCATGGAGGTGGAGCACGCCACCGTGGCCCGGCGCGTGGCGGCGCTGGAGCAGGCAATCGGCATCGTGCTCGTCAACCGGTCCGCGCGCCGCTGGCATCTGACCGAGGCCGGCCGCGACATCGCGGGGGCGGCCGAGGGCATGCAGACGCAGGCCCATGCGCTCGAGCGCGCGGTGCTCGCGCGCCGGCAGGGACGTTCCGCGCGCGTCACCGTCAGCGCGCCGCCCGCATTCGCGAGCATCTTCCTCGCACCGCGCCTCGCGGTGTTCGGCGCGCGGCACCCCGAGATCGACCTCACGCTGCACGGCACGCAGGCGCTGGCTTCGCTGCACCGGCAGGAAGCCGATATCGCCATCCGCATCGGCCGGCCGACGGAGCTCGACTATGTGGCCCGCCGCATCGGCCAGATCTCCTACGGCCTGTATGCGGCGCCCGGTTATGCGGCGCTGCCGGCGGATCAGTGGCAGTTCATCGCCTACGACCTGTCGTTCGACTATTTGCCCGAGCAGAAATGGATCTACGAGATGGCCGCGGGCCGGCGCATCGGGTTTCGCAGCAACGACCTGATGAGCCAGCTCGCGGCGGCAAGGGGCGGGATGGGCGTCGCGGCGTTACCGCGCTATCTGGCGGGGATGACGGCGGGCGTCGATGCGGGAGACGGCGTGGCCGCCGTGCCGGGCGAAGCGCGAATGCTTGCGCGCGACTTCTATCTGGTCGTGCACGCCGATATGCGACGGCAGACCGCGATCCGCGCGGTGATGGACTTTATCGCGGACGTGTTCGCGCGAGAGTTTCCGGGTTAGGAAACCCGGCCCAGGGCCCAGCAACGTGCGCAGAGAAACTGATGCGGAAAATGAAAAAGGGGTTAGCTTGCGCTAACCCCTTCTCAAATACTGGTGGCGAATCAGGGACTCGAACCCCGGACCTGCGGATTATGATTCCGTCGCTCTAACCGACTGAGCTAATTCGCCGACGAAGACCGCAATTATACCTACGGTTTCGGGGCTGTCAACACCCTTTTCTCAAATCAGTCGTGGGCGTAGATATCGACGTCCTTGGTCTCCCGGATGAACAGCGCGCCGATCACGAACGTCATCGCGGCGATGATGATCGGGTACCAGAGGCCGTAGTAGATGTTGCCGTTCTGGGCCACCAGCGCGAACGAGATCGTCGGCAGCAGGCCGCCGAACCAGCCGTTGCCGATATGGTAGGGCAGCGACATCGACGTGTAGCGGATGCGGGTCGGGAACATTTCCACCAGCATCGCCGCGATCGGGCCGTACACCATCGTCACGTAGATCACCAGGATCACCAGCAGCACGAGCACCATGATCGTGTTCATCTGCGCGGGATCGGCCTTGGTCGGGTAACCGGCGGCGGCCATCGAGTCGGCGACTTCCTTCTTGAACGCGGCGATCTGCTTCTTGCTGGCGTCGTCGAAGCTGTGGCCGCCCACGACGCTGGCGTCGAACGCCTTGATCTCCTTGTCGCCGATCTTCACCGTCGCGACCGTGCCGGCCGGGGCCTGCACCACGTCATAGCTGGCCGAGGCTTGCGCCAGCGTACGCTTGACGATATCGCACGAACTGCGGAAGTCGATCTCGCGGGCGATCGGGCTGCCCTGGAACGAGCAGGTCTTCGGGTCGGCCGACACGACGATCTGCGCGGTCTGCTGCGCGCGCTCGAGCGCCGGGTTGGCGTAGTGCGTCAGGCCCTTGAAGATCGGGAAGTACGTCAGCACGGCCAGCGCGCAGCCCGTCATGATGATCCACTTGCGCCCGATCTTGTCCGACAGCGAGCCGAAGAAGATGAAGAACGGCGTGCCGATGACGAGCGCGCCCGCGATCAGCAGGTTGGCGGTCTTCGCATCGACCTTCAGCACCTGCGTCAGGAAGAACAGCGAGTAGAACTGGCCCGAGTACCAGACCACGGCCTGGCCGGCGGTCAGGCCGATCAGTGCCAGGATCACGATCTTCAGGTTGCGCCACTGGCCGAACGATTCGGTCAGCGGTGCCTTGGAGGTCTTGCCCTCGGCCTTCATGCGCTGGAACGCCGGCGACTCGCTCATCGACAGGCGGATGTACACCGACATGGCCAGCAGCAGGATCGAGAGCAGGAACGGGATACGCCAGCCCCAGACTTCGAAGTTCGGGCCCGTGATCTCGCGGCACAGCAGAATCACGATCAGCGACAGGAACAGGCCCAGCGTCGCCGTGGTCTGGATCCATGCCGTGTACGCGCCGCGCTTGCCGTGCGGCGCATGCTCGGCCACGTACGTGGCGGCACCGCCGTACTCGCCGCCGAGCGCGAGGCCCTGCAGCATGCGGAGCAGGATCAGGATGATCGGCGCGGCCCAGCCGATGGTCGCGTAGCTGGGCAGCAGGCCCACGATGAACGTGGACACGCCCATGATCAGGATGGTGACCAGGAATGTGTACTTGCGGCCGATCATGTCGCCGAGGCGGCCGAATACCAGGGCGCCAAACGGCCGTACGATAAAGCCGGCCGCAAACGCGAGGAGCGCGAAGATGAAGGCGGAAGTCGGATCGAGGCCCGCGAAGAACTGCTTCGCGATGACGGCGGCCAGCGAACCGTACAGATAGAAGTCATACCACTCGAACACCGTGCCGAGCGAGGAGGCCAGAATGACCTTTTTCTCCTCGCGCGTCATCGGCGCGCTGCTTGCGCTGCCCCCCGGCATCGCTACGTTCTGCCCGTTTGCCATGTTGTTGTCTCCTCTACGTTGGGATCTCCGGTCCCCTCCGCCCGGCGCAATGCGCGCGCGTGCGGACTCCCGCACCGAAGTTGAAATCGATTGTGGGAGGCGAAACTTACTGAGTTCTGACAGGAATCGACCGGAATGGTCGGGGTATACGCTAGCGATTCGCCACATTGCGGCGCGCGGCCGGCGCGCTGCGGTGCGGCGTTTCAGAGGGTCCTGAAGGTGATGTCGGGGCTGCCTGCCGCGCGTGGTATGACGCGTGCCACATCGTGCTATGCAGCATCCCGGGCGGATTTGCCCTGCCCGCCCGCCTCGGGCGCGACGGGGTGCGGATCGGTGCCGTGGGCATCGCCGGGCTCGGCGGTCCGGTCCGCGCGGTTCATGCGCCAGGCGTACAGCGCGGCCATCAGTACGTAAACGATCAGCGCGCCCTGCGCGCCCACCCAGAACGAGAACGGCCAGCCGAAGAAGGCAAAGCGCAGCTCGCGCGCATACCAGGCAACGACGAACGTGACCACGAACCAGATGGCGAGCAGGCTTGCGATCCAGCGCAGGTTGCGGCGCCACGCGCGGCGTTCGGCCGCGGTGGCGGGCGGAAACGCGCGTTTCATGCGATGCCGCCTCCGCCGGGCAGGCCCCCGAAGCCGGCGCCCGCGTCGTGGTCGGCGGGGCGGCGCAGCGTGATGCGGAAGCGCGCGCCCGCGCGGCGCGGTTCGGCCTGCCAGACATGGTCGCCGATCGACACCTCGCCGCCGTGTTGCTGGACGATCTCGCGCACGATCGCCAGGCCCAGCCCGCTGCCTTCGGTGTTCGTGCCCAGCACGCGGTAGAAGCGCTCCATCACGCGTTCCCTTTCGCCCGGTGGAATGCCGGGGCCCGTGTCCTCCACGTCGAGATAGACGAACGGTTCGAACGCATCGGCGCTCACGCGCACCGTGGCATGCCCTTCGGCCGGCGTATAGCGGATGGCGTTGTCGAGCAGGTTGTTGAGCATCTCCGTCAGCATGAGGCGGTTGCCGACGATCATCACGGGGTGATCGTCGGCCTCGAGCCCGAGGTCGATGCGCCGGGCCCATGCCTGCGGCAGCCAGTCCTTGACCACGTCGCGCGCGAGGGAGGCGAGGTCGAGCGGCGCCATGCCGCCGACGCCCGCGAGGTTCTCCATGCGCGCGAGCGACAGCAGCTGCGTGACCAGATGCGCGGTGCGTTCCGAGCTGCCGGCGATCTGCGCGAGCGAGCGGCGCAGTTCCTCGGGCGACTGCTCGCGCTGCGCGAGTTCGGCCTGCATGCGAAGTCCGGCGAGCGGTGTCTTCATCTGATGCGCGGCATCGGCGATAAAGCGCTTCTGCGTCTGCACCGACTGGTCGAGCCGCGCGAGCAGATCGTTGAACGACGCGACGAGCGGGGTGATCTCCTGCGGCGCCGCGCTCTCGTCGATCGGACTCGTGTCGCCGGGGTTGCGCGCGCGAATGCGCTGCTGGATGGCGGTAAGCGGCGCAAGGCCGCGCGTGAGGCCGAACCACACGAGCACCACCGCGAGCGGCAGGATCACGAACTGGGGCAGGATCACGCCCTTGATGATTTCGTTGGCGAGCCGCGCGCGCTTGTCCAGCGTCTCCGCCACCTGCACGAGCACGGGCTGCGTGCCGCTCGCATTCTTGAGGTCGACGTAGGTATAGGCCACGCGCACGTCGTTGCCGCCGACGTGGTCGTCGCGCAGCGAGACGAGTCCCGCATGGGCCTGGTCGTCCTCGGGCGGCAGCGGCAGGTCGTGGTCGCCGGCCACGTACTCGCCGCGCTTGCCGACCACCTGGTAGTAGATGTTGTCGGTCTCGTCGGCGCGCAGGATCTCGCGCGCGGAGAGCGGCAATTGCAGCGTGACGCGGCCATTGACCTCGCGTACCTGCTGCGACAACACGATGGCGCTTGCCTCGAGCGAGCGATCGAAGGGCCCGTTGGCGATCGACTTGGCGACGAGGTACGTCACCGCGATGCTCATCGGCCAGAGCAACAGCAGCGGCGCGAGCATCCAGTCGAGGATCTCGCCGAACAGCGAGCGCGGGGCAGGGTGGGCGGTGCTCTCTTCGAGATGGGGCAGGGCGTCGGCGAGCGCTTCGTCGGTGACGGCCGTATCGACAGCCTCGGCAGCAGTCTCCGCAGCGGTCTCGGCGGCAGGTCGGGACGCGCGTCGCAATGGCAACCACAACAGACTCATCGCGACGGATCTCCGGAGGATGGGTGCCGCGCGCTCAGCCGTGCGCGGCCATCGCGGGCTGGAATTTCTCGAGGCAGTAGCCGAGGCCGCGGACCGTGGCGATGCGGATGCCGCCCACCTCGATCTTCTTGCGCAGCCGGTGCACGTAGACCTCGATCGCGTTGTTGCTCACCTCTTCGCCCCATTCGCACAGATGGTCGACGAGCTGCTCCTTCGATACCAGCCGCCCGCTGCGCGTGAGCAGGATCTCCAGCAGGCCGATCTCGCGCGCGGACAGGTCGAGCAACTGCTCGTTGAGATAGGCGATGCGGCCCACCTGGTCGAATGCGAGCGGACCGTGCCGCATGAGGGTGGCGCCGCCGCCCGCGCCGCGGCGCACGAGCGCACGCACGCGCGCCTCCAGTTCCGAGAGCGCGAACGGCTTGGCCATATAGTCGTCGGCGCCGAGATCGAGGCCCTTGACGCGTTCATCGACGCTGTCCGCCGCGGTCAGGATCAGCACCGGCAGCATGGCCCCGCGCGCGCGCAGGCGCTTGAGCACCTCGAGCCCCGACATCCGGGGCAGGCCCAGATCGAGGATCAGCAGGTCGAAATGCTGGGTGGACAGCGCGGAATCGGCCTCCACGCCATGGCTGACGTGGTCGACGGCATAGCCGGACTGGCGCAGCGACCGGGTCAGGCCGTCTGCCAGAACATCGTCATCTTCGGCGATCAGAATGCGCATGATTTGTCTCCACCCTCGTGCCGGCATGCGGTGGGGCTTGCCAAGCATACTGTTTTTTTATACAGTATCCGACATTCCGCGCGCAGTGCCATTGGTGCGATGCGCAGGGGCCGAATACCGGGGCCGATCCCATCTATATATCGATATCTATCGGGGCGTGCGCCACATTCGGCCTATTTATACACCATTGACTGAAGGACGACCATGGACGACAAGAAGGCGGGCGCCGGCGTGAGCGCGGAGAAGCAAAAGGCGCTTGCTGCCGCGCTTTCGCAGATCGAGAAGCAGTTCGGCAAGGGCTCGATCATGCGGCTCGGCGACGGCGATGTCGAACAGGACATCCAGGTCGTCTCCACCGGCTCGCTGGGTCTGGACATCGCCCTCGGCGTTGGCGGCCTGCCGCGCGGCCGCGTGGTGGAAATCTACGGTCCGGAATCGTCGGGCAAGACCACGCTGACGCTGCAGGCCGTGGCCGAAATGCAGAAGACGGGCGGCACCTGCGCGTTTATCGACGCGGAGCATGCGCTGGACGTCAGCTATGCCAGCAAGCTTGGCGTGAACATCAACGACCTGCTGATCTCGCAGCCGGACACGGGCGAGCAGGCGCTGGAAATCGCCGACGCGCTGGTGCGCTCGGGCTCGATCGACATGATCGTGATCGACTCGGTCGCGGCACTGGTGCCGAAGGCCGAAATCGAAGGCGAAATGGGCGATTCGCTGCCGGGCCTGCAGGCCCGCCTGATGAGCCAGGCGCTGCGCAAGCTGACCGGCACGATCAAGCGCACGAACTGCCTCGTGATCTTCATCAACCAGATCCGTATGAAGATCGGCGTGATGTTCGGCTCGCCGGAAACGACCACGGGCGGTAACGCGCTCAAGTTCTACGCATCGGTGCGTCTCGATATCCGCCGGATCGGCTCGATCAAGAAGGGCGACGACGTGATCGGCAACGAGACCAAGGTCAAGGTCGTGAAGAACAAGGTATCGCCGCCGTTCCGCGAGGCCTTCTTCGATATCCTTTACGGCCAGGGCATTTCGCGTCAGGGCGAGATCATCGACCTCGGCGTGGACGCAAAGATCGTCGAGAAGTCGGGTGCGTGGTACAGCTACAACGGCGAGAAGATCGGCCAGGGCAAGGACAACGCGCGCGAATACCTGCGCGAGAATCCCGATATCGCCGAGGAAATCGAGAACAAGGTGCGCGCCGCGCTGGGTGTGGTGCCGACCAACCCCAACGTCACCAAGGCGGCCGCGACGGCTGACGCCGACAACTGATCGGTCGCAACGACTGACACGCGATTGCCCTCTCCCATGCTGGGGGAGGGCGCTTCATGATTACCCGCCCCCCGCTTTCCCTCAAGGCCCGCGCGATCGGCTATCTGTCGCGGCGCGAGCACAGCCGCGTGGAACTCGCGCGCAAGCTGGCCCCGCATGCCGAATCCCCCGAGGAAGTCGATGCCCTGCTCGACGCCCTCGAGCGCGAGAACTGGCTTTCCAATACCCGCTTTGTCGATAGCCTCGTGCACCGTCGCGCCAGCCGTTATGGCACGGCCCGCGTGCTGCAGGAAGCCAAGACCCACAAGCTCGGCAGCGACCAGCTCCAGGATCTGCAGGAGCGCCTGCGCGAGACCGAACTCGACCGCGCGCGCGAGGTCTGGCGCAAGCGCTTCGGTGAAGCGCCGGATTCCGCCGAAGCGCGTGCGAAGCAGATCCGCTTCATGATGGCGCGCGGCTTCTCGCGGGCCACGATCGGCAAGGTCATTCGCGGCGCGGAAGAGGGCTTCGAGGACCATCCGGACACGGATGACTGACGTCTGATGTGCGGCCGGGAACGCGCATGACGCCGTTGTATACCTGCGCGCACAGCAGGTGTATTCGCCCGCAATTTTGTCGTGGCGCACTGCAGCGCCAAAAACCACACCGACCCGCAAACCGTTGTCACAGTTGGGTTTCACGGCGATGAAGGTGCAACAATCGGCACCGGACAATGCGTTCGGCAGGATGTTCCCGGTGGGAGCGTCGCGGCATGTTAAACTCCTTGGGTTTTTTCGGCCCCCGGCGGCCGCGCGGCTTCAAGCCGCCAGCGCCATGGCCGTCTTGACCCCATAGCGCCGTAACGCCCCGATTCACGATCCTTGCCGGTCCCTGCATCCGTTCGCAGCATGCCCCTCTCCCCGCCCGTCAACCGCGCCCTGCGTCACCGTCGAGCCATCACGGCCGAGGCGTATCTGCGCGAGGATGGCCTGTGGGATATCGAGGCGCGGCTCACGGACACCAAGCCGCGGGACATCCCGCTGGCGGGCGGCGGTGTGCGGCCCGAGGGCGAACCGCTCCACGACCTGTGGCTGCGCGTGACGATCGACCTGCGCATGAACATCGTGGACGCCGAGGCCTGCTCGGACTGGGTGCCGTACCCGACCCACTGCGACACGATCGGGCCCGCTTACCGCAAGCTGATCGGCCTGAACCTGATGCGCGGCTTCCGCAAGTCCGTGCGCGAGCTGCTCGGCAGCGTGGAAGGCTGTACCCATCTGACCGAACTGGCCGGCGTGCTGCCGACCACGGCCATCCAGGCCTTTGCCGGCGACGTCTTCAAGACGCGCGACGACGGCGCGAACGATTCCAACCCCGAACCGCCTTACCAGCTTCACGGCTGCCACGCGCTGCATTTCGAAGGCGAGGTGGTTCGGCAGTTTTACCCGCGCTGGTATGGTTACCAGCCGAAACCCCGGACCTCAGGCTGACCGTCACGGTCGGCCCACAGGCGAGAGCTGTTCGTCTCCCACGAATTTCTCCTTCTTCCCCCTTTTACGCCTACCCGAAAGGAAACACGCATGAATATCCATGAGTATCAAGGCAAGGAAATCCTGCGCAAATACAACGTGCCGGTTCCGCGCGGCATTCCCGCGTTCTCGGTTGACGAAGCCCTGAAGGCTGCTGAGCAGCTGGGCGGCCCGGTGTGGGTCGTCAAGGCGCAGATCCACGCTGGTGGCCGCGGCAAGGGCGGTGGCGTGAAGGTGGCCAAGAGCATCGATGACGTCAAGACCTACGCCAGCAACATCCTCGGCATGCAACTGGTCACGCACCAGACCGGCCCGGAAGGCAAGAAGGTCAACCGCCTGCTGATCGAAGAAGGCGCGGACATCAAGAAGGAACTGTACGTCAGCCTGGTCGTGGACCGCGTGTCGCAGAAGGTTGCGCTGATGGCCTCGAGCGAAGGCGGCATGGACATCGAGGAAGTGGCAGCCCACACCCCCGAGAAGATCCACACGCTGATCGTCGATCCGGCCGAAGGCCTGAAGGATGCCGACGCCGACGACATCGCCCGCAAGATCGGCGTGCCCGACGCGAGCATTCCGCAAGCCCGCCAGGCCCTGCAAGGTCTGTACAAGGCGTTCTGGGAAACCGACGCTTCGCTGGCCGAAATCAACCCGCTGATCCTGACCGGCGACGGCAAGGTGATCGCACTGGACGCCAAGTTCAACTTCGACTCGAACGCGCTGTTCCGTCACCCGGAAATCGTGGCCTACCGCGATCTGGATGAAGAAGACGCCGCCGAAATCGAGGCCTCGAAGTTCGACCTCGCGTACATCTCGCTGGACGGCAACATCGGTTGCCTGGTGAACGGCGCCGGCCTGGCCATGGCCACCATGGACACCATCAAGCTGTTCGGCGGCGAGCCGGCCAACTTCCTCGACGTGGGCGGCGGTGCCACCACCGAGAAGGTGACCGAAGCGTTCAAGCTGATGCTGAAGAACCCGAACCTGAAGGCCATCCTGGTCAACATCTTCGGCGGCATCATGCGTTGCGACGTGATCGCCGAAGGCGTGATCGCTGCCTCGAAGGCCGTGTCGCTGTCCGTGCCGCTGGTGGTCCGCATGAAGGGCACCAACGAAGAGATCGGCAAGAAGATGCTGGCCGACTCGGGTCTGCCCATCATCTCGGCCGACGCGATGGAAGATGCCGCGCAGAAGGTCGTGGCCGCCGCCGCTGGCAAGTAAGCCGGTCCGCCCAACTAGCAAAGGATTACAGCATGTCGATTCTGATCAATAAAGATACCAAGGTCATCACCCAGGGCATCACCGGCAAGACCGGTCAGTTCCACACCCGTGGCTGCCGCGACTACGCGAACGGCAAGAACGCATTCGTGGCCGGCGTGAACCCGAAGAAGGCAGGCGAAGACTTCGAAGGCATTCCTATCTACGCGAGCGTGAAGGATGCCAAGGCGCAGACCGGCGCGACCGTGTCCGTCATCTACGTGCCGCCCGCAGGCGCCGCTGCCGCGATCTGGGAAGCCGTTGACGCCGATCTGGACCTCGTGGTCTGCATCACCGAAGGCATTCCCGTCCGCGACATGATGGAAGTCAAGGACAAGATGCGCAAGCAAGGCAAGAAGACCCTGCTGCTGGGACCGAACTGCCCGGGCCTGATCACGCCGGACGAAATCAAGATCGGCATCATGCCCGGTCACATCCACCGCAAGGGCCGCATCGGCGTGGTGTCGCGCTCGGGCACGCTGACGTACGAAGCCGTGGGCCAGCTGACCGCGCTGGGTCTGGGCCAGTCGTCGGCCGTCGGTATCGGTGGCGATCCGATCAACGGTCTGAAGCACATCGACGTGATGAAGATGTTCAACGACGATCCGGAAACGGACGCCGTGGTGATGATCGGTGAAATCGGTGGTCCGGACGAGGCGAACGCCGCGCAGTGGATCAAGGACAACATGACGAAGCCGGTGGTTGGCTTTATCGCCGGCGTGACGGCGCCTCCGGGCAAGCGCATGGGCCACGCTGGCGCGCTGATCTCGGGCGGTGCCGACACGGCGCAAGCCAAGCTGGAAATCATGGAAGCCTGCGGTATCAAGGTCACCAAGAACCCGTCCGAAATGGGCCGTCTGCTGAAGTCGATCCTGTAATTGCCTTCGGGATCGCGCGTCATGCGGTGATGCCGTTGCCGTGACGTGGGCGGCATGCTCGAGTGTGAGCTGCCGCGCATGCCAGCACGATCGCCGCAGACGTGGTATTTGTTGTCGTCATTGCCCCCGCGCGCGGGGGCAATGTCATTCTGGTGCACCGCATCTCAGGGTATGTCCGGAGGCGTGCATCGCGGGTTTGAAACCGAATCGAAAGGTTCGTACGATAAACCTGCATGTCTGTAGTTTCAGACATCCGAAAGCCCGCAGTCAGCCGTAAAGCGGGCGATGAGTCATTACCGAGAATACGAGGAGCTTTGCCGTGGAATTGTTGTCCAGCAGTGCGTTTTGGATCGCGCTGGGTTCGATCATCCTGACCAATATCGTCCTGTCGGGCGACAACGCGGTCGTGATCGCGCTCGCTTCGCGCAACCTGCCGCCCGCGCAGCAGAAGAAAGCCATTTTCTGGGGCAGTGCCGCCGCCATCATCATGCGCGTGGTGCTGACCGTGGCAGCCGTCAAGCTGCTGACCTTGCCGTACCTGAAGATCGTGGGCGCCATCCTGCTGGTCTACATCGGCGTGCAACTGCTGACCGGTGACGACGACGAGGAAGGCCACGAAGGCAAGGAGAACATCTGGGCCGCCATCCGCACGATTCTGATTGCCGACCTCGTGATGTCGCTGGACAACGTGGTGGCCGTGGCCGCCGCCGCGCAGAAGGGTCCTGAAGGCAGCCAGCTGATGCTGCTGGTGCTGGGCCTGGGTCTGTCGATTCCGCTGATCGTGTTTGGCAGCACCATCCTGCTCAAGGTGATGGAGCGCTTCCCGATCATCATCGTGCTGGGCGCCGCGCTGCTGGGCTACCTCGCCGGCGAAATGCTCGTGAGCGATCCGGTGGATCACCTGTGGTTCGAAGCCAATGTGCCGCACGCCCATCTGGTGTTCGGTATCGCGGGCGCGGCCTTTGTGGTGCTGCTGGGCAAGCTGCTGCAGAAACGCGGCCAGCGTCAGGCGGCCTGACGACGCCAGTCGGTGCGGCGGGTTTGAGCGCTTCAACGGGAGTCTGAAGCGAATTCAGATTCGTCGCATTGCATGATTGCCAAAAGCTCGAAAGGGGCGGTCTTGGGACCGCCTCTTTCCTTTTGTGGATCCGGATTGATGGTGGATTGATGCGGGTACGCAGCGGAGTGCGACAGAGTGTGACCGTTTCATGGCCCTTGCGCTGGGTCAAACGGGTCGGACCGATCCGATGGGGATGATGTGTCACGTTTCACCGTGCCTGGTGAGACGTGTTTCCAACAACATTTCTGAAAGGGTCAACCATGCAATATCCACTTCATGTCGACGGGACCATCCGGCAGTCAATCCGCCACCGGCGCGCGCGCGGAGCGCGAACGCGCCAGCAAGGCTTTACGCTGATAGAACTGATGATCGTGGTCGCGATCATCGCCATTCTGGCGGGCATCGCGATTCCGCAGTATCAGAACTACATCGCGCGCTCGCAGTTCGCGGAGGGCATGAGCCTTGCGTCGGGGCAGAAGGTGGGCGTGACCGAGTCCTACTCGTCGGGCGGCAGTTGCCCCGACAACTCGACGGCCGCGGCGGATGGCATTCCGCTGTTCACCGATATCACGGGCAACTACGTCAAGAGCGTGAAGGTCGGCGGCACGGCCGGGGCGTCAGGCGGCTGCACGATCATCGCGGCGTTCAAGGATTCGGGCGTGTCTTCGGGACTGGCCGGGAAGGACGTGACGCTGACGATGCTCGACGCGGACAAGGGCTCGGTGAAATGGGAATGCCGCTCGTCGGTCGCGGCGAAATATCTGCCGCGTGTATGCACGACGACGGCGTCTGGCGATGTCCGTTGAGCGATTATGGTTAAGTGATGTACGGAGCGCTTTAAATGTATTGAGGCGCTCCGGGTTCGATCGACCCTTCGGAGGGTGCGGGTGCCGAAAATTTGCCGGGGTTCGTCACCGTCATGTGACAAATCCTGTTTCACGGCAGCGGTATACGCGCGTTGGTCTGTCAAAGTTTGTCACCTTGACCCGTGAAATCGGGGAGTTTCGAGCTGGCACGCTCCCTGCATTATAGGGAATGCATCACATGAAACAGGATGTATCGTCCTGTAACGAAATTCTCTTTGAGGGGTCAATTCCTATGCAACGGGTACAACTTAAAAAACTGGGCCGCCAAGCTCAGAAAGGCTTCACGCTGATCGAACTGATGATCGTCGTGGCGATCATCGGTATCCTGGCCGCTATCGCGATTCCGCAGTACCAGAACTACATCGCGAAGTCGCAGGTTTCGCGTGTGGTGGGTGAACTGTCGGCGCTGCGTACGGCTGCTGAGCTGTGCATTACCGACAACAAGATTCAGGTCCCGGCAGGCGGTGCAGCGCCGACGGCCGCGCAATGCGCATGGGGCGCGACGAAGTCCAGCCTCCTCACTGGCGACGGGTACCCGACTGCGGCGCTGGATGCAGAAGTCGACACGCTTACTGGTACGCTTGGTGGCAATGCCTCGACCAAAATCGCTGGTACTAAGATCAGCTGGAACCGGAACAACCAAGGTACGTGGGCTTGCCTAATCACCGGCGCCGGTGACGGTTGGAGCGCATCGTACATCCCCCCGGGTTGCGCAGCTCCCTGATAATTAGCTACACGAGCCCACAGCGAGCCTTTCCCTCGCCCAAGCTGACAAATAGCGCCTCCGGGCGCTATTTCTTTTGGTGCCACGCTATCATGGTGCCTTTTCCTCCACCGGCCGCCTCATGCCGCCATCCCGGGCCTCTCTCCCCGCAGCGGCGATCGTCGTTGCCTTCGCCTTCCCCCTGCTGGTTTCCCGCCACACGCTCCCCCTCGCCACCTTCTATGGCGAATGGGCTGCCGGCGTGCTCGGTCTCGTCCTGATCCTCGTTCTGACCGTCTCGGCGACGAAATCGGGCCTCCCGCAGAGAATCAGATTTTTCCCATGGATTGCGGCCATGCCGTTGTGGTTGATCGCCACCACGCTATTGCAGGCCGCGAGCGGTATGGCCGATATCACCGGTACGCGCGCCATGACGCAGGTGATGCTCGCCCTCGCCGCCGCCATGATCATGGCCGCCTCGTGGATGAGCCAGCGCCAGACCGTGGACCAGCGCGCCGCGATCGTCGATGCGCTGGCCGTCGCGTTTCTCGTCGCCGGCCTGCTCGGCGCCCTCGCCCAGTGGATCCAGGTGTTCCGCCTCGAGCGCGAGATGTTCGGCCTCGTTTCGGAATACTTTCACCCGGCCAACCGCCGCTTATGGGGCAACCTCAATCAGCCCAATCACCAGGCCACCGTGCAGGGCCTCGCGCTCGTGGCATCCGTGTGGCTCGCCGCGCGCGGCGGATTGCGGTTTCCCGCATGGCTGATCGCCGTGCTGCTGCTCGAGACGGGCATCGTGCTGTCGGGCTCGCGCACGGGCGTGGTTCACGTCGGCATCGCGGCGATCTATGCGCTGATCGCGGCGGCCATGGCGCGGCACCGCACACAGGGGACGGGCCCCGCGAACGTGATGCAGCGCCCGGCCGCGCTCGTCGTCACCGCGATCGTGATGGTCGGGCTGCTCGTGATCCTGCAGCCGCTGATCCGCGCGGCGGGGCAGACGTTCGGCTGGCAGCTGTTCGACACCATCGCGCTGATCAAGGGCGGCGGCCAGCTCAGCGGGCGCAATGCACTGTGGGCGCACGCGCTCGCGATGTTCCATGCGCATCCGTGGCTCGGTATCGGCTACGGCGAGTTCGGCTGGGTCGAGTTCCAGCAGCTAGCGGAGGTGGGCGCGCGCCCGGAGATGGCGCTGCACGCGCACAACGCGGTGCTCGACATGCTCGCCAAGACCGGCCTGATCGGTACGGCCGGCGTCGTGGCGGTTCTGCTCGCCTGGGTGTGGCGCGTGGTCCGTGACCGCCTGCTGCGCGCGGGCGCCGAGGAACGCGCGCAGACCGTGATGCTGCTCGTCTGGCTCGCGATGTTCGGCATGCATTCGATGCTCGAATACCCGCTGCATTACCTCTATTTCCTGCTGCCGTGCTGTTTCCTGCTCGGCTGGCTGGAGACGGGCGGTACCGGCGACGCGCGATGGGTGAAGCCGCTCGCGATCGTCGTCGGTGCGGTGGGGCTGGTGGTGCTGGCCACCACGTGGCGCGACTATCGCCGCGTGGAAGCGCGCGAGTACGCCGCCGAGGGATCGCGCGATACGATGCCGCGGCCCGCGTTCTGGTTCGACGCCTACGCCCGCGCGCAGACGGCCGAGGACGCGATCATCACCGCGGACAATGCGCGCGCGCTGCTGCCCGCGCATATCGCATCGCTCCATCTGCTGCCGATGCCGGCGACCATCGCCCGCACCGCGTGGCTCTTCGCGCTGACAGGCGAGCAGGATCGCGCAAGGCTGTGGATGGATCGTCTGCGCTACTACTATCAGGGCGACGAACGCGCGCAGTTTGCATCGCTGGCGAGCGCCTGCGACGAGATGGCGGAAGCGGGCACGCGGGAGGCCGCGGAGCAGCCCCGCGAATTCTGCGCGTGGGTTCGCGCGAAGTCCCGCCGATGGTCGGGCGGCTGAAGGGAGAGGGCGGAACAAAAAAGAGCGCACCGGGGTGCGCTCTTTTTTACGTCACCGCACGTATCCGGGCGGCGGAGGCGGCGGATAGTACGGCTGGTAATTCGGCGGCGGTGCGGCGGCCGCGCGGCGCGGTGCCATCTGCGTGGCCATCGTGCCATACACGGGCACACGATTGCCGCTCGCGTACATGCACTGTGTGTAAGCGGAGTCGTAGCGCTGTTGCGTGCCGTAGCCCGACTCGTACGAATTGCCCGCCCCGACCGCGGCACCCGTGAGCAGGCCGACGCCAGCGCCGACCGCCGCACCGGATCCGCCACCGAACGCCGCGCCGGCGGCCGCGCCAAGCGCCGTGCCGATGGCCGCGCTGCCGACCGCGCTGGCGTTGGCATTCTGCTGGGCCGTGGTGCCGCCCACCTGCCCGAATGCGTACTGACGGCAGCTATAGTCGTCCGCGCGGAACTGGTCGAAGTTCTTGCCGGTGCCCGGCAGCGCCATCACGCTCGGGCCCGACGGCAGCACTGCACAGGCGCCCAGCGCGAGCGTCGCGGCCAGCAGGATAACGATGGAACGGGTTTGCATGATCGTGTTTCCCATGTCTCAGGATCCGGCCGGAGGATGCGCGGGCACCTGCTCCCAGCCGCCTGGGCAGGTCTTGACATACGGGTAGTAGCCTTCCGGCCGCGCGCAGTGGTACCAGTACTGGTTCGCATTCGAATCCTGTCCGGCCTGCGGCGCGCCGCCACCGGAGCCGCCATAGGACTGTCCGCCATAGTTCTGCCCGCCATATTGGCCGGGATCGGCAGGCGCCTCGACCGGATTCCCGTCGGCGCCCTGCTCGATGTACTGCGGCGGCTGCGCCGGCACGGCGACGACGGCCGGCGGCGGATAGTAACCGGGGTAGTAATAGGGACCATAGGCCGGATAGCCCCAGCCCGGCCCCCATCCGGGACCCCATCCCGGGCCCCAGCCCGGCCCGACATACACGCCCACGCCAACACGCGTGCGCGCTTCCGCGGTGCCGCTGGCGATGGTCGCCACCGCCGCCGCCACCGCCAATACGATAAGGCCAATCTTGCGCCCGTTCATGATCGATACCCCAAAGGTGTTCCTTCTATTTAACGCCAATTTGCCTCACGCGGCTGACCGGAAGGCACGTTGGAAATGTGACGTTACCTTTATTACGGGGCAGACAACGGCCGTGACGGATTTGTACTGCTGTCGTCACGCAGCTTAAACGACACGGCTGCCAGACGGGCTTGTATGCCGCAGCCGCTGATCGCACGGTACAGCTTTCCGAATCCCTCCCTGAGCGCCTCCGTGCGTCTGGCGACGGCGTGCCATGCACTCGTCTCGCAAGCGCCACACCCCTCTTCGCGCTCGCAGCGGCCCGCTGATATTTTTGGTAGTTTTGTTCGGAACTTACGTGAAAAGCCCGAGGCCGCCAAATGGATCCAGAGAATTGTGAAGAGTCGGGCGAAGACTTCGTACCGCTTCGTCTGCGGGACGGCAAGTTCAAGACGCCCCAGGAAAAGAAGCGACTGAGCTTGCCGATCGCATCGGAAACTACTGACTGATACCGCGTGATGACGGCTGAATCGACGGAGCCCATGAATACAAGAATCGACGGGACCCTCAAAGCGTGGAACGACAAAGGGTTCGGGTTTATCGCGCCGTCGAAAGGTGGTCAGGACATCTTCGTGCATATCTCGGATTACCCCAAGCAGGGTGGTCAGCCGAAGGTTGGTGAGTCACTAACGTTCCTTGTCATGCTCAACAAGGATGGCAAGAAGAAGGCCATCTTTGTTCAACGGCCCGGCGTCAATCCGACAGGGTCACCTCGAGGTCGTGCGCAATCGCCAGCCAGCAAAGGACGGTCCATCGGCCACCGTCTGCTTGGATTCATCGCTGCCGCCGTCCTCGTCGCTGTTGGGTACAAGTACGTTGCCCCGAAATTCGGCCCGTCCGAAACACTGGCCTCCGATTCGATCCAAGCGCCAACCTCGGAGGCGGCTAGCCCCTTTCAGTGTGATGGACGGAAATACTGTTCCCAGATGACTTCTTGCAAAGAGGCCAAGTACTTCCTGAAGAACTGTCCAAACACCGAAATGGACGGTGATGGCGATGGGACCCCCTGTGAGTCTCAGTGGTGTACGAGTATGTTTTCCCGATAGGTTACCTTGGGGCAGGGTGCCCTTATGTCATCACCGAACCAAGTCGGTCGGGATCAAGGGTTCGCCACCCAGTCTCCCGACTTGCCGCCGTGCTTCTCCAGCAACCGCACATTGCCGATAACCATCCCCCGGTCCACGGCCTTGCACATGTCGTAGATCGTCAGCAGGGCGACCTGCACGCCCGTGAGCGCTTCCATCTCGACGCCGGTCTGGCCGTGGGTTTCGGTGCGGACGATGCAGGCGATGGTCGAGCTGGGCGGGTCCAGGGCGAAGTCCACGGCGACCTTGGTCAGGCCGATCGGGTGGCAGAGCGGGATCAGGTCCGATGTGCGCTTGGTCGCCATGATGGCCGCCACGCGCGCGATGCCTAGCACGTCGCCCTTGCGCGCGTTGCCGTCGCGCACCAGCGCGAAGGTTTCCGGTTCCATCGTGATGGTGCCGGTAGCCACCGCGACGCGGTGCGTGCTGGCCTTGTTGCCGACGTCCACCATATGTGCCTGGCCGGCCTTGTCGAAGTGTGTGAGCTCGCTCATGACGGGAAAGGTGTGAAGGTCTGGTGTGAAAAAGCGCGGGAAGGGCTTGCCCGATGGGAACGGGCAGCGCAGGCCGCTATCATAGCAACATGCCCGATTTCCCATGGTCCGGGAGCCCCATCCGCCGCCCCGGTCGCCCTGCCTCCACCGCCGCGCCTGCCATGCGCGCGGCGCCGCGTCTGCGCGTTCGCGTGCTGGCGGCGGCGCTCGTGTTGACGATGTCGGCGCCGGCGTGGCCGCAGGCGCCGATGGGCGCACCGCCGCCGGCGCGGCCGACGCAGGCCTCGCTGCCGTCGCTGGCCGCTCCCGCGGGCACAGGGAGCGGCGCGGGATCGCAGGCCCCGTTCGGCATGGCCTCGCCGAACGACGGCGATGCCAGCGATCAGGTCTACGACAACCTGAACCGCAGCGTCCGCGCGGGCCAGAAGTCCGAGTTCGGGCTGCGCACGAACAATCCGGTCGTGGAAAGCGGCGGCATCCAGCTGCCCGACCTCGGCGACCCGTCCAGCGCGAGCCTGTCGCCCGACATGGAGAAGCGGCTCGGCGACCGCATCATGCGCGATATCCGCCGCGACCCCGACTACATCAGCGACCCGCTGATGTCCGACTACCTGAACGCGCTCGGCTACCGCCTCGTGCAGGCCGCGCGCAAACAGAACATCTCGGGCTCGGCCGGCGGCGGTACGTTCACCACGGGGTTCGAGCTGTTTGGCGTGCGCGATCGCACGATCAATGCATTCGCGCTGCCCGGCGGCTATATCGGCGTGCATACGGGCCTGCTCGTGCAGTCGGAAACCGAGTCGGAACTCGCCTCGGTCCTGGGCCACGAAATCGGCCACGTGCTTCAGCGCCATATCGCGCGCGGCATCACGAGCCAGGACCAGTCGATGTGGATCGCGCTCGCGGCGATGGTGCTGGCGGGCCTGGCCGCGACCAAGAGCGGCGACGCGGCCGCGGCGCTCGCGATGGGCGGGCAGGGTGCCGCCATCGCGAACCAGCTGTCGTTCTCGCGCGGCGCCGAGCGCGAAGCCGATCGGGTCGGTTTTCAGATCATGACCGCGGCCGGCTTCGATCCGCAGGGCATGCCCGATTTTTTCGCGCGGCTGCAGCGTGTGATGGGCATCTCCGAAAGCTCGGTGCCCGCCTACGTGCGTACCCACCCGCTGACGTCCGAGCGCCTTGCCGACATGCAGGACCGTGTGCGCCACGTGACGGCCCGCAAGGTCGGCAACACGCCCGAGTACGAGTTCGCGCGCGTGCGGGCCCGCGTGATCCAGGACAAGGACCGCGCGGACCTCGTGGCCTCGCGCTCGACATTCCAGAACCAGATGGCTACCGCGTCGCCCGTGCGGCTGCCCGCGCTCTATTACGGCGTGGCGTTCGTCGAACAGCGGCTCCAGCGCTATCAGAAGGCCGACGAGGCGCTGATGGAAGCGCGCCGCCTCTACGGCAATATTCCGGGTGCGGCATCGGGTAGCCCGATGCTCGACGTGATGGCGATCCAGCTCGCGCTCCAGGAAAAGCGGCCCCAGGATGCGATGAACCAGGCCACCGCCTCGCTGCGCGCCTATCCGCTCTCGCATGCGGTGGCGCTGAATTACGCCGACACGCTGCTGGCCACGGGGCGGCTCGACGATGCGGTGACGTTTATCCGCTCCCGCACGCGCGAGGAATCGTCACGTAGTGAATGGTGGGATCTGCTCGCGCGCGCGTACGCCGCGCAGGGCAAGCGGCTGCAGCAGCATCAGGCGCTGGCGGAGAAGTATGCGATGGATGGCTCGTACCAGGCGGCCATCGAGCAGTTGCAGATCGCGCGCAAGGCCGGCGACGGCGACTTCTACACGCTGTCCGAGGTCGATGCGCGCCTGCACCAGCTCGAACGCCAGTTCCGCGAGGAAAAGCAGGACAACAAGGGGATGCCGAACTGACCGGCACGCGTTATGTGACCGGCTTTATGTGGCCGGTGGGGCGGGAGTTTTCCGGAAGCCGAATCGCTGGGGTACCTCGTCCTCCGCGATCGGCGCGATCTCGAAGTCCCTGCCGCCGAAGTGGAACACGCCGAGCGCCGCGCCACAGGCCTCGCCATGCCACGTGCTCGTGCTGGCAAACGCGTCGAGGTCGTGGTCGTGCAGCAGCGCGACCTGCTCGCCATCGACCCCGTCCACCGTTCCCGTCATCAGCACGTTGCCGTGCTCGTCCGCGAGGCAGGCACTCGGCGAAAACGCGAGATCGCTGGTCGTCCGCAATGCGCCGTCGTGCAGCCGCACGATCCACGGCGTATAGCCAAGCGACACGAATACGCGCTGGGGGCCGTTCTGGAAGAACCAGCCACCCGTTTCGTCGCGCTGATAGTTGCGTTCGATAAAGGCGATCAGCGCCGCATGGCGAATCGGATCGCCGGACAGCCCGTGCTGCTGGGCGTACTCGTTGCGCATGCGCCATTGGCCGCGCCGGTCGAGCGCGAGCCAGCCGTAGCAGTTCGGCACATTGGGCCAGCGCGCCATGGCCGCCTTGACGATCTCATCCATAACCGCTGTCTCCTGTCTTTTTTATGCCGCGCCGTCGAAGAATCGCAGGATGCGTGCGGGCAGATAGTCGAGGTGTCCCGCCACCGGCAGCAATGGCAGCTGCCCCAGCAGTCCGCCGCGCGGTGTCATGAAGCCGACGTGGCCGCCATAGGCGGGCTGGTCGAGCACCACGTCGTCGCTCACGTCCGCCGGGCCCGGCAGATGGTGGCCGGGCAGGAACGGATCGTTGCGCGCGTTGAGCACGAGCGTCGGCACGCGAATCTCGCCGAGTATCGGCTTGCTCGCGGCGCGGTGCCAGTAGTCGTCGGTATCGCGAAAGCCGTGCAGCGGCGCGGTAACCACGTTGTCGAACGCGTAGAGGTCGCGGCTCGCGAGCATCGTGGCGCGATCGAACAGACCCGGGTACTGGCCGAGCTTCGCGAGCGACTTGCGCTTGAGCGTCTGCAGGAACATCCGCGTATAGACGAGGTTGAACCCGCGCGAGAGCGCCGCGCCGCCGGCCGCGAGGTCGAGCGGCGCCGAGACCGACGCGGCTGCCGAGACGAAGCCCGCGGCGTTGCCATCTTCGCCCAGATAGCGCAGCAGCGCGTTGCCGCCGAGCGAGATACCGACCACGAGCAGCCGCCGCGCGGGATCGATCGCATGCAGCCGCTGCAAGACCCAGCGAATCTCGGCCGCATCGCCCGAATGATAGAAGCGCGGGGCCAGGTTGATTTCGCCCGAGCAGCCGCGGAAATGCGGAATCACGCCCGCCCAGCCGCGCGCGCGCAACGCGTCCATCAGCGTCTGCGCGTAGTGGCTGTCGGAGGCGCCCTCGAGGCCATGGAACATGACCACGAGCGGCGCGTCGGGCTGCGTGGCGTGCGTGGTCCAGTCGAGGTCGATGAAGTCGCCGTCCGGCGTGTTCCAGCGTTCGCGCCGGAACGTCAGGCGCGCGTGGCGCGTGAAGCGTGCCGCCAGAATCGTCTGTGCATGGCCGCCGCGCAGCCACCATGGCGTATGGAAGTCGTCGCCGAACGCGGGGGCGGCCATGGGGATTGCCGACATGGCGGAAGACTGCGTCAGTGCAGCGCCTGTCCCGGTGCGGCTGCGACGGTGGCGACCTGCACCGCGTTGGCGGGGCTGCAATGGATATGGGCGAGGCGCCAGCCCTCGTGGTTCTGCATCAGCACGTACGTGGTGTGCACGTAGAGGTCCGCCTCGACGCGATCCGCGCCGAAGCGCAGCGCCTCGGTCACGTCGAAGATGGACACGCCGAGCGATGCATGGCTGCTGGTCTCGATCGCGTCGATCAGGACCGGCTGGGAGTCGAGCAGCGTCGTGAAGGCCTGGCGCAGATGCTCGTGCCCGATCAGCCGCTGGCCGTCCGGGAGCACGCAGGTCACCGAGTCCTCGTCGAGCCATAGCCGCAGCGCGCCATCCGCATCGCGCAACTTCATGGCTTCGCGAAAGGCTTCGACGATGTCTTCGGCGGAATCGAACAGGCGGGCGAAACGTGGCATGGTGGCGTGTCAGGGATTCAGGGCGCTGGCTTCGGGAGCGTCGTCACGGACCGCTGTCACGGACGCAGGGACCGTTGCAACAGCTTGCGAAGCTCGACGAACACCATCTCGGGTCCGATATCTTTCAGGCAACGCAGGTGTCCTAACGGGCACTCGCGCTTGAAGCAGGGACTACACTCGAGCTGAAGCCACATGATACTCGCTGCCTGTGACAGCGGGGGCGTATGGCGGGGATCGCTGGAGCCGTACACGGCCACCTGCGGGCGATTCAGTGCCGCGGTCACGTGCATCAGGCCCGAATCGTTGCAGACCGCGGCCTCCGACAGCGCGAGCAGGTCCACCGCGTCGTCGAGCGAGGTCTGGCCGCAGAGGTTGCGCACGAACGGCGCGCCCGCGACGATCTCGTCGGCGATCTCGGCGTCCTTGCCCGACCCGAGCGCGATGATCTGCGCGTAGGGGAACGAGCGGCGCAGCATCTGCGCGAGCTCCGCGAAGTGGGCGGCGGGCCAGCGCTTGGCCGGACCGAATTCGGCGCCCGGGCAGAACGCGATGACGCGGGTGTGCGGCGCAATGTCGAAGCGCGCCGCGGTGGCCGCCATTCGCGCGGGGTCGGTGCGCAGGCGCGGCTCGGGCAGATCTTCGGGCAGGCGCGCGCCGGGCTTGAGCGCCAGGCGGGCGTAGTGCTCCACCATCGGCGGGCGGTGGTCGCGCGGCGGGTTGGCATGCCGCACGTTGAGCATGCCGAAGCGCGCCTCCCCGCGGTAGCCGATACGCAGCGGAATGCCGGCGAGCCATGGAATCAGCGCGGACTTCAGCGAGTTCGGCAGCACGTAGGCGATGTCGTAGCCTTCGTTCTTGAGCTGCTGGGCGAACATCAGGCGTGCCGACAGCTGCAGCTTGCCGTGCGCGAGGTCGCTCGGGAACACGCGGCCGATCTCGGGCATGCGCGTCAGGACCGGCGCCACCCACTTGGGCGCGAGCGCGTCGATTTCGAGACGCGGATGACGGGCCTTGATCAGCGAGAACAACGGCTGGGCCATCAACGCGTCGCCGATCCAGTTGGGGGCGATGACGAGAGCTTTCTTCATGAATGACGGCGGCGCCAGCGGCAACGGCCGGCTAACCGGGCGTGCCGGTTGCCAGCCATGGATGCGGGTTGCGCGACGAGGCGGCCGCGGTTCAGTGGTGACCCTTCAGCACGGTACCGGGCTTGAGCTTGTACACGGTACCGCAATACGGGCACTTGACCTCGCCGGTATCGGCCACATCGAGGAACACACGCGGGTGGTAGTTCCAGGCGGGCGTATTGCCGGTGGGGCAGTGCAGCGGAATGTCTTCCGCGCCGATTTCGACGACGGTGGCGGTTTGGGTCATGGTGTTGCCAGTTGCAGGGGTGTTAGCAATCGGGGCGGCGCGCGGGTCTCAGACCAGCGTCAGCCACTTCTTGTACTTTTCATCGGTGCCGCCGACGGCGGCGAAGAACGCTTCCTGGATGCGCTGCGTGACCGGGCCGCGGCGGCCTTCGCCGATGACGCGGTCATCGAGTTCGCGGATCGGCGTGACTTCGGCGGCCGTGCCCGTGAAGAACGCTTCGTCGGCGCAGTACATCTCGTCGCGCGTGATGCGCTTTTCGCGCACCTCGATGCCGAGGTCGCGCGCGATCGTCAGCGTGGCGTCGCGCGTGATGCCGTCCAGGCACGAGGCCAGGTCCGGCGTGTAAATCACGCCGTTGCGCACGATGAACACGTTCTCGCCCGAGCCTTCGCTGACATAGCCGTCGGTGTCGAGCAGCAGGGCTTCGTCGTAGCCGAGGCCCGTCGCTTCCTGGTTGGCCAGGATCGAGTTGATGTAGTAACCGCTCGCCTTGGCGCGCACGAGCGACACGTTGACGTGGTGGCGCGTGAACGACGAGGTCTTCACGCGGATGCCGCGCTCCATGCCTTCTTCGCCGAGGTACGCGCCCCAGGGCCATGCGGCGATGGCCACGTGGATCGTGTTGCCGCGGGCGGAGACGCCGAGCTTCTCGGAGCCGATCCAGACCAGCGGGCGGATGTAGCAGGATTCCAGATTGTTCGCGCGCACCACTTCGCGTTGCGCGGCTTCGAGCGTCGGCTGGTCGAACGGCATCTCCATCTGGAAGATCTTGGCCGAGTTGAACAGGCGGCGCGTGTGCTCCTTGAGGCGGAAGATCGCGGTGCCTTCCGGCGTCTTGTAAGCGCGTACGCCTTCGAAGACGCCCATGCCGTAGTGCAACGTGTGGGTCAGCACGTGGATCTTGGCGTCGCGCCATTCGATCAGCTTGCCGTCCATCCAGATTTTGCCGTCGCGATCCGCCATCGACATGGTTGGTCTCCTGAGCACCAGAAAAAATCGAAAGATCGCCATTGTAAGCCGCGAGGCCTTGCGTGCCAACGCGGGCCCTTGTGGATCTACAATCGCACCTTCCCGACCCACCCCCCGCACGCGTGCGTCCGACTTCCGAGCTTTCCGCCTCCACCGACCCCAATACCGATACCGGCACGCCCCCCGCCGAGGATCGCTGGGAATCGGCGCTGGGCGCGCTGCAGGCGCTGGCCGGCGGCGACGCGGCCCCGGAAGCCCCCGGCGCCGGACGGCGCCTGATCTGGGCGCTGACGTTCGACGCCGACGGCGAGGTGGGCACGATCGAGCCGATGGAGCAGGCGTGGGGCGCGCGCGGCTGGGGCAAGCCCCGGCCCGTGCCGCTCGCCCGCGTGGCCGAGGATGACACGCTGCCGCCGTGGGACGCCCGCGTGGCGCAGGCCGTGCGGCGGGACGCCTCCCGCAACCGGCGTTATGTGCTGGACCGCGCCGCCGCCATCATGGCGCTGGTTGGCCATCCGGCCGTGGTGCTGGCGCACGCGCCGACGGTGCCCGTGGAGGTGCTGGAGTCCTCGCCCGCGCTGGAGGCGGTGCGCGAGGAAGACCGCTTCGTGCTCCGCATCGTGCCGCCGCTGCGCCAGGCGCGCGCGATGGAGGACTTTCTGCCGGCCGCCGCGCGGCAGGAAGCCGAGGCGCTGCGGCAGATCACCGTGCTGCAGGACGGCCCGCGCCGCCTGCGCATCGTGCGGTTCACGCCCGCCCAGCAGGCCGCGGCGCGGCTGATCGCCGATGGGCTCGCCGTCCCCGCCAGCGCGCAGGCGCGGCTGGACGGCACGCTGCGGGCGCTTGCGGGCCATTTCCAGATCCATGCCGATGGCGCCGGCGACGCGCGCGAACGCGATCCCGATTCGCGCCTGCGTGCCGAAGTGGCGCCGGTGGGGCGTGGCATCAGCCTCCGGCTGGTCGTGACGCCGCTGGGCGCCATGGGGCCGCGCCTCGCGCCCGGACATGGCCGCGCGCAGCTGATGGCGACCATCGGCGTGGAAACGCTCGCGACGCGCCGCGACCTCGATGCCGAATTGGCTCACGTGGCCGAGGTGTTCAACGCGCTGCCGTGCCTCGTGCGGCAGGCGCCGGGCAGCGGCGAACTGGTGTGGACGCTCGACGATCCCGAGGACGCGCTCACGGTGGTGGAGACGCTGCCGGGGCTGGATGGCGTGATCGATCTCGAATGGCCGCGGGGCCGCGAGATTCGCGTCATACCGGCCGATCTGCCGCAACTTGCCGTGAGCGTGGAAACGGGCAGCGAGTGGTTCAAGCTGGTCGGCGAACTGCACGTGGCCGAGGGGCTCGTGCTGTCCCTGCAAAAACTCGTGGCCTGGGCGCACGGCCACGCGGGCCGCTTCATGGCGATGGAGCACGGGGTGTACGTCGCGCTGACGCGCCAGCTGCGCGACCGGCTGCGGGATCTCGCCGCCGTCGGGGACGCCGTGCGCGACGGCATTCGTGTGCCGCTGGTGGCCACGCCCTGGCTCGACGACGTGCTCGCCGGGGCCGGCATCGACCCCGACGCGCACTTCCGCACGCGCATCAAACGGCTGCGCGAGGCCCGCGAGGCCGATATGCCGGTGCCCGCCACGCTGGCCGCCGAGCTGCGTCCGTACCAGCTGGAGGGCTATCGCTGGATGATGTCGCTCGCCCGGGCCGGTCTCGGCGCCTGTCTGGCCGACGACATGGGGCTCGGCAAGACGCTGCAGGCGCTCGCCGTGCTGCTCGCGCGCGCGGCGGAGGGGCCCGCGCTCGTCGTGGCGCCGACATCGGTCTGCGGCAACTGGGCCGCGGAGGCGCGCCGCTTCGCGCCCTCGCTGCGGGTCCACGTCTATGCCGATGGCGATCGCACCGCCATCGTCGAACAGGCCGGCGCGCAGGATGTGGTGATCGTTTCCTATACGCTGCTCCAGCAGGCGCGCAAGGCGTTTTGCGAGCGCGCGTGGCACACGGTGGTCGCCGACGAGGCGCAGTCGTTCAAGAATCCTTCCTCGCGCCGGGCGCAGGCGATGTTCGCGTTGCAGGCGGACTGCCGCATCGCGCTGTCGGGGACGCCCGTGGAGAACCGGCTGGCCGAGCTCTGGGCCGTCATGCGCTTCTGCAATCCGGGCCTGCTCGGTTCGCTCGTCCGCTTCAACGAGCATTTTGCGAACCCGATCGAGCGCAATGGCGCACGGGATCCGCGTGCGCGCCTGCGCCGCATGATTGCGCCGTTCGTGCTGCGGCGGACCAAGGCGCAGGTGCTCGACGAACTGCCGCCGCGCACCGAACTCGTGATCCGCGTCGCCCCCGAGCCCGCCGAGGCCGCGCACTACGAGGCGCTGCGGCGGCAGGCGCTCTCCGAAGCCGAGCGCGCGCTGCTGCAACCGAAGGAACAAGGCCGGCGCCGCGTCAGGCGCGCGCGGCTGCCCGAGCCCGAAGCGCGCATCCACATCCTCGCGCAGCTGATGCGCATGCGCCGCGCCGCGTGCGACCCGCGCCTGGTGACACCGGAGATCGGGCACGCGGGCGCGAAGGTGCGGGCGTTTGCCGATCTGGCCGCCACGCTCGCCGCCAACGGGCACCGCACGCTCGTGTTCAGCCAGTTCGTCGACTTCCTGCAGCTGCTGCGGCAGGCGCTCGACGAGGCGGGGCTGGCGTGGCAGTACCTCGATGGCGCCACGTCGGCCGACGAACGCACGCGGCGCGTGGCCGCCTTCCAGGCGGGCGAGGGCGACGTCTTCCTGATCAGCCTGAAGGCCGGCGGCTTCGGGCTCAATCTCACGGCGGCCGACTACGTCGTGATCGCGGACCCCTGGTGGAACCCCGCTGCCGAGGATCAGGCGATGGGCCGCGCCCACCGTATCGGCCAAAGCCGTCCCGTCACGGTCTACCGGCTGATCACGGCCGGCACGATCGAGGAGCGCATCGTCGATCTGCATCTGGGCAAGCGCGCGCTGGCCGAAGGGGTGCTGGACGCCACCGCAGGGGAAGCGGTGGGCAGGGAGGCGGCGTTGCCCGATATCGACGAGCTCGTGGGATTGCTGCGCCGCTGATTAACGCGAGTCAAGGCGCTTGACTCTCAAACGGTATACAAATTGCCGCTTATGTTGCTGCCTGCTGGTGCGGTGCGATATGCCCGCGGCGCCGTTTTGGCGCATACGAGGTACGGTTATGGCGCATCGGGTGGCGGTTCTGGCCCGTTGCGGTGCAACGGGGCCTTCGCATAAACCCGGCCTTGAGGTTTTGGGATATCTGAATATAGTATACCGAACCACAAAAACAGACCGGAGCCCCCTTGTCCCCCGAAGTCGTGTCCGACCCTGTTCCGCCGCGCGTCGCGCAGGCGCCGCTTGCCGACTGCTGGGTGCCGGCGCATATCGCCGCCGCGCGGATGGCGAGCGGCGAGACCACCTCGATGGCGCTGACCGAGGCCTGCCACGCGGCATGGGCCGAGCGCAATCCGGCGGTCAATGCGATGGTGCTGGCCGATTTCGAAGCGGCGCGCGAAGCCGCTGCCGAGAGCGACGCCCGGCGACAGGCCGGACGCTCGCGCGGGCCGCTCGACGGATTGCCGTTTTCGATCAAGGAATCGTTCGACGTCGAGGGGTGGCCGACGACGTGCGGGGTACCCGCGCGCGCGGCCCATCGCGCCGCGGGAGACGCCGCGGTGGTCGAGCGCCTGCGCGCGCAAGGGGCTGTGCTGCTGGGCAAGACCAATGTGCCGCTGGGGTTGCGCGACTGGCAAAGCTATAACGCGATCTACGGCACCACGCGCAACCCGCACGATCCGTCGCGCACGCCGGGCGGTTCGTCCGGCGGCAGCGCGGCCGCGGTGTGCGCGGGCATGAGCTACTTCGACATCGGCTCGGACATCGGCTCGTCGCTGCGCAATCCCGCGCATTACTGCGGCGTGTTCTCGCACAAGAGCAGCCACGGCATCGTGCCATTGCGTGGCCACGGCAACGCGCCCGCGGGGTTTGCCGAACAGGACATCAACGTGGCGGGCCCGATTGCCCGCAGCGCCCGCGACCTCGAACTGGTCCTGCACGCGATTGCCGGCCCGGACAGTGCCGAGGCGTCTGCATGGCGCATGGACCTGCCGGCGTGCGGACACACGCGGCTGGCCGATTTCCGCGTCGCCGTGCTCCCCACCCATCCGCTTGCCGAGGCCGACGTCGCGGTGAGCGGGGCCATCGAGTCGCTCGGGCAAGACCTGGCGCGCGCCGGTGCGCGCGTGAGCTGGAACGTCCGGCCCGATTTCGATGCCGCGCACTTGTGGCACGTGTACGTGCTGCTGCTGCGCGCGACCACATCCGTCTATATGGACGACGCGGCGTTTGCCGATGCGCTGCTGCGCGCCAATGGCAGTGACCGCGCATCGAGCGACTACGCCACGCTGCAGTTCGCGGGCGCCGCGCTGAACCATCGGCAATGGCTGTTGCTGCAGCAGGCGCGCGAGGGGTTCGCGCGCGCATGGCACCGCTTCTTCGGCGAGTACGACGTGCTGCTGTGCCCAGCGGCCTCGACCACCGCGTTTCCGATCGACGAGCGCGGCGAGCCGTGGCAACGCACGATCACGGTCAACGGCCAGCCGCTGCCGCTCACGTCGCAACTGTTCTGGGCGGGCCATTCCGGCTTGTGCGGCCTGCCGTCCACGGTCGCGCCGATCGGGCCCGCGAGCGACGGCCTGCCCGTCGGCGTGCAGATCGTGGCGCGCCGCTATGGCGACCTGACGTCGCTGCGCTTCGCGCAATTGCTGGAAGACGCGGGCCATGCGTTCCGTCCGCCGCCGGCCTGAACATCATCGCTGAAAGACAAACAGGGGAGGGAGATCATGCTGGACTGGTTCAGGGAGTTGTCGCGCGCGGAGCGCAAAGGGTTCTACGGAGCGTTCCTGGGGCATGCGGTCGATGTGTTCGACTTCATGATCTATTCGTTCCTGATTTCCACACTGCTCGCGCAGTGGGGCATGAGCAAGTCGATGGCGGGGGCCATCGTCACGTGGACGCTGGTGTCGTCGCTCGTCGGGGCGATCGGCGCGGGCCTGCTGGCGGACCGGTTCGGGCGTGTGCGCGTGCTGCGCTGGACGATCCTCGTGTTCGCGGTGTCGTGTTTCCTGTGCGGCATCGCCAATTCGCCCGAGCAGCTGATGGCGTTCCGCATGCTGCAAGGACTCGGGTTTGGCGGCGAGTCGTCGCTGTGCATGGTGCTGGTGACGGAGCTGATCCGCAATCCGGCGCATCGCGGCAAGTATTCGGGCTTTACGGCCAGCAGCTACTCGTTCGGATGGGGCGGCGCGGCCATCGCGTACGCCATCACGTTCAACCTGTTCGAGCCCGAGGTGGCATGGCGCGTCTGCTTCTTCCTCGGCATCCTCCCCGCGCTGGTGGTCGTCTATCTGCGCCGCAACCTCGAGGAGCCCGAAGTCTTCCTCAAGAGCCGGGCCGAGCGCGGTAGCCGCGGGGGCAACGATTCGCCGATGGCGGACCTGTCGCGCGTGTTCCGGCGGCCGCTGCTGCGCAAGACCGTGCTGTGCAGCCTGCTGTCCGGCGGCATGCTGGGCGCCTACTATGCGATCGCCACGTGGCTGCCGACGTTCCTGAAGACCGAACGCGGGCTGTCGGTGTTCGGCACCAGTTCCTACCTGGCCGTGACGATCCTCGGTTCGCTGGTCGGCTATGTGGCCGGCGCCTATGCCACCGACCGCTGGGGCCGCCGCCTGACCTATATCGCGTTCGCGGCCGGCGCGTTCGTGATGGCGATGATCTACATGATCATCCCCGTCTCGAATACCTCGATGCTCTTCCTCGGGTTTCCGCTTGGCGTGCTGATGCAGGGGGTGTTCTCGGGCATCGGCGCGACGATCTCCGAGTCGTACCCGAGCGGCGTACGGGCCACCGGCTACGGCGTGGCGTACAACCTCGGCCGCGTGATCGGCTCGTTCTTCCCTTTGGCCGTAGGCTGGCTCAACAGCGGCCGGACGTCGCTGGCGCTGGCCATCGCCATGGTGGCGGGCGTGGGGTATGCGCTCGTGATGGTGTCGGCGGCGCTGCTGCCGGAGACGTCGGGGATCGACCTTGGCGAGGCCGGCGGCGGTGACGATGACCGCGACGCGCGCGACAAGCGCGAGAACCGCGATACGGTGGGGCCCGTCGCGGGCGCGCCGTCGCCGGTGACGCCGGCGGGAAAGCTCGCCTGACCGCTTTGACCTCGAAACAACACTCCCCGGGGCGCTTTTAAGTCGCTGCTTACCAGCGGGCGCCACGGGCCTATAATGGGGGCTCTCTGCCAACGGCCGCGCGTCCTGTGCGGCCGTTGGCCTTTCCGGTTTTCATCTCGCCATGACGCCCCGAATGTCGTCCCCCGTGTGGCAACGCCTCTGGCATCGCTTTGCCGAGGCCGAGCGCACGGGCTTCCTTGAAGGCGCGCGCTACTTCGCGCCCTCCCTTCCCGCGGTGTTCTCATGGGGTCTGGTCACCGGCGTGGCCATGAGCAAGTCGGTGCTGACGGTGCCCGAGGCCATCGGCATGTCGCTGCTGGTCTATGCCGGCTCCGCGCAACTGGCCGCGCTGCCGCTGTTCGCGGCGGGCTTGCCGATCTGGACCGTGTGGCTGACCGCGGCCGTGGTGAATCTCCGCTTCGTGATCTTCAGCGCGGCGCTGCAGCCGCACTTCAGCTACATGCCGCTCTGGCGCCGGACGCTCATGGGGTCGTTCAACGGCGACCTGCACTTCGTCTACTTTATGCAGCGCTATGGCAGCCAGATCGGTTACACGCCCGGCAAGGAAGGATTCTTCTGGGGGATGGCGCTGACCAACTTCACGATGTGGCAGACATCGTCGATCGTCGGCATCCTGCTCGCGAGCCTGTTCCCCGATAGCTGGGGCCTCGGCCTCGCGGGGACGATGGCGCTGATTCCGGTGATGATCGCGACGATCACCTCGCGCTCGACGATGCTGGCGGTGGTGGTGTCCTCGGTGCTCGCGCTGCTGTGCTTCGACCTGCCGTACCGCCTCAGCCTCGTGGTGGCCGTGGTCGGCGCGATCGCGGCGGGCATGGCCAGCGACGAACTCGCAAATCGCGCCACGCTGCGCGCGATTCGCCTCCGCAACCGCGCGCAGGGCGTGGGCAAGTCGGGAGAGTCGCGATGACGACGCCGCTGAGCCATACCGAAATCTGGATCGCGCTGGTCGGCATGGCGGCCGTGACGATCGTCACGCGCGCGCTGTTCCTGATGGCCGGCGAACGCGTGACGCTGCCCGATCGCATCCAGCGCGCGCTGCGCTATGCGCCGGCGGCCGCGCTCGCGGCAATCATCCTGCCCGACTTCCTGACGTTCGAGGGGCACTTCACGATCTCGCCCGCCAATGACCGCATGATGGCCGGCATCGCGGCCACGCTGTTTTATCTGGCCACGCGCCGCATGGTCGGGATGATCGCGGTCGGCATGGCCGTCTACACGGTGCTGCGGTTTATCGGCTGATTGTTTCCGCTGACTTCAGGCGGGGCCGGCGAGCACGCTGCCGAGCCGCGTGAGCAGGTGCGCGAGCTGTGCCTGCGTGCCCGTGCCGGTCTTCGTGAAGATCGACTTGAGCTGCGTGCGGCTGGTCTCGCGCTTGACGCCGAGTTGCGTGCAGGCTTCCGGCAGGCCGATGCCCGTCATCATCAGCGACGCCAGCCGCGACTCGGCCGGCGTGAGCGCGTACAGGTCGCGCAGGATCGTGGCCATCGTCAGGGGCGCGCCGCGGTTCTCGTGAATGGCCACGAGCGCCGCGTTGATTTCGCCGCCCGGCCGTACCGGCTGGATCACGATCTGCGCGGTACGGCCCTCGTGGCCGATGGCGTGAATCGCCTGCGGCGGCGAGGCGGTCTCGCAGACGAGCCGCAGCACGTCCGGCAGCGGCCGCGACAGGCGCCATCCCGATGCGCCCGCCACCCCCGGCGCCATGGCCGTGCTACCGCTGGTGCTGCCGCTGGTGCCGCTGGTGCCGTTGGTCCCGTTGGAATGCTGCGGCAATAGCCGGCGCGCCCAGGCCTCTCCGGCCGGGTTCGCGACGATCAGCGTGCCATTGCCGCGCGCCACCAGCACCGCATATTGCAGCCGCCCGATGACGTCGATGGAGGCGCGCAGCGCGAGCGCCTCGGACTGCGCGCGCTGGCACAGGGCCATGGCCTGCCGCAGATGCGGAACGGCCCAGTCGAGCGCCTGCGCGTCGGCCGTATCGTAAGGGGGCTGCTCGAGGCGCCGCTGCAGGCAAAGGTAGATCTCGCGACGCGGATTGCGATCGACGAGGCAGGTCATGAAGGGCGGAACCGGCGCATTGCCGAACATCTGTGCCACGCCCGACGGGCGCCGGATGCCGATCTGCCATTGCCCCACGGCCAGCGGACCGGCCAGGCCCATGCGCGGGTCACGCGGCGGGCTGAGCGGCGGTGGGCTGACCGGCTCGACCTCCCCCAATTCCGAATGCGCGATCTCTTCCACGCGAGCGTGCGCGTTGACGTGCTCCACGATGACGATGGAGGCCCGCACGCTGTCGCTCTTGGTGCAGAGCGACTTCAGGCTGCGACGCCATGCCGTGCGGTCTAGCATCCCCTCGTAGAGGCCACGGATCGTCTCATGCATGGCCATCTCCCCGGGTACCGATTGCTGTACGAGTCTTTGCCGCCCCGGCGTTGTCGTCGATACGCTGCGCCGCTTTCCCCCTGCCCCCGTGCGCAGGTTGCCGTCTCTTTTGCGTCCGTCTGTTTTACGTCCCTTACCGGGCGGCATCCCACTTGTCTGACATTGCAGACGTTTTGGATACATTTCTTGCTACAGTACTCGAACTGCCTCTGCGGGGGCAACGCCGGTTACCCCCGCCTGCGGGGGGGATATGGCAGAAATGCGACGAACTATCAAATCCGGATCTGACGACGATCTGGTTGCGGCGGGAACGTCGGTCGCGTCAGAGTTCCTGCCAACGCGCAATTCCGCAACGGCGATCAGGTAAAATGCCGGTTTCCCCGACTGTTCCCGCCGCATATCGCCATGACCTCTGTCCTGCGTCTTTCCGATCTCATTTCCGAAGGCAAAATCTCCGGCAAACGCGTATTCATCCGCGCAGACCTGAACGTGCCGCAGGATGACGCGGGCCATATCACGGAAGACACGCGCATCCGCGCGTCCGTGCCGGCCATCGAGGCCTGCCTCGCGGCCGGGGCCGCCGTGATGGTCACGTCGCACCTGGGCCGCCCGACCGAAGGCGAACTCAAGCCCGAGGATTCGCTGGCGCCGATCGCCACCCGTCTGTCCGAACTGCTCGGCAAGCCGGTGCCGCTGGTGCAGAACTGGGTCGATGGCGTGCAGGTGGCGCCGGGCCAGGTGGTGCTGCTCGAGAACTGCCGCGTGAACAAGGGCGAGAAGAAGAACAGCGACGAGCTCGCGCAGAAGATGGCGCGTCTGTGCGACGTCTACGTAAACGACGCGTTCGGCACGGCGCACCGCGCCGAGGCCACGACGCATGGGATCGCGAAGTTCGCGCCCATCGCATGCGCGGGTCCGCTGCTGGCGGCCGAGATCGACGCGCTGGGCCGCGCGCTGGGCCAGCCGGCCCGTCCGCTCGTGGCGATCGTCGCGGGCTCCAAGGTTTCCACCAAGCTGACCATCCTGAAGTCGCTCGCCGACAAGGTCGATCAGCTTATCGTCGGCGGCGGTATCGCCAATACGTTCATGCTGGCCGCTGGCCTGAAGATCGGCAAGTCGCTGGCCGAGGCCGACCTCGTCGCCGACGCCAGGACCATCATCGACATCATGGCCGCGCGCGGCGCGTCGGTGCCGATTCCGGTCGATGTGGTCTGCGCGAAGGAATTCAGCGCCACCGCGACCGCGACGGTCAAGGACGTCAAGGATGTGGCCGACGACGACATGATTCTCGACATCGGCCCGAAGACGGCCACGCAACTGGCGGATCAGCTCAAGGCCGCCGGCACGATCGTCTGGAACGGTCCGGTCGGCGTGTTCGAGTTCGACCAGTTCGGCAACGGTACGAAGGTCCTCGCACAGGCGATCGCCGACTCCAGCGCCTTCTCGATCGCCGGCGGCGGCGACACGCTGGCCGCGATCGCCAAGTACGGCATTGCCGATCGCATCGGCTATATCTCCACCGGTGGCGGCGCGTTCCTCGAGTTCCTCGAGGGCAAGAAGCTGCCCGCATTCGAAGTGCTGGAACAGCGCGCGGCAGGCTGACCAACGTCTCCCGAAGAACGCCCCCCACGAAAACCCCCGACAGAAGGAGTTGCCCGCATGACCCGCATGACCAAGATCGTCGCAACGATCGGCCCGGCCTCGAGCACGCTCGAAATGCTGACGCGCATGATCGCTGCAGGCGTCGACGTGGTACGCCTCAATTTCTCTCACGGCACCGCGCAGGACCATATCGACCGTGCCGCGCTCGTCCGCGAGGCGGCGAAGGCGTGCTCGCGCGAAGTCGCGATCATGTGCGACCTGCAGGGCCCGAAGATCCGTGTCGGCAAGTTCGAGCACGGCAAGGTCACGCTGAAGCCGGGCGACGCGTTCGTCCTCGACGCGACCTGCGAGCTCGGCAATCAGGAGCGCGTGGGGCTGGACTACCGCGACCTGCCGCGCGACGTCGGTCCCGGCGATGTGCTGCTGCTCAATGACGGGCTGATCGTGCTCGTGGTCGATCGCGTGTTCGGCCCGGAGATCTTCACCACGGTGAAGATCGGCGGCGACCTGTCGAACAACAAGGGCATCAACCGCCAGGGCGGCGGGCTGTCGGCGCCGGCGCTGACCGCGAAGGACATGGAGGACATCAAGACCGCCATGGCGCTCGGCGCGGATTATGTCGCGGTGAGCTTTCCCAAGAACGCCACCGATATGGAAATGGCGCGCCAGCTGGCGGCCGTCGCGGGCCAGCCGCATGGCCACAAGACGCGCATGATCGCGAAGATCGAGCGCGCGGAAGCCATCCGCCCGGGCGTGCTCGAGGAAATCCTGCAGGCGTCCGATGGCATCATGGTCGCGCGTGGCGACCTGGCCGTGGAAGTGGGCAACGCCGCGGTCCCGGCGCTGCAGAAGCGCATGATCAAGCTTGCGCGCGAGGCCAACAAGCTGACCATCACCGCCACGCAGATGATGGAAAGCATGATCGTGAACCCGGTGCCGACGCGCGCCGAGGTGTCGGACGTGGCCAATGCGGTGCTGGACGGGACCGATGCGGTCATGACGTCGGCGGAAACGGCCGCGGGCCGCTACCCCGTGGAAACGGTCGAGGCAATGGCCGCGATCTGCCTCGAGGCCGAGAAATCCGAGGTGGTGCAGCTCGATACCGATTTCCTGAATCAGACATTCTCGCGCATCGATCAGTCGATTGCGATGGGTGCGCTGTTCACCGCCTATCATCTTGGAGTGAAGGCCATTGCCGCGCTGACCGATTCCGGTGCGACGGCATTGTGGATGAGCCGCCACCGGATCCATGTGCCGATCTACGCGATGACGCCGAACCTGGCCTCCCAGCGCAAGATGCAGCTATACCGCAACGTGGTGCCCCTGCCGCTGGAGTCGAGCACGGATCGCGATACCGCGCTGGAGCAGGCCGAGGCGCTGCTGCTGGCGCAGGGCGTGGTGCAGCGGGGCGACTTCATCGTGCTGACGGTCGGCGAGCCGATGGGCCAGGCGGGTGGGACGAATACGCTAAAGATCGTGCGCGTAGGGAGTTGACCGACAACGCGTGTGTGCCCCGCCGGACAGACGGCCGGGCCCGCGTGTGCGAGCCTCCCGAGGCCCGGAAAGCATGCATACCGGAACCAATACCGGAACGAATACAGAAACAATTTTTTATTCAGGAGTTTGAGATGCCACTCGTTTCCATGCGCCAGCTGCTGGACCACGCCGCCGAGAACGGCTACGGTCTGCCCGCGTTCAACGTCAACAACCTCGAGCAGGTGCAGGCCATCATGCAGGCGGCCGACGAGGTCAACGCTCCGGTGATCATGCAGGCATCGGCAGGCGCGCGCAAATACGCGGGCGAGCACTTCCTGCGGCATCTGATCGAAGCGGCCGTGGAAGCGTATCCGCATATCCCGGTGGTGATGCACCAGGATCACGGCCAGTCGCCGGCGATCTGCCAGGCCGCCATCGACCTGAATTTCTCGTCCGTGATGATGGACGGCTCGCTGCGCGAAGACGGCAAGACGCCGGCCGACTACGAGTACAACGTGGACGTGACCCGCAAGGTCGTGCAGATGGCCCACGCGCTGGGCGTGACCGTCGAAGGCGAACTGGGCTGCCTGGGCTCGCTGGAAACCGGTGAAGCGGGCGAGGAAGACGGCATCGGCGCCGAAGGCAAGCTCGACCATTCGATGCTGCTGACGGATCCCGAGCAGGCCGCCGACTTCGTCAAGGCCACGCAGCTGGACGCGCTGGCCATCGCGATCGGTACCTCGCACGGCGCGTACAAGTTCACGCGCAAGCCCACGGGCGACATCCTCGCCATCAGCCGCATCAAGGAAATCCACGCGCGCATTCCGAACACCCACCTCGTGATGCACGGATCGTCGTCGGTGCCGCAGGAACTGCTCGAGGAAATTCGCCAGTTCGGTGGCGACATGAAGGAAACGTATGGCGTGCCGGTCGAAGAGATCCAGGAAGCCATCAAGTACGGCGTGCGCAAGATCAACATCGACACCGACATCCGCCTGGCGATGACCGGCGCGATCCGCCGCTTCTTTGCGGAGAACCCGAGCAAGTTCGACCCGCGCGAATACCTGAAGCCCGCGCGCGAAGCCGCCAAGCAGGTCTGCAAGGCGCGCTACGTGGCGTTCGGCTGTGAAGGCCAGGCCAGCAAGATCAAGGCGGTTTCGCTGACCGACATCGCCCAGCAGTACAAGTCGGGCAAGCTGTCGCAAGTCGTGCAGTAATACGCCCGATGCCCTCCCCCTCCGGGGAGGGCAGTTTTACGTTTACGTTTCTCAGTTCTTCCACCATGTCCGAAGCCCTCTACGATTCCTCCATTCAATCCCTGCCGCTGCTCGGCCGCGGCAAGGTGCGCGACAACTATGCCGTCGGCGACGACAAGCTGCTGATCGTCACGACGGACCGCCTGTCCGCGTTCGATGTGATCATGGGGGAGCCGATCCCGGCCAAGGGCCGCGTGCTGAACCAGATGGCCAACTTCTGGTTCAAGCGCCTCGCGCACATCGTGCCGAACCACGAGACCGGCGTGTCCGCCGAGAGCGTCGTGGCGCCGGACGAAGTGGCGCAGGTGCGGGGCCGCGCGGTGGTGGTCAAGCGCCTGAAGCCGATCCTCGTCGAGGCCGTGGTGCGCGGCTACCTCGCCGGTAGCGGCTGGAAGGACTACCAGGCGACGGGCAAGGTGTGCGGCATCGCGCTGCCGGCCGGCCTGCAGAACGCGCAGAAGCTGCCCGAGCCGATCTTCACGCCGGCCGCCAAGGCGGAGATGGGCGAGCACGACGAGAACATCTCGTTCGACGAAGTCGAGCAGCGCATCGGCAAGGAACTGGCCGCGAAGATGCGCGATATCTCGATTCGCCTGTACAAGGAAGCGGCCGAGTTCGCGGCCACGCGCGGCATCATCATCGCCGATACCAAGTTCGAGTTCGGCCTGGACGAGAACGGCACGCTGACGCTGATGGACGAGGTGCTGACCGCCGACTCCTCGCGCTTCTGGCCCGCCGATTCGTATCAGGTCGGCACCAATCCCCCGTCGTTCGACAAGCAGTTCGTGCGCGACTGGCTGGAAGCCGTGCGCATCGACGGCAAGCCGTGGCCGAAGACCGCGCCGGCGCCGAAGCTGCCGGACGACGTCGTGCAGAAGACCGCCGACAAGTACAAGGAAGCGCTGACGCGCCTGACCGGCGAAGCGCTGCAATAATCGACGACGGATCTCGCAACATGAGCAACGAAGCAAACAAGCCCGTGGTGGGCGTCGTCATGGGCAGCAGTTCCGACTGGGACGTGATGCAGCACGCCGTGGCCATGCTCAAGGATTTCGGCGTACCGTTCGAGGCGCAGGTGGTATCCGCGCACCGGATGGCCGACGACATGTTCCGGTATGCGGAGACCGCGCGCGGCCGCGGCATTCGCGCGATCATCGCGGGCGCCGGCGGTGCCGCGCATCTGCCCGGCATGATCGCCGCCAAGACGATCGTGCCGGTGTTCGGCGTGCCCGTGCCGTCGAAGTACCTGCGTGGCGAGGATTCGCTGCTGTCGATCGTGCAGATGCCGAAGGGCGTGCCCGTGGCGACGTTCGCGATCGGCGAGGCCGGCGCGGCCAACGCGGCGCTGCATGCGATAGCGACGCTCGCGACCACGGACGCGGCGCTGGCCGACGCGCTGGAAGCGTTCCGCGCGAAGCAGACCGAGGCCGCGCGGGCCATGAAGCTGCCCGTCTGAGTCCGATCCGCGCGTTCCGCGGCCGCGTTGGCCGCCTGTTTCAAGCTGCCTGTTTTAGCTGCTCTTTCCTGTTCTACGCATGCCGACCGATATCCATCCTTACCTGTCCGAAGCCCATACGCCCGAGTCGCGCGCCGAGTTCGGCGTCGATCAGCCCGGTGCGCCGATTCTGCCGGGTGCCTGGCTTGGCATGCTGGGCGGCGGGCAGCTCGGCCGCATGTTCACGCACGCGGCGCAGTCGATGGGCTATCGCGTCTGCGTGCTCGATCCCGATCAGGACAGCCCGGCAGGCATCGTGGCCGACCGTCATATCTGCGCGCCGTACACCGACGAGGCGGCGCTCAACGAGATGGCGAAGCTTTGCCAGGCCGTGAGCACCGAGTTCGAGAACGTGCCGTCGATGTCGCTGGACCGCCTGGAGCAACTGGGTGCGTTCGTGGCGCCGCGCGGCTATTGCGTGTCGATTGCGCAGAACCGCATCGGCGAGAAGAAGTTCTTTGCGTCGTGTGCCGAGCGCACGGGCGTGCCCACCGCGCCGCACTGGGTCATCCAGCACGATGCGGACGTCGATCAGGTGCCCGAGGCGCTGCTGCCCGGCATTCTGAAGACCGCGCGCATGGGCTACGACGGCAAGGGCCAGGCGCGTGTGAAGACGCGCGAGGACGTCCGGGCCGCGTGGCGCGCGATGCAGCATGTGCCGTGCGTGCTCGAGCAGATGCTGCCGCTGGCCTACGAAGTGTCCGTGCTGGCCGCACGCGCCGCGGACGGTTCTACCGCGACGTGGCCGCTGGCCGAGAACGTCCATCGCGACGGCATCCTGTTCTCGACGACGATGCCGTCGTCGAGCGTGTCCGACGATATCGCCGATCGCGCGCGTGCCGCGGCGGCGATCATCGCGACCGAGATGGGTTACGTCGGCGTGCTGTGCATCGAGTTCTTCGTGCTGACCGATGGCTCGCTCGTGGCCAACGAGATGGCACCGCGCCCGCACAATTCGGGTCACATCACGATGGATGCCTGCGAGACCAGCCAGTTCGAGCAGCAGGTTCGCGCGATGGCGCGCATGCCGCTGGGCAGCACGCGCCAGCATTCGGCCGGCAAGATGCTGAACCTGCTGGGCGACGCGTGGTTCGAGTTCGGCCTCGAGCGCACGCCCGCGTGGGATCAGGTCATCGCGCAGCCCGGCGCCAAGCTCCACCTCTATGGCAAGAGCGATGCGCGCCCCGCGCGCAAGATGGGCCATGTGAATTGCGTCGGTGATGCGGCCGCTGCAGCCGATGCGGCGTTCGTCGCGGCCGCCCAGGCGCTGCATATTCCGCTCTGAGTCTTTTCATGTCCTCACGCATGCCCACGGCCGCCGAGCTCGACGAAGCGGTTCGCCTGCTCGAAGCGGGACAGCTGGTCGCGTTTCCGACCGAGACCGTCTATGGGCTCGGTGCCGACGCCGAGAATCCCGAGGCCGTTGCCCGCATCTTCGCCGCCAAGGGCCGTCCGTCGAATCATCCCGTGATCGTGCATGTGGTCGATGGCGGCGACGTCAGCTACTGGGCCGACTCGGTGCCCGAGGCGGCGCAGAAGCTGATCGATGCGTTCTGGCCGGGACCGCTGACGCTGATTCTCAAGCGTGCCGCGCATATTCCGGCCGCCGTGGCCGGCGGGCAGGACAGTCTTGGACTGCGTTGCCCGTCGCATCCGGTCGCGCAGGCGCTGCTGTCGCGTTTCCGGCGGGGTCGCGGCGGCATCGCGGCGCCTTCGGCGAACAAGTTCGGGCAGGTGAGTCCGACCACCGCGCAGCATGTGCGGGACGAGTTCGGCGATGCGGTCTATGTGCTGGAAGGCGATGGGGTCGATGTCGGCATCGAGTCGACGATCGTCGATCTGTCGCGGCTCGATCAGGGCGTCGGCCCCGTGTTGCTGCGGCCCGGTGCGATCACCCCGGCGATGATGGAAGCCGTGCTGGGCACCGCGCCGTTGCCGCCCGATGCGGCCGCGCCGCGGGCATCGGGCACGCTGCGCGCCCACTACGCGCCGCGCACGGCGCTGGTGCTGGCCGATGCGTCCGCGCTGCCGGCCTACCTGGCCGCGCTGCCGGCCGATGGGCGGCTGGCGTTCGTTGGACGCGAGGCGCCTTCGGGTCTGGACGCACGCTGCGCGTTCGTGGCGGCGCCGGCTACGCCGGAGGCCTATGCGCGCGAGCTCTATCGCCTGCTGCGCCGGCTCGACAAGGAAGGGTTCGGCCGGCTCGTGTTCGAGCCGGTGCCGGCCGGGCACGAATGGGATGGCGTACGGGACCGCCTCGGCCGCGCCGCGGCGGCGTTCGAATAGCCGCCGCCTCCAGGTCGTCGGGTCCTCAGATCGTCAAGGCGCGCCGCGGTACACCCACTGCATCAGCGCGTCGTGCGCCTCCTGCGCGGCGGATGCGTTCGGGTGGTTGATGTAGGCCACCACCACATACCGGTCGCCGTTCAGCGCATCGACATAGCCCGCCAGCGCGCGCACATCCTGCAGCGTCCCCGTCTTCAGATACGCATTGCCCGCCGCGTTCGCGCGCGTGAGGCGGTTGCGCAGGGTGCCGTCCACGCCGAGGATCGGCAGCGAGTCGAGCAGGGCCGGGCCCACGTTGCTCGCGAGCGCCTGCTGCAGCAGGCGCGCCATGTCGTACGCGCTGATGCGCTCGTCGCGCGAGAGGCCCGAGCCGTTGTCGAGCACGAGGCTGCGCAGGTCCAGCCCCTGCTTCTGCAGCCAGCGCTGGATCACGGTTGCCGAACGCGCGGTGCTCGCGGGGCCGCCACGGTCGATTTCCGCACCGATGGTCAGGAACAGCTGGCGCGCCATCACGTTGTTCGAATACTTGTTGATATCGCGCACGATATCGCCGAGCGGCTCGCCATAGTGCCGCGCCAGCAGCACCGCGTTGCGCGGCACCGGGCCGCTGCGCACGCCGGGCGCATGCGTGAACGTTCCGCCCGCGAGCTGCCATTCGGCGACGAATCCACCCCAGATGAAATCGCTGTGCGACAGCGTCGCGAGGTTGATCACATGTTCGCCGCAATCGGTCGAATAGCTGCCGTCGAACGCGGCCACGACCGTGCCGTCCGGCTGCGGCATGATGGCCGGGTTCGCCCGCGTCCGCCAGTCGCCGCAACGGCCGTTCGTCAGCGCCAGCCGGTTGTCCACCCGCAGTTGCGCCAGCGAGGGCGTGACCGACACCGCCACCGAGCGGCTCGCCGGGTCCGGACTGATCGTGAAGGACAGCGTCTTGAACGCATACAGCAGCGCGTCCGGATTCACGTTGTACGCGCGCGTGGACTCGCCGTCGATCGTGCCGTTGCCATCGAGCCCATCCGCGAAGAAGCTGCGGTCGAGCACGAGGTCGCCATTGATATTGTTGACACCGGCGCGCCGCGCGGACGACACGAGCTTGGCCATCTCTTCGGGCACGAGCTTGGGATCGCCCCGGCCGCGCAGGTAGATATTGCCGTTGAGCGAACCGTCGACACCGGGCTGCGTGTCGGCATAGAGCGACGTCTGCCAGCGAAAGTCGGGCCCCAGCAATTGGAGTCCCGCAAACGTCGTCACGACCTTCATCGTCGAGGCCGGATTCATCGGCTGCTCGGCATTCCAGCTCGCGCGCGGCGCGGGCGCGCCAACCTTCACGACATAGAAGCTCGCGGCCGATAACGGCACGTTGGCGCGGCGTAATGCCGTGACGACGTTGGCCGGCAACCCGGCGCGCAGGGCGGCGGGATCGACGGTCTCCGCGGCGGCATGCTTTGCCGGCGCGGACGAAGAAGGGGAGGTGGACTTTGCCGCCGCGGCCGGTTTGGCCTTGGCGGTCTTGGCGTCCGCGGGGACGGTTGCGAGTCCGGCGGCAAGGCACGCCAGGAGCGCGGCGGCCGGAACGATGCGGGGCAGGGCATTGGGCATGGGCATGGCGGAGATGTTAACGCATGCCCAACGCGGTTCGGATGACGTGAAACGCTCGGTTACCGTGTCAATTCGACAGCGAAGTCGACCGCGCGCCGCTCACGGGGGCGGGCGCCTTCGGAATCGGGAACACGAGGTCGTAGGCCCAGTTGTAGATCAGCGCGTAGACCATGTAGAAGCCGGCCACCGCGATGTCCATGATGAACGCGTCGAACAGGCTGATGTCGAGGTACCACGCGACGGACGGCAGGAACACGATCAGCAGGCCGCCCTCGAACAGGATCGCGTGCAGCACGCGAATGGCCGGCGTCTTGTGGACGTCCCCGCGGACGCGGAGCATCGCCTTGTCGAACATCAGGTTGTAGACGTAGTTCCATGCGGCGGCGATCAGCGATGCCACCGCACCGATCAGGCCCATCTGGTGCAGCGCATAGCCGAACACCCAGCTGGCAAGCGGGGCGAAGGCCAACAGGCCGATCAACTCGAAACCGATCGCATGTCGGATCCGGTCTCCGGTAGTGCGCATGATCCTCTCCAGCAAAAACGACGATGGGACACAGTCTATCTGCTGGATTGATATTGCCAAGTTGGATACCATCGGTTTATCCGATAGATAGCAGGGAAGGAGGCGTATGAGTCTCTCCATCGACCAGTTGCAGGCCTTTGTCGCGGCGTCCGAAACGGGCTCGTTCTCGGCCGCCGCGCGCCGGCTCGGCAAGGCGCAGTCCGTGGTCAGCGCGGCCGTGGCCAACCTCGAGATCGACCTCGGCAATGCGCTGTTCGATCGCAGCGCGCGCTATCCCGTGCTCACGCCCGCGGGGGAGCGCCTGCTGGCCGAGGCGCGCGTGATCCTGGAACGCTGCGAACATTTCCGCGGCGTGGCCAAGAGCCTGGGGGAGGGCGTCGAGACGCGGCTCGTGCTGGCCGTGGACGAGCTGTATCCGGAAGAGATTCTCGGCGTGATGCTCGAGGAGTTCTCGCGGCAGTTTCCGGCGGTGGAGCTCGAACTGCTGTTTCCGCTGATGGAGGACGTGAGCCGGCTCGTGATGAGCCAGTGCGCGGACCTCGGCATCATGTGGCGGCAGGAGATTCTGCCGGCCGAACTCGCGTTTCATGCGCTCGGCTGGGTGCCGATGCCGATCCTCTGCGCGCCCGAGCATCCGCTCGCGCACCAGCCGCGCGTCGATTGGGAAGAGCTCAAGCGTTATCGCCAGCTGATGGTGGCCACGCGCAGCGACAGCGAAGAAAAGAAGCGCCTGCGCGTCGCGGCCGATGTCTGGTGGGTCGAGAGCCAGTGGGTCATCGTCGAACTGATCAAGCGCAATCTGGGCTGGGGATTCGTACCCTGGCACGTGGCCGCGAACTCGCCGGCCGCGGCACAACTGGTGTCACCGAAACTCGCGTTTCAGGAAAAGGACTGGCCCGTGGCGATGGAGCTCGTGTGGCACAAGCAGCGGCCGCTCGGCAAGGCGGCGACATGGCTGCGGGAGCGCGTGAAACGCGAGCCGTTGCCGGTTCCGGTCTCGGGCGGCGGATCGGCGCGGCGGTAGGAGGCAGCAATAAGGGGCGGCAATAAGGGGCGGCAATAAGGGGCACCGCCTATGCCGCCTGCGCCAGCGGCGCAAACGGAAACACCATCTCCACGCGCAGGCCGCCTTCCTCGCGGTTGACGAGGTTCAGGCGCCCGCCGCCCTGGCGGACCAGGCGATCGACGATCGCGAGTCCCAGCCCCGAGTGCGCGTTGCCGCCGCGCGCCGGATCCAGCCGCACGAACGGCAGCGTCACGCGGTCCATCGCATCGTCGGGAATGCCCGTGCCGTGATCCTCCACGGTCAGGCGCCAGCCTTCGTTCGTACGCGCGGTGGACACATGGACGGGCGGTGCGCCGTACGCATAGGCGTTATCGACGAGGTTGCCGACGATGCGGTCGAGCTGCGTCGCGATCATGCGGAAGCCGTCGCCCGCGGCGAGGTCGAGTTCGACGAAGCGGTCCTGCTCCGCCAGCGATGCCGCGAGTTCGGAAATGCGCTTCTCCACGGGCACGGGCCGCGCGGTGGGCTCGCTGCTCTGCGCGAAGGTCAGGAACTGCTCGACGATCGCCGACATCGACTCCACATCGCGCGTGACGCCCGCGGCGGCCTTCGGGTCGCTCAGCATCTCGGCGCGGAGCCGCAGCCGCGCGAGCGGGGTCTTCAGGTCGTGCGCGATGCCGGCGAGCATCGTGTTGCGCTCCTGGTCCGTGCGCACGAGGTCCGCGACCATGCGATTGAAACGCTCGATCAGCTGTCGCAGCTCATGCGGCCCGCGCTCGCGTAGCGGCGGCACCATCTCCTGCCGCGACAATCGCGCCGCGGCCTCGGCCATGTCGCGTACGGGCCGCTGGATCTGCCACGCGATCAGCAGCGCGAAGATCGTCGCCACGGCGACCACGAGGATGACGCCGGGCACGAGCCGGTTGTCGGGCGGGGGGTTGTGCACCCACAGGATCGGCATGGCGATCCACTGCGCGCGCGTCGGCAGCTTGACCCACAGCCGCGGCGTGGCTTCGTCCTCGATCCGCAACTCGCTGCCCTTCGGCAGGCGGCTGCCGAACTGTTCGATCAGCCGGCGCGGCCGGCCACCCTGCGGGACCGCCGACAATTCTTCCGCCCGCGTGTTGTCGCCGATCTCGACGAGGCTCGGCAACGGCAGCGGCGGCCGCGCATCGAGCGCGTGCTCGATGCTCTGCAGCTGGAACAGCATCTGTTCGACCGAATAGTCGACCTGCTGCTGGCGACGATCCATGCGAAGAATCGTCAGCCAGGAGAAATGGCTGATCATGAGCACCGCTGCAATCAGCAGTGCCATGCGTCCGAACAGGGTGTCAATCCTCAGCTTCATTGCTCAGCGTCTTTGGTGCGAAAGTCCTACTGCGGAATCTCTTCGGCCTCGTCGGGCACGAACGTATAGCCCCTGCCGCGCACGGTCTGGATATAGCGCGGGCGCTGCGCGTCCTCGTCCAGCAGCCGGCGCAGGCGCCAGATCTGCACATCGATGCCGCGGTCGCTGATGCCGCTCGCGGTGCCGTACATCAGCTCGACGATGCGCTCGCGCGACAGCACTTCCAGCGGATGCATGAGCAGCAGCTTGAGCAGCGCGAACTCGGTGTCGCTGATCGATACCGCCTGCCCGGTCCGGAGCAGCGAGCGCTGGCGGAAGTTCACGCGGAACGGGCCGAACGCGATCGACTCGCGGTCCTCGGGTGCAGCCGCGGGCCGGGCGAGCTTGCGGCGCAGGACCGCGTTGATGCGCGCGAGCAGCTCGCGCGGCGAGAACGGCTTGCCGAGGTAGTCGTCGGCGCCGATCTCGAGCCCGACGATACGGTCGATCTCGTCGCTGCGCGCGGTCAGCAGGATCACCGGAATATCGTCGTTCTTCGCACGCAGGTTGCGCAGCGCCGTCAGGCCATCGACCTTGGGCATCATGAGGTCCAGCACGATCAGCGCGGGCCGCTCGCGCTCGAGGCGCGCCTGCAGGCCGTCGCCGTCGTGCAGCACGGACACGGCAAAGCCCTGCGAGGTCAGGTACTCGCGCAGCAGGTCGCGAAGTTCGGGATCGTCGTCCACGACGAGGATCTGGGTGGGCTGGTTCGTTCGCATAGGCAAATGATAGTCAGGCTGGCGGCGTGGGAACGCGATTGGCGTCCGCGGTTTTGTTTCCGGAGGTTACACCCGGCCCGCTGGTAATCCGCTGTAATAAAAGAGCGGGTGCCAGAAACAGGCGCGGTCATCCCGGCACATTATGCTTCGTCCCAACGTGGCGATATTTTTCGCCACTGCCAATCGCGCGGCGCCTACCTGCCAGCCGCACCGGATCGATCGCCCTCCCGAACCTTGCCCCAGAGGAAAAACGGGACCCGAAAGGGAAGCCCCTCCATAGGCGGCCAGGGCGAATGGTCTTTCCGGTAGCGCGATTTGGCATACTTTGCCATTTCGCCCGCTGGCCGGCCCCCGGCCGCCGCGCGAATATCGTTGGCGTGCCCCATCCCGGGCGCGCCGTTCCCAGGATTCCGGATATGTCGCAACCCGAAAACGGTCAACCCTCCTCGCCACCCACCCCGCCCCGGGGGCCCTCGCCACAGCGCGGCGCGTCATCGCGCCGCACATGGATCGCGATCGCGGTCGTCGTGGTGCTGGCCGGTGCCGGCTGGTACTGGTGGCAGGGCCATCGCGCGGCGGCCGATGGCGCCGGGAGCCAGGCCGGGGCGAGCGGGGCCGCGGCGGGCGGCCGGCAGGCGCGCGGCCCGGGCGGGCCCGGTGGACCGGGCGCCAATATGCCGCGCTCTCCCGTAGTCGTGTCCACGGTCGCGCGCCGGGACATGGATGTCGTGCTCAACGGGCTGGGCAACGTGACCCCGCTGGCCAATGTGACCGTGCGCGCGCAGGTTTCCGGCCCGCTGCTGCGCGTATTGTTCAAGGAAGGCCAGATGGTCAAGGCCGGCGACGTGCTGGCCGAGATCGACCCGCGTCCGTTCCAGGCCACCTACGACCAGGCCGTGGGCCAGCTCGCGCGCGATCAGGCGCTGCTGCAGAATGCGCGGCTCGACCAGAAGCGCTACAAGACGCTGCTCCAGCAGGACTCGATCTCGAGCCAGCAGGTGGACACGCAGGACGCCCTCGTGCGCCAGTACGAAGGCACGGTCAAGACCGATCAGGGCAATGTGGACAACGCGCGGATCCAGTTGGGCTACACGCGCATCGTCGCGCCGGTGTCCGGCCGCATCGGCCTGCGCCAGGTGGACCCCGGCAATATCGTGAGCACCAGCGACACCAACGGCATCGCGCTGATCACGCAGATCACGCCCATCACCGTGCTGTACACGATTCCCGAGGACAACCTGCCGCAGGTGCTCCGGCAGCTCAATGCGGGCAAGAAGCTGCCCGTGCAGGCCTGGGATCGCCAGATGCGCACGCAGCTGGCCGAAGGCACGCTGCTGACGACCGACAACCAGATCGACGTCACCACCGGCACGGTCAAGCTCAAGGCGCAGTTCGAGAACAAGGACGGCATGCTGTTCCCGAACCAGTTCGTCAACGTGCGCACGCGCATCGATACGCTCGAGGACGCCACGGTCATTCCGGTGGCGGCCATCCAGCGCGGCCAGCAGGGCACGTTCGTGTACGTGGTCGATGAGGCCAGCACGGTCCATGTGGCGACGGTCACGCTCGGCGCCAGCGATGGCACGCGCACGGCGGTGACGAAGGGCCTGCAGCCCGGCCAGCGCGTGGTGATCGACGGCGCGGACCGCCTGAAGGAAGGCATGACGGTGGAGGCCGTGGATCCGGCCGCGCGCGCGGCACAACTGGTACCTGCGAGCCAGCCGCGCGGGCGCGGCCGCCACCGCGAGGGCAGCAACTGGGGCGGCGCGAGCGGCGCCGGCGCGAGCGGTGCCCATGCGCGCCGTGGCGACGGGGCGAGCGGTGCCAGCGCGCCGATGGCCGAGCCGCGCCGCCAGCGCGATGCGGATGCGGTCCCCGACCCGACCCGGAACACCCCCGCCAACCCCGCCGGCAACGTCGGCCAGCGCCCGCAGCAGTAAGCGGCGAAGGAATCGAGGAGCGGCATGAACCCGTCACGCATCTTTATCGAGCGGCCAGTCGCCACGGCGCTGCTGATGCTCGCCATCCTGCTGTCCGGGCTGGTGGCATTCCGCCTGCTGCCGCTGTCGGCGCTGCCGGAGGTGGACTACCCGACCATCCAGGTCACCACGCTGTACCCGGGCGCGAGCCCGGACGTGATGACGTCGTCGGTGACCGCGCCGCTCGAGCGTCAGTTCGGCCAGATGCCGGGCCTCAAGCAGATGTCGTCGTCGTCCTCGGGCGGCGCGTCGGTCATTACGCTGCAGTTCGAGCTGTCGCTCTCGCTCGACGTGGCCGAGCAGGAAGTGCAGGCCGCCATCAACGCGGGCGGCAACCTGCTGCCGGCCGACCTGCCGATGCCGCCGGTCTACAGCAAGGTGAACCCGGCCGACGCGCCGATCATGACGCTGTCGATGACCTCCGACACGCTGCCCCTGCCGCAACTGCAGGATATGGTCGATACGCGTATCGCGGCCAAGATCTCGCAGATCCAGGGCGTGGGCCTCGTCACGATCAGCGGCGGGCAGCGTCCCGCCGTGCGCATCCAGGCCAACCCCACGGCGCTGGCCGCGCTGGGCATGTCGATCGACGACCTGCGCACCGCGATCGGCAGCGCCAACGTCAATGGCGCGAAGGGTAGTTTCGACGGGCCCCAGCGCGCCTCGACGATCGACGCCAACGACCAGCTGCGCTCCGCCGATGAATACCGGCAGATCATCATCGGCTACCAGAACGGCGCGCCGATCCGCATTACCGACGTCGCCGATATCGTCGATGGCCCCGAGAACACGCGGCTGGCCGCGTGGGCCAACGGCAAGCCGGCGATCGTGCTGAACATCCAGCGCCAGCCCGGCGCCAACGTGATCGAGGTGGTGGATCGCATCAAGTCGCTGCTGCCGCAGCTGCAGAATGCGCTGCCCGCCTCGGTGCACGTGCAGCAGCTGACCGACCGCACCACGACCATCCGCGCGTCGGTGAAGGACGTCGAGTTCGAACTGCTGCTGGCCATCGCGCTCGTCGTGATGGTGATCTTCGTCTTCCTGCGCAATATCCCCGCGACGATCATCCCGGGCGTGGCGGTGCCGCTCTCGCTGGTCGGCACCTTCGGCGTGATGTACCTGGCGGGCTTCTCGATCAACAACCTGACGCTGATGGCGCTGACCATCGCCACGGGGTTCGTCGTCGATGATGCGATCGTGATGATCGAGAACATCATGCGGTACATCGAGAAGGGCGATACGCCGATGGCCGCGGCGCTGAAGGGTTCCAAGCAGATCGGCTTCACCATCATCTCGCTGACGTTCTCGCTCGTCGCGGTGCTGATTCCGCTGCTGTTCATGGGCGACGTGGTGGGGCGGCTGTTCCGCGAGTTCGCGATCACGCTGGCAGTGTCCATCCTGATCTCGGCCGTGGTATCGCTGACGCTCACGCCGATGATGTGCGCGCGTCTGCTGCGCCATGTGCCCGAAGAGAACCTGTCGCGCTTTCACCGCGCCACGGGCCGCTTCTTCGACAACGTGATCGATCGCTACGGCCGCGCGCTGGAATGGGTGCTCGGGCGCCAGACCGCGACGCTCGTCGTCGCCGTCGGCACGCTCGTGCTGACGGGCCTGCTGTACCTCGTGGTGCCCAAGGGCTTCTTCCCGGTGCAGGACACGGGTGTGCTGCAGGCGATTACCGAAGCCGCGCAGACGACCTCGTTCACCGCGATGGGCCGCAAGCAGGAGGCCGTGCAGAAGGTCATCCTGGAAGACCCGGCGGTGGCGAGCGTGTCGTCGTTCATCGGCGTCGATGGCACCAATACCACGCTCAACGCGGGCCGCATGCTGATCAACCTCAAGCCCAAGGGCGACCGGGACAGCATGGATGTGGTGATGGACCGGCTGCAGGATGCCGCGCAGAAGCTCGGCGGTATCTCGCTGTACATGCAGCCCGTGCAGGACCTGACCATCGAGGACCGCGTCTCGCGCACGCAATACCAGTTCACGGTGGAGGACCCCGATCCCAAGGTGCTGGCCGAATGGGTGCCGAAGCTCGTCGAGCGCCTGCGCCAGGAGCGCGAGCTGCGCGACGTGACCAGCGATCAGCAGAACAACGGCCTGCGCGCCTACGTCGAGATCGACCGCGATGCCGCCGCGCGCTTCGGCATTACCACGGCCGTGATCGACAGCGCGCTATATAGCGCGTTCGGCCAGCGCCTGGTCTCGACGATCTTCACGCAGTCCAACCAGTACCGCGTGGTGCTCGAGACGATGCCGCAGTTCCGCACGAGCCCGCAATCGCTGTCCGAACTGCGGCTGCCGTCGTCGTCGGGCGGCCAGGTGCCGCTGGGCTCGATCGCGCGCATCAGCGAGCGCACGGGTCCCCTCGTCATCAACCATCAGGGCCAGTTCCCGGCCGCGACGATCTCGTTCAATCTCGCGCCAGGCGAGTCGCTCGGCGCCGCCGTGGAGAAGATCCTCAAGGTGGAGAAGGAGCTCGGCCTGCCGATCTCGATGGCTACCGAGTTCCAGGGCGCGGCGCTCGCGTTCAGCGCGTCGCTCTCCAATACGCTCTGGCTGATTCTTGCCGCGGTGATCACGATGTATATCGTGCTCGGCGTGCTGTACGAGAGCACGATCCACCCGGTGACGATCCTGTCCACGCTGCCGTCAGCGGGCGTCGGCGCGTTGCTCGCCCTGCTCGTCGCGCGGCAGGATCTGGGCATCATCGCGATCATCGGCATCATCCTGCTGATCGGTATCGTCAAGAAGAACGCGATCATGATGATCGACTTCGCGCTCGAGGCCGAGCGCGAGGGCGGCATGGCGCCGCGCGAGGCGATCTTCCAGGCCTGCCTGCTGCGTTTCCGCCCGATCCTGATGACGACGATGGCGGCGCTGCTCGCCGCGCTGCCGCTGATGCTCGGCACCGGCATCGGTTCCGAACTGCGCCGGCCGCTCGGCGTGACGATGGTCGGCGGCCTGCTCGTGAGCCAGGTGCTCACGCTGTTCACCACGCCCGTGATCTACCTCGCGTTCGACCGCGTGGCGCTCCAGCTCAATAGCTGGCGCCGGCGCAAGTTCGGCGACCCCGAAGGGGAGACGCACGCCTGATGAACGTCTCCGCCGCCTTTATCCAACGCCCGGTCGCGACCGCGCTGCTGACCATCGGCATCCTGCTGGCGGGGCTGGCGGCGCTGCGGCTGCTGCCGGTTTCGCCGCTGCCGCAGGTGGACTTCCCCACGATCTCGGTCTCCGCATCGCTGCCCGGTGCGAGCCCCGAGACGATGGCCGCGACCGTGGCCACGCCGCTGGAACGCGCGCTCGGCACGATCGCGGGCGTCAACGAAATTACGTCGTCTAGCTCGCTCGGTTCCACGCGCGTCACGCTGCAGTTCGATCTGTCGCGCGATATCGACGGCGCCGCGCGCGACGTGCAGGCGGCCATCAACGCCTCGCGCGCCACGCTCCCGACGAGCCTGCCGAACAACCCGACCTATCGCAAGGTCAACCCGGCCGACGCGCCGATCATGATCATCGCGCTGACGTCGCCGACCATGACGCGCGGCCAGCTCTACGACGCGGCGTCGACGATCCTCGCGCAGAAGCTCTCGCAGGTGGAAGGCGTCGGGCAGGTGACCATCGGTGGCTCGTCGCTGCCCGCCGTGCGCGTCGAGCTCAATCCGACCGCGCTCAACAAGTACGGCATCTCGCTGGAGGACGTGCGCAACACGATCAGCGCGACCAATGCCAACCGGCCGCTGGGCGTCCTCGAGAACAACAATAACAACTGGCAGGTCTACGCGAACGACCAGGCGATGGCGGCCAAGGACTACATGCCGCTGATCGTGCGCTACGCCACGCCGGGCACCTACTCGTCGGCATCGGCGGGCGCGCTGATCGCGAGCACGGCCAACGCCACCGCGGGCGGCAATGTCAGCACCAAGACCGTCAACGGCGTGACCACGACCACGCTGACCACGAGCAGCGGCACCACGACGATCACCACCGGCGCCACGGGCGGCGGCAACGGCAACTCGGGACCGAATTCGCTGCAGGTGCCGGTGCGCCTGTCCGACGTGGCCAACGTGACGGACTCCGTGCAGGACATCCGCAACGCGGGCTCCGCCAATGGCAAGCCGTCGGTGCTGCTCGTGCTGAACCGCTCGCCCGGCGCCAACATCATCGAGACCGTCGATCGCGTCAACGACATCCTCCCGCAGCTGCGCAAGATGATTCCGGCCGCGATCTCGATGGACGTGATGCTCGATCGCACGCCGACCATCCGCGCGTCGCTGCGCGAGGTCGAGCACACGCTGCTGATCTCGATCGCGCTCGTGATCATGGTGGTCTTCGTGTTCCTGCGCAACGTGCGCGCGACGCTGATCCCGAGCGTGGCGGTGCCCGTCTCGCTGGTCGGCACGTTCGCGGTGATGTATCTGGCCGGGTTCTCGCTGAACAATCTTTCGCTGATGGCGCTGACCATTGCCACGGGGTTCGTCGTCGACGATGCGATCGTCGTGCTCGAGAATATCTCCCGGCATATGGAGAACGGCATGAAGCCGCGCGAGGCCGCGCTGCGCGGCGCGCGGGAGGTCGGCTTCACGGTCATCTCGATGAGCCTGTCGCTGATCGCCGTGTTCATTCCGCTGCTGCTCATGGGCGGCATCGTGGGCCGGCTGTTCCAGGAGTTCGCCATCACGCTGTCGGTGGCGATCCTGGTCTCGCTCGTGGTCTCGCTGACCACCACGCCGATGATGTGCGCCAAGCTGCTGCGTCCGGTCAAGGAAGACGAGAAGCGCGGCCGCTTCTATCACGCGAGCGAGCGCGTGTTCAACTGGCTGCACGACCAGTACGCCCGCACGCTTGGCGTGGCGCTGCGCCACAGCGCGCTGGTCTGGCTCGTGCTGATCGCGACGATCGGCCTGAACGTGTGGCTCTACGTGATCGTGCCCAAGGGCTTTTTCCCGCAGCAGGACACGGGCCGGCTGATCGGCTTTATCCGCGCGGACCAGGCCACGTCGTTCCAGGCGATGACCAAGAAGCTCGACAACTTCATCACGATCGTGCGGTCCGACCCGGCCGTGGTCAACGTGACGGGCTTCACGGGCGGCTCCCAGCGCAACACGGGTCAGATGTTCGTCACGCTGAAGCCGCTCTCCGAGCGCAAGGAGTCGGCCGATGCGATCATCGCGCGGCTGCGCGTCAAGCTCGCCAAGGAGCCCGGCGCGAGCCTGTTCCTCACGCCCGTGCAGGATATTCGCATCGGTGGCCGGCAGAGCAGTTCGGCGTATCAGTTCACGCTGCAGTCGGACGACCTCGAAGTGCTGCGCGCGTGGGAGCCGAAAGTACGCGCCGCGATCTCGAACATCAAGGGTATCGAGGACGTGGACACCGACACCAACGACAAGGGCCTGCAGACGTCCGTGATCATCGATCGCGACACGGCCTCGAAGCTCGGCGTCACGGCGCAGCAGGTCGATGCGGTGCTCAACGATGCGTTCGGGCAGCGCCTCGTCTCCACGATCTATCACCCGCTGAACCAGTACCGCGTGGTGATGGAGCTGAGCCAGGAATACCTGCAGGGTCCGCATGCGCTGCAGGACATCTATGTGGTCACCGGCGGCGGCAATCGCGTGCCGCTCTCCGCGTTCGCGCGCGTCACGCCGACGAGCACGCCGCTCGGCGTGAACCATCAGGGGCAGTTCGCGGCCTCGACCATCTCGTTCAACCTGGCCGAGGGGTTCTCGCTGTCGCAGGCCACCGATGCGATTCGCGATGCGCTCGCGCGTATCGGCGCGCCCGAGACGTTGCAGGCGAATTTCCAGGGCGGCGCCAAGGCGTTCCAGGACTCGCTCAAGAGCCAGCCGTACCTGATCCTCGCGGCGCTCATCACGATCTATATCGTGCTGGGCGTGCTGTACGAGAGCTATGTGCATCCGCTGACGATCCTCTCCACGCTGCCGTCGGCGGGGGTGGGCGCGCTGCTTGCGCTGCTGGCCTCGAAGACCGACTTCAGCATCATCGCGCTGATTGGCGTGATCCTGCTGATCGGCATCGTGAAGAAGAACGCGATCATGATGATCGACTTCGCGATCGATGCCGAGCGGCGCGACGGGCTGTCGCCGCGCGAGGCGATCCATCGCGCGTGCCTGCTGCGGTTCCGTCCGATCATGATGACGACGATGGCCGCGCTGCTCGGCGCGATTCCGCTCGCGCTCGGGCGCGGGGACGGGGCCGAACTGCGCGCGCCGCTCGGCATCTCGATCGTCGGCGGCCTGCTGGTCAGCCAGCTGCTGACGCTGTACACGACGCCGGTGGTGTACCTGACGCTCGACCGCTGGCGCCTGAAGGTCAACGCATGGCGCGCGCGCCACCGGCGGCAGGAACCCGACGCCGAGCCTCGTCTCCATTGATGCGAACCGAATTGAAAAGAACCGATCGATTGAACCAAGCCGAGCCATTGAACCAAGCCGAGCCATTGAAGCGAACGAAGCCTTTGATGCGATCCACGATGCCGATGCACCGCTCCCCCGTTCCCCGTCTGGCCACGCTGGCCGGCGCGCTGCTGCTCGCCCTGTTGTCCGGCTGCGCGGTCGGTCCCGACTACAAGCGGCCCGATGCGCCGACCCCCTCCGCGTTCAAGGAAGCCACGCCCGACATGCCCGCGTGGACCGGCGACTGGAAGACCGCGGAGCCGCAGGATCAGACCGCGCGCGCCGAATGGTGGCGCGTATTCAACGATCCGGACCTCGATATCCTGATGGCGCAGGTCCAGATCTCGAACCAGAACATCAAGGCGGCGGAAGCGCAGTATCGCCAGGCCGCCGGCGCGCTGCAGGCCGCGCGCGCGGGCTTCTTCCCGACGCTCAACGGTTCGGCCAGCGCGTCGCGCTCGGGCAGCAGCACCACCAGCCAGGCCGGCAATATCCGCAATGGGCAGAGCGTCACGCTGTCCGCGGCGTGGGAACTCGATGTGTGGGGCCGGGTGCGGCGTCAGGTGGAAAGCAACCAGGCGAGCGCGCAGGCCAGCGCGGCCGATCTGGCCGCCGTATTGCTGTCCACGCAGTCGACGCTCGCGCAGAGCTATTTCCTGCTGCGCATCGCCGATGCGCAGCGCGCGCTGCTCGATCGCACGGTGAGCGACTATGAACGCTCGCTGCAGCTCGTGCGCAATCAGTACGCGGCGGGCACCGCGCAGCGCTCCGACGTGTTGCAGTCGGAGACGCAGCTCAAGTCCGCGCAGGCGCAGCAGATCGATATCCAGATCACGCGCGCGCAGCTCGAACACGCCATTGCGGTGCTCATCGGTCGGTCGCCGTCCGAACTGACGATGCATGCGGCCGACTTCGCCACCACGCTGCCGCGCGTGCCGGTCGCGGTGCCGTCGCAACTGCTCGAGCGCCGGCCCGACATCGGCGCGGCCGAGCGGCGCATGGCCTCCGCCAATGCCGAGATCGGCGTGGCGCAGGCCGCGTACTACCCGACGCTATCGCTGTCGGCCACGGGCGGCCTCACCGCGGCCACGCTCGCGCGCTGGCTGTCGCTGCCCGACCGTATCTGGTCGTTCGGTCCTTCACTGGCCGGTGCGATCTTCGATGGCGGCCTGCGCAGCGCGAACAAGGCGCAGGCCGTGGCCGTGTACGACCAGACGGTCGCCAACTACCGGCAGACGGTGCTCAATGCGTTCCAGGAAGTCGAAGACAACCTCGCGGCGGCGCGTCTGCTGGAGCAGGAGTCGGTCGTGCAGAACGACGCGCTGCGCTCCGCGCGCGATGCGCTCGCGCTGGTCAACAACCGCTACAAGGCGGGCACCGCGGCATTGCTCGACGTGCTCACCGCGCAGACCGCGGCTTATACCGCGGAGCGCACCGCGCTGTCGATCACGAGCCGCCAGTACACCACGGCGGTGATCCTGATTGCCGCGCTCGGCGGCGGATGGCATGCGGAAGGGACCGAGATTGCGAGCGAGCCGGCGGCGTCTCCGGCGAGCCCGATCGCGCGCTAAGGCTCAACCCGGCTTTTTCTTCTCGCCGATCCGGCTTTCCTTGCCGGCCAGCAGCTTGGCGATATTCGCGCGGTGGCGCATGATCAGCAGCACGCTGATCACGAAGATCGCGCCCGTCGTGATATCGACGCCGGACATCAGCACGTGGAAGAAGGGCGCGAAGATCGCCGAGACCAGCGCCGCGAGCGACGAGTAGCGGAAGAAGAACGCAATGATCAGCCACGTGGCCAGCGTCGCGAGGCCGAGGATCGGGTCGATCGCGATCAGGATACCGGCCGCCGTGGCCACGCCCTTGCCGCCCGCGAAGCGATGGTAAACGGGGAACAGGTGACCGAGGAACACCGCCACCGCCACGAGGGCGATGCCGGCGTCCTGCACGCCGTATGCCGGCCCGAAACGCTGCGCGAGCCAGACCGCGAGCCATCCCTTGAGGCCGTCGCCGATCAGCGTCAGGATGGCGGCCTTCTTGTTGCCGGTGCGCAGCACATTGGTGGCGCCGGGATTGCCCGAGCCGTAGCTGTGCGGATCGGGCAGCCCCATGAGCTTGCTGACCACGACGGCGAAGGACACCGACCCGATCAGGTAGGCGGCGACAGCGAATATCAGATTGACCATTGCGGGGTGTTGGCTGTTTTTGGGCTGGCGCGATTGTAGCGCGCCCGGACGCGGGGCCCGTCAGGAATCAATCGGGCAATGCACATTCGACCGGTTTCGCGCCGAGCACGTCCACCAGCACCTGGGGCGCGAGACTGACGAGGTAGCCGCGCCGCCCGCCGTTGATGTAGATTTTTTCCAGCGCGAGCACCGACGACTCGACGTAGACGGGCAGCTTCTTGCGCGTGCCGAACGGCGACGTACCGCCGACCATGAAGCCGCTGTGGCGCTGCGCCACTTCGGGCTTGCACGGCTGCACGCTCTTGCAGCCGATCTGCCGCGCGAGGTTCTTGGTGGATACCGAACAATCGCCGTGCATCAGCACGATCAGCGGCTGCGCGCGCTCGTCTTCCATCACGAGGGTCTTGACCACGTCATGCTCGGGCACGCCGAGCTGGCGCGCGGACTCGCCCGTGCCGCCGTGATCGACGTAGTCGTAGGGATGCTCGCCGAACGCGATGCGATGCTGCCGCAGGAACTGTGTGGCGGGAGTTTCGGAGATGTGTTTCGCTTTGCTCATGACGGACGATCCGCGGGAGCGGGGTTACCCGCGCGGATGATGTTGCTGGTGCAGCTCGCGCAGGCGCTCGCGCGCGACGTGCGTGTAGATCTGCGTGGTGGAGATATCGGCGTGACCCAGCAGCAGCTGCACCACGCGCAGATCCGCGCCATGGTTGAGCAGATGCGTGGCGAACGCGTGCCGTAGCGTGTGCGGCGACAGCGGGGCATGGATGCCGGCCTCGCGCGCGTGCTTCTTGATCAGGTGCCAGAACGCCTGCCGCGTCATGCCCTCGCCGCGCTGCGTGACGAACAGCGCGTCGCATGCGCGGCCCGCGAGCAATGCCGGGCGCGATTCGGCGAGGTAGCGGCGCAGCCAGTCGCCGGCCTGCGCGCCGAAGGGCACGAGCCGCTCCTTGTTGCCCTTGCCGCCGACCACGCGCGCCACGCCTTCGTTGAGGCCGACTTCGACCGTCTTCATCTGCGTGAGTTCGGAGACGCGCAGCCCGCTCGCATACATCAGCTCGACCATCGTGCGGTCGCGCAGGCCGAGCGGCGTGCCGGTATCGGGCGCGTCGATCAGCGCTTCCACCTGCGCTTCCGACAGCGTCTTCGGGAAACGCGGCGGCTGCTTGGCGGGCCGCAGCAGCAGGCAGGGATCGGCCTGCACCATGTGCTCGCGCAGTGCCCACTGGAAAAAGCGGCGGAACACCGTCAGCCGCCGGTTGGCCGACGACGCGCGCGTTTCCATATGGCGCGCGGCGAAGTAGGCCGACAGCGACGTGTCGTTGACGGCGAGCAGCGCGCCGTGGTCGTTCTCGTGCAGCCAGCGCGCGAGCATCGACAGGTCGCGGCGATAGGCGTCGATGGTATTGCGCGACAGTCCGTCCTCGAGCCACAGCGCGTCGCAGAAGCGATCGACGAGCGACAGGTCCGACGCCAGCGCGGCGTCATCCACCGGCATGGGCGCGGCGCTCACAGCAGCATCGCGCCTTCGTGGCGCAGCAACCAGCGTTTGACGCCGAGGTGGAAGCCTTCTTCACCGTGATGCGCGAAGCCGCCAAGCCCGGTGGCGCTGACCACGCGATGGCACGGAATCACGACGGGAAACCAGTTCTGCCCGCAGGCCTGGCCCACCGCGCGCGGCACGCTGCGCAGCGCTTTCGCGATGGTGCCGTACGTGGTCAGGCCGCCGCGCGGCACGGCGCAGATTTCGCGCCAGACGCGGCGCTGGAAATCGGTGCCGCGCGCCGCGAGCGGCAGGTCGAACACGAAGCCGGCGTCGGCGTAATACGCATCGAGCTGCGCGGCGACATCGCGCATCAGCGCGCTGGCCGGGGCGATGGCGTCGTATGTATCGGGCAGGTAGACCAGCTCGGCGACGGCATCGCCGTCGGACCGTACGCCGACCTTGCCGAACGGTGCGGGGAGGATGGCATCGAACTGGGCAGTCATACGGCGGGGCAGGGAATCAAGGCGAAAAAAAAGGCACAGAACGGATTCTATGCCTTTTGTTACCGCATGCCGAAATCAAGGCCCGGTTATTGCTCCAGCTTGATGTTCTGCACCTTGACCAGGTTCTTCATCTTCTCGTATTCCTTCTTGATCTCGGCCGCGTGCTGCGCGGGCGTGTTGCCCGACGGCTCGGCGCCGGCAGCGTGCAGGCGATCCGCGAAGCCCTTGTCCTGCAGCGCCTTCACGACGGCGGCATTGAGCTTGTTGATGATGTCGTCAGGCGTGCCGGCCGGTGCCACCAGGCCGTACCAGGCCGGATCGTTCGGCTCCTTCAGGCCCAGTTCGCCGAAGGTCGGCACATCGGGCAGGCCCTCGATGCGCTTGTTCCATGCGACGACCAGCGGACGCAGCTTGCCGGCCTTGATGTACGGCATCGACGACGGCAGGTTGTCCACCATGATGGGCACCTGTCCCGCGAGCACGTCGTTCAGGGCCGGGCCGGCACCGCGATAGGGGATATGCACGATGAAGGTCTTGGTCGAGACCTTGAACTGCTCGCCGAGCATGTGGCCGAAGCCGCAGGTGCCCGACGACGCGTACGAGTACTTGCCCGGATTCGCCTTCAGTACCGCGATGAACTCCTTGTAGTCCTTGGCCGGGAAGTTCGGGTTCACGGCGATCACGTTGGCCACGTTCGCGACGTTGGCGATCGGCTTCAGGTCCTTGATCGGGTCGTACGAGAGCTTGGGATTGCAGGCCGGGTTCACCGCCATCGTCGACACGGTCGAGATGCCGATCGTGTAGCCATCGGGCGGGGCCTTCGCGATCGCGTCGGCGCCGATCGAACCGCCGCCACCGGCACGGTTCTCCACCACCACGGGCTGGCCGAGGATCTTGCTCATCTGGTCGGCCACGCCGCGGCCCACGATGTCGGTCGTACCGCCGGGCGCGAACGGGATGATCAGGCGGATCGGCTTGGTCGGGTAGGACTGGGCCTGCACGACGGCCGGCAGCGAAGCCGAGGCGGCGAGTGCGAGGAACAGAGCGGTTTTGCCAGCTTGCATGAGAGGGTGTCTCCGGTTTAGATACGTAGGCCGGGCACGGTAATGCCCGGCGGGTAAGCCAGTTGGTATGTCCAGTCGGGTCGCTCAGTCCCCGAGCAGTCCGCGCTTGAGCTCGCGGTCCACGGGGTGTTCGCCCAGGAAGCTGCGCAGCACCGCCTGGTAGAAGTCTTCGCCCGGAATCGGCCTGCCGCGCGGAATGCCATTCATGGCCACGACGGTGCCCGCGTCCGGGGTGAAATCGAGATTGATGATGTCGCCGCGGCGCGCGGTGCCCACCTGGTTCATGGCCTGTGCGAGCTGGGTCATCCGGTCGGACATCATCCTGACCTGCAGCTCGCTGTGGTTCTCGCGCAGGCCGTCGTTGAGGGCCTTTACGAACGTGTCCGATTCCACTTCGCGCAAAGGCCGGATCTGAAGCCGTTTGGGGCCCGGCGTGCCGAGCACCACGGTCGCGTTGCGCGCGCGCTCGGGCAGGTACAGCGCGGCGACGTAGCCCTTCATCACGAATCCGGAGCGCAGGCCCGTGCCGTTGAGCGGGAGCTCCTTGCCGCCGAGCCGCGCCGCGTCGTCGAAGCGCACGCCCTCGATCTCGCCCGCGCCGGCCGGCGGCGCACACAGTGCGAACGCGGCGAACGCCACCGACGCACCCAGCAGGACGGCGCGCAGCGAAACACGGGATGGAAGGCGAAACACAGACAACATGGCTACGGCGGCACGGCGGACGGTCCTGCACGCGCAAATGTATGCCCAAGCAGACGTCCGAAAACAGGATTCGGCATGCCATCTTGCCCGATCTCTGGAACAATACCCATCCGTATCTGCCCTAAGACGCACTTATAACAATGAGACACACGGCCCCATGTCATCCGCCCTGCTGCTGATTCCAGACTTCAGCCTGATCCTGATCGGCTGGCTGCTGGTGCGGTACTCGCCGTTCGACCGCGCGTTCTGGGCCGGTATCGAACGCCTCGTCTACTTCGTGCTGTTCCCGGCGCTGCTGCTCCAGTCCACCAACAGCGCGACATTCGACTTCTCTTCCACGTCCGCGATGCTCGGCCTGGCGCTGGCCACCACGGCGTTCGGCATGATCGGCGGCTACCTCGTGAAGTGGGTCCTGCGTCCCGACGCCATCGACTTCGCATCGGGCCTGCAGACCGCGTTCCGCTTCAACTCGTATATCGCGCTTGCGATTGCCGCGCGCCTCGGCGGCAACGAGGGGCTCGCGCTGATGGCCATCATCGTCGGCTGCTCGGTACCGCTCTGCAATGTCGTCGCCGTATGGGCGCTCGCGCGGCATGGCGAGTCGCGGCTGTGGCGCGAGCTCGCGCGCAACCCGCTGATCCTCGCCACCGCGGGCGGGCTGCTGACCAACGTGCTGGGCCTCCATCCGCCCGAAGTGGCCGGCATGATCCTCGGCCGGCTCGGCTCCGCCTCGACGGCGCTGGGGCTGATGACGGTCGGCGCGGGCCTGCAGATGGCGGCCGCTTCGTCAACGGTGGGGCCCATGGCGTGGTGGAGCGGTGTGAAGCTGCTGGCGATGCCGGGCTTTGCATGGTGCGTCGGGCGTTATCTGCCGCTGACGACGCTGCAGTATCAGATCGTGGTGCTCTACGCCTCGCTGCCCACGGCGTCCAGCGCGTATATCCTCGCGGTGCGCATGGGCGGCAACGGACCGCTGGTGGCGGCGACGATCTCGGTGATGACGGTCGCGGCGATCGTGACGACGCCGCTCTGGCTCGCGCTGGTCAGCTGACGGGCGTGACGTCCTGCGCGAGCGCCCACTCGATGTGCTCGCGCACGAGTTCGCTCGCATCGTGTCGCCGCGCGTGCAGGGCAGTCCGGATGCGCGCGGCCAGCGCCGCGTCGCCGTGCGCTGCCGATGCCGCGCGCAGGCTGTTGCCGAGGCCCACGGCAAGATTGCGCAGCCAGCGTTCGTGGCCGATGCGGCGGATGGGACTGCCTTCGAGCCGCCGGTTGAACTCCGCTTCCGTCCACAGGAACAGCGCGGCCATGTCCGGCGCGTCGAATCCATTGCGCACGTCGAAGTCCGGCAGCGTCGCACGATGCGCGAACTTGTTCCAGGGACAGGCGAGCTGGCAGTCGTCGCAGCCGTAGACGCGATTGCCCATCGGCGCGCGCAGCGCCTCGGGAATCGCGCCCTTGTGCTCGATGGTCAGGTAAGAAATACAACGCCGCGCGTCCATGCGGTACGGCGCGAGAATCGCCTGCGTGGGGCAGATGTCGATGCAGCGCGTGCACTGGCCGCAGCGGGGCGTCTCGGGCGGGTCCGCGGGCAATGGGATATCGACGAGGATCTCGCCGAGGAAGAACATCGAGCCGCCTTCGCGGTCGAGCAGCAGCGTATGCTTGCCGCGCCAGCCGAGCCCGCCCTGCGCGGCGAGCGCCACCTCCATGACGGGCGCGGAATCCGTGAACACGCGATAGCCGAATGCGCCCAGCGCCTGCTCGATGCGCGACGCCAGCTGCTGCAGCCGGCTGCGCAGGACCTTGTGATAGTCGCGGCCCCGCGCATAGACGGAGATGACGGCCGTGGACGGATCGTCGAGCCGCGCGAACTCGTGCGCGCGCCAGTTTTCGGGGCTTTCCGCCGGCAGATAGGGCATGCGCGCGACGATCGCGCGCACGGTGCCGGGCACGAGTTCGGCGGGCCGCGCGCGCCGTGTGCCATGGTTCGCCATATAATCCATGTCGCCGTGATGACCGGCCGCGATCCATGCGAGCAATCCCGCTTCCGCGTGGCTCAGATCGACGTCCGCGATGCGTACCGCATCGAAGCCGAGTTCGGCGCCCCATGCACGAATGCGCGTGACGAGCGCCTCCAGCGCGTCCGCACCGACGCTTGTTGCGTCGATAGGGGGGCTGGATCGCTGCGGCGCCGCCGATGTGGCTGGCGCGGGTACGGCTCGCTCGGTCATCCCCGAATTGTACGCAATGCCCCTGCTCGAAGAACGCATCCTCGCGCTACCCGACGAAGCCGCCACCGAACGGTTCGGCGCGGCGCTCGCCGCCGCGGTCCGCACGCTGCCGCCGCACACGATCCATGTCCAGCTGTCCGGCGACCTCGGCGCGGGCAAGACCACGCTCTCGCGCGCGGTCCTGCGCGCGCTCGGCCATGCCGGCAAGGTCCGCAGCCCGACCTACACGTTGTGCGAGCCCTACGAGGTGGCGCGCGCCGATGGTTCGCCGCTCACTGTCTACCACTTCGACCTGTACCGGTTCGCCGATCCCGAGGAATGGATCGATGCCGGTTTTCGCGACTGTTTTGCCGAGCCCGCGTTCAATCTGGTCGAATGGCCCGAGAAGGCCGGACGCCTGCTCGGGGAACCTGATCTGCATGTGTTGCTCCAATCGGACAGCCGCGGCCAGAATCCGGCGCCGGGCGGCGCCGACGAGGGCGCCGATGCCCGCATGGCCACCCTGCGGGCCTATACTCCCACTGGACTTACGTTGCTGACCGCATGCTGATCAAGCGAATCGCCACCGACCGACCCGATGTTTCGAACGCCCCCGACGGGGTCATGACGGCGCGCCGCAAGTGGATGGCCCAGTGCCTGAAGTTCGGCGCCGGGACGGCCGTCCTCACGCTGGCCGGGCCGCAGATCGCGTTCGGCGCCAATATCGTTGCCGTGCGTGTCTGGCCCGCCGAGGATTACACGCGCGTGACCATCGAGTCCGACAGCGCGCTGGCCGCCTCGCACCAGATGGTGCGCAATCCCGATCGCCTCGTCGTCGATATCGATGGGCTCGACCTTTCGCCCACGCTGCGCGAGATCGTCGCCAAGATCGCGGCCAACGACCCCTATATCCAGAGCGTGCGCGTGGGCCAGAACCGGCCGCGCGTGGTCCGGCTCGTGTTCGATCTCAAGGAAGACGTCTCGCCGCAGGTGTTCACGCTGGCGCCCGTCGGCGACTACCGTAACCGCCTCGTCTTCGACCTGTATCCCGTGAATCCGCCCGATCCGTTATGGAAACTCGTGCGCGATACCGAGGACAAGCAGCGGCGCTTCGCGTCGAGCGAGCCGCCGTCCGGACCTGCGGGCGTGTCGGGCGCGCCGGCGGGTGCCGAGGAAGATGCGATCGGCGCGATCGTGCGCAAGCTCGAGGACAAGGACCAGATTCCCACGGGCACGACGGCCCTGCCGCCCGCTATCGCCGCGGTCAAGCCGAAGCCTGCCACGCCAGCGGCACCCTCCGCGCCGGCCGCGCCCGCGATTCCGCCCCCGATGGCGCAGACCAACGTCCCGCCGCCGAGCCAGTTCAAGCTGCGCCGCCTGCTGACCGTCGCGATCGACCCCGGCCATGGCGGCGAGGATCCCGGCGCCACGGGCGCATCGGGTTCGCACGAGAAGAACGTGGTGCTGCAGATCGCGCATCGGCTGCGCGCGAAGATCGATGCCCAGCCGAACATGCGCGCGATGATGACGCGCGACGCGGACTTCTTCGTGCCACTGAACGTGCGCGTGCAGAAGGCGCGCCGCGTGCAGGCGGATCTTTTCGTGTCGATTCACGCGGACGCGTTCCTGTCGCCCGAGGCGAAGGGCGCGTCGGTGTTCGCCCTGTCGGAGCGCGGCGCGTCGAGCTCGGCCGCGCGCTGGCTGGCCAACAAGGAGAACGCCGCCGATCTGATCGGCGGCGCGAATATGGGCAACAAGGATGCGCAGGTCGCGCGCGTGCTGCTGGACCTGTCCACGACCGCGCAGATCAACGACAGCCTGCAGGTCGGCAACGCGGTGCTCAAGGAGATCGGCGGGATCAACCGCCTGCACAAGGGCAGCGTGGAGCAGGCCTCGTTCGCGGTGCTCAAGGCACCGGACATTCCTTCGATCCTCGTCGAGACCGCCTTCATCAGCAATCCCGAGGAGGAGCGCAAGCTCAACGACGAGGCCCACCAGGAGCAGCTCGCCAACGCGATCCTGCGCGGCATCAAGGCCTACTTCGCGAAGAATCCTCCGCTGGCGAAGGCTCCTTCGGTCTGACGTTACGGCAGCCGCGAGATCAGGCGCGCACCGCGGCGCGGTTGCGCACCGGCTCGTCCTCGCGGTTCGCGTAGCGCGCCGCGATCACCGAGCATACGATCAGCTGGAGCTGATGATAGACCATCAGCGGCAGCACGAGCAGGCCCAGCGCGGGGTGGCCCGCGAACAGGATCTTGGCCATCGGAATCCCGTTGGCCAGGCTCTTCTTCGAACCGCAGAACACCGCGGTGATCTCGTCCTCGATCGGGAAGTGCAGGCGGCGCGCGGTGAACGTGGTCGCGGCGAGCACCACGAACAGCAGCACGGCGGCCAGCGCCATCACGGCGGCGATCGTCTGCCATTGGTACTGGTGCCACAGGCCGGCCGCGGTCGCATCGCAGAACGACGAATAAACGATCAGCACGATCACGCCGCGATCGATCTTGTTGGTGATCTGCTTCTTCTTCGCGAGCCAGTTGCCGATCAGCGGACGCGCGGCCTGGCCCAGCGCGAACGGCAACAGCAGCTGCAGCGCCACCCCCATCAGTGCCTTGCCCAGCGGCATCGATGCGCCGCTCGCGCTGATGACGAGGCCCATCAGCAGCGGCGTGAGCGCCATGCCGATCAGGCCCGAGATCGTGGCGTTGAAGATCGCGCCGGGCACGTTGCCGCGCGCCATCGAGGTCATTGCCACCGACGAGGACACCGTGGAGGGCAGCACGCAGAGGTAGAACACGCCCAGCAGCAGATCGGGCGGCAGCACCTGGCGCAGCGAGAGCATCAGGATCACGCCCACCACCGGGAACACGATATACGTGAACGACTGCACGAATGCGTGCAGGCGCCAGTGCTTCGCACCGGCCACGAGCTTTTCGCGCGAGAGCGCGGCGCCGTGCAGGAAGAACACGAGCGCGACGCCGACGTTGGTGACGATGCCGAGGTGCAGCGGGCCGTCACCGGTGCCGATCTCGGGGGCGAGCAGCGCGATCGCGATCGCGGTCAGCATGATCAGGACGAAGCCGTCGATCAGGTCGTAGGTTTTTTTGAAAGGCGCGAGAATGGCGGTGGTCATGACTAGGGATATTGCCTAAGGGTTTCCGCCTAGTATTGGACACAAGACCTGTCTAGAATGCAAATTCATTTATTTCATTCATTAATCTTTCGTTCGCATGAATTACACCCTTCGGCAGTTGCGGGTCTTTCTGGCTGTTGCGGCACATGGAAGCTTCAGCCGGGCTGCCGACGCAGTGGGCCTGACCCAGCCCGCGGTCAGTCGGGGTGTACAAGAGCTTGAAGAAGCACTTGGCGTGCGTCTGCTCGACCGGACGACGCGGGAAGTGGTGCTCACGGATGCGGGTACTGCACTTGTGCCCGCGCTCGAACGGCTGCTGGGCCAGCTCGACGACACGCTCGAGGAGACCCGGCAACTGGGCGAGCGGTATCGCGGGCGGGTGGTGATCGCGAGCGCGCCGACCATATCGGCCCGGCTGATGCCGATGTACGTGGCCGCCTGCGCGCGCGAGTATCCCGAAATTCGGTTGTTTATTCGCGACAACGTCCAGGCCGATGGCCTCGAACAGATCCGCGCCGGTGCCGTGGACTTTGGCGTGCTGATCGATCCGATGGCGCGCGAGGGGCTGACGATCGAGTCGCTGGCGACCGATCCGTTCTGCTTCGTCTGCCGTCGCGATCATCCGCTGGCGGGCGCGGAGACCGTGCCATGGAGCGCGCTCCACGGCGAGCGGCTCGCGCTGCTCGACTTTGCTTCGGGCAGCCGCCCGCTGATCGACCGCATTCTGGCGCGGCATGGCGTGACGCCGCAGGTCGTGCAGGAACTCGGGCATTCGGCCAGCGTGTTCGGCATGGTCGAAGCCGGCATCGGCGCGTCGGTGCTGCCGTCGTTCTCGCTGCCGCTGCCGGCCGCCTCGCCGCTGGTGTCGCGTCCGCTCGTGCCGCGCGAGGAGCGCAGCATCGTGATGGTCCGGCGCGAGGACCGCTCGCTGTCGCCCGCGGCCGCGGCGGTCTGGAACATGATCCAGAACCTGCCGATCCCGGCCGAGGCGATGGCGGCCTGATCAGGGGGCCTTGGCCGTCAGCATCATCGTTTCGAGCGAGAAACTGCCGTCGGGTTTGACGCGGTAGCGCTCGACGACCTCGCGCGGGGCCTTCTCCCACAGATAGCGGATGGCCGCGATGGCGACGTCGGGGGTGCGCATGCGCGCCACCCAGGTGCCGAACTCGAGGTCGATATGCCAGAGCGGCGCCACCGCGGCGCCGAACCCGGCCGCCTCGAACATCTGTTGCCACACCGTGGGCGAGTAGTCGCGGATATGCGACGGGTCGCGCAGCAGCTCGACCGACTGCAGCCACGTATCGCAGAGCGGATCTTCCGCGCCCGCGATATCGATCATCACGACCGTGCCGCCGGGCTTCAATACACGCCGCATTTCGCGCAGCGCGGCGGGCACGTCGCGCCAGTGATGCGCGCTCATGCGCGAGACCACCGCGTCGAAGCTTGCGTCGGGGAACGGCAGCGTCTCCGCCGCACCCTGCTGCGTGCCGATATTCGCGAGGCCGCGGTCGCGCGCGGCATTGGCGACCACGTCGAGCATTTCCGAAGACAGATCGTAGGCGACGACCTCGGCGGCCACGGCTGCGGCGGCAAAGCCCGCATGGCCCGCGCCACAGCCGAGATCGAGCACGCGGCCCGTGCGCACCGTCTCCAGCTTGCCGAGTATCTCCTTCAGCTGCGTCAGATCCGCACCCTGGGCGTGGACCGCGCTCGTGAGGTAGGCATTGGCGGTGGCGCCGAACTGGGCGGCGACGAGTTCCTGTTGTTGCATGACGATCGACCTTGTTCTTGTGGGAAGAGGGGCAGGCAGTTGCCGGAGCGGCAACCTTCACGTACTGTAGATGGCCGGTTGTCCCGGTACAACTCACTTGTTTATCCTGGTATAAATCGCACCACCCAATGGACGCCGACGCCCCCTCCAACGCACCTGCCTCCGAACTTCCCTCCGAATTTTCTTCAAAAGACAGCGCGCTCGGGACGTTCCTCCGCAATCATCGCGAGCGGCTGACGCCGGCCGATGTGGGCCTGCCGCCGGGCAGGCGCCGCCGGACGCCGGGACTGCGTCGCGAGGAAGTGGCCCAGCTCGCCGGACTCAGCGCGACGTGGGTGACGTGGCTCGAGCAGGGCCGGCCCGTGGCGATGTCGGCGCGCGCGCTCGACGGGCTCGCGCAGGCCTTGCGGCTTTCGCGGGCCGAACGCGCCTATCTGTTCGCCCTCGCGGGCAAGGCAGAGCCACGCGCGGCGGCCGATCCATCCGTGCCGGCCGCGTTGCTCGAGAGCGTGCAGGCGATCGCGGGCCCCGCGTATCTGCTCGACCGCCAGTGGACGGCGCTGGCCTGGAACGCGGCGGCCGCCGACCTGTTCGTGGGATGGCTCGATGCGGAGAGCGACGATCGCAACCTGCTGCGCGCGATGTTCCTGTCGCCGCGCCTGCAGGCGCGCGTCGAGGACTGGCCGCATCGCGCGGCGCGGCTCGTGGCCGAGTTTCGCGTGCATAGCCTGCGCCATGCGGGCGACGCGCCGACCCGCGCGCTCGTGGCGGGACTGCAGGCGGCAAGTCCTGCGTTTCGCGACGCGTGGGCGTCGCAGGATGTTGAGGAGCGGCAGGGCGGCAGGCGGGGATTTCACACCGCCACGGGCGAAGGCGCGGGCGCCGCCGTCTACTTCGAGCAGCTGACGTTTATCCCGCCCGCGGCACCCGGCACGATGCTCGTCATGCTGCTGCCCGCGCGGTGACCGGGCCAGGGGAATTATTTCGGCTGCATCCGGATCGCGCCGTCGAGGCGAATCACCTCGCCATTGAGCATCGTGTTGCCGACGATCGCGCGCACGAGCCGCGCATACTCGGCGGGCCGTCCAAGCCGCGGCGGGAACGGCACCATGCGGCCCAGCGCATCCTGGACTTCCTGCGGCATGCCGAGCAGCATCGGCGTCTCGAAGATGCCGGGGGCAATCGTCATGCAGCGCACGCCGTCGCGCGACAGGTCGCGTGCGATGGCCAGCGTCATCGACACCACGCCGCCCTTGGACGCCGCGTATGCGGCCTGCCCGATCTGACCGTCATAGGCGGCCACCGACGCCGTATTCACGATCACGCCGCGCTCGCCCTCGGCGTCCGGCGTGTTCTGCACCATCGCCGCCGCGGCCAGCCGGATCATGTTGAACGTGCCGATCAGGTTGATGCGGATGGTTTTCTCGAACTGGTCGAGCGGATGCGGGCCGTTCTTGCCGACGGTCTTGGCGGCCGTGGCGATGCCCGCGCAGTTCACGAGTCCCGCAAGGCGGCCCATGGCCTGCGCCGCCGTGACCACGGCCTGGCCATTCGCTTCCGAGGTGACATCGCAGCGCACGAACGCGCCGTCGAGCTCCTTGGCCAGCGCGAGACCCGCATTCTCGTTGAGGTCCGCGATCACGACCTTGCCGCCGTGCTCCGCGAACATGCGCGCGGCGCCCGCGCCGAGTCCGGACGCGCCGCCCGTGACGATGAATACGTTGCCCTGGATGTCCATGCCGTCTCTTCCTCTTGTTGTGGGATCGATGTACTTACTTTACGTATACGTCAATTCAAGGCAATTCTACGGCGGCTTCGGTACGACGGAAAGAAAAAAGCGACCCCGAGGGGTCGCTTTTTTTTTGCGGGAGGCGCCGGTCACTTGAGCGCTTCGAACACGCTGGCCGTGATCTTGTCCACGTCGCCGAGGCCGGAGATCTTGCGATACTTCGGCGCGGCAACCTTGGCCGTGGCATCGCCGTTGGCGGCCCATCCCGAGTAGTAGTCCACGAGCGGGCGCGTCTGGCTGGCATATACGTCCAGGCGCTTGCGCACGGTCTCTTCCTTGTCGTCGTCGCGCTGGATCAGCGGCTCGCCGGTGACGTCGTCCACATTGGGGACCTTCGGCGGGTTGTACTTGACGTGGTAGGTGCGGCCCGAGGCGGCGTGCACGCGGCGGCCACTCATGCGCTCGATGATCGCGTCGAACGGCACGTCGATTTCCAGCACGTAGTCGATGGCGACGCCGGCTTCCTTCATGGCCTCGGCCTGCGGAATCGTGCGCGGGAAACCGTCGAACAGGTAGCCCTGGTCGCAGTCGCATTCCTTCAGGCGATCCTTGACCAGACCGATGATGATGTCGTCGGAGACCAGGCCACCCGCGTCCATCACCTTCTTGGCTTCGAGGCCGAGCGGGGTGCCGGCCTTGACGGCGGCGCGCAGCATGTCGCCGGTCGAGATTTGCGGAATGCCAAATTTTTCGCAGATGAATTTGGCTTGCGTGCCTTTGCCGGCGCCGGGAGCGCCCAACAGGATCAAACGCATTTACGGGTCCTCAGAAGTTTTTTGGAATCTGGTAACGCGGGAGACTTCGAAGGAGGGTAACGCCGCAACTTGACGCGGGACTTACGGCAAGGGACACCTGCTGCCATGGGTGATGGCGGAGGGTTCCTGCCGGACGGGCTCGTTCTATCTCCCCACCGAGCCTTGTGCGACGCGCGCTCTCGAGCACGCGGCGCAGGCTCTGTTTCGGCAGGCATTATGCCATGGGCGGCGCGAATTCGGCCTCCGCTTCGGTTGCAGCAGTGTGAACTTAAGTGAAGAGATACGGTCAGGGGCCTTCCTGCGCCATCCCGGCCGCCCACAGCGCGCGCACGCGCTCGAGGTCGGCGGGCGTATCGACGCCCGGTGCGGGCGCGGCGGCCGTGACCAGTACGCCGATCCGTTCGCCGTGCCACATCGCGCGCAGCTGTTCGAGCGCTTCGGTCTGCTCGAGCGGCGCGGCGGCCAGCGTCGGAAAGCGGCGGAGGAAGCCCGCCCGGTAGGCGTAGAGGCCGATATGGCGCAGCACGGGCATCGACGGCAGCGCGACCTGTGCGCCGGCGGCGGGCTGGGCCGGCACGGCCGACCACGCGTCGCGGGACCACGGGATCGGGGCGCGCGAGAAATACAGCGCGCGGCCCGCGGCGTCGCACACGACCTTGACCACATTCGGGTTGAAGACGTCGGCAATGTCGTGGAGCGGGTGCGCGGCCGTGGCGATCGCGCAGTCCGGATGCGCGGCCAGGTGCAGCGCCACCTCGTCGATCAGCAGCGGGTCGATCAGGGGCTCGTCGCCCTGCACGTTCACGACGATGGCATCGTCGGGGAGGCCGAGCAGCGTGGCCACTTCGGCCAGCCGGTCGGTGCCGGACGGATGGTCGGCGCGCGTGAGCACGGCCTCGACGCCGCGCGCGGCGCAGGCTTCGGCCACGGCGGGCGCGTCGGTGGCCACGACCGTGCGGCGCGCGGACGACGCGTGCGCGCGTTCGGCCACGCGCACGATCATCGGATGGCCGCCGATATCGGCCAGCGGCTTGTCCGGCAGGCGCGTGGAGGCCATGCGCGCGGGAATGACGACGGTGAAGTCCGGAAGGGTCATGACTGCGCGGGGACGATCAGGGGTTGGCGTTGCCGCTCCCGGCGGCCGGCTTGTCGGCGTCGGTGTCGATCACGCGGCCGGGGACCGACTGGCGTGCTTCGTCGGCGAGCATGACGGGAATGCCGTCACGGATCGGATACGCGAGCTTGTCCGCATGGCAGATCAGCTCCTGGGCGGCACGGTTGTACTCCAGCTTGCCCTTGCACAGCGGGCAAACGAGGATCTCAAGCAGCCGGTTGTCCATCCTGGTGTTCCTTGTCTAGGCCGGCCGAACCCGTGGTCACGGGGGTGGCGACAGCCGGCGCGCGCGCCGTCACGGCGCGGCGGATTTTATCGATGAGCCCCGCGTCGATCACGGGCGTGGTGGCGACGACCCAGATGCGCGGGTCGCCATGGTACTCGGAGCGCTCGCATTTTACGGCATCCTTCTCGGTGATCAGGATCACCTCCGCGTCGATGGCGGCCGGATGCGTGGCGAACGGATCGTCGGCGAAGTCGTAATGGTCGGGCAGCGGCAGCGTGGCCGGGTTCAGGCCGGCCTGCCGCAGGCTTGCGAAGAAGCGTTCGGGATTGCCGATGCCCGCGGCCGCGAACACGCGCCGGTCCGCGAACGCCGAGACCGGGCGCGTCATGGTCGGGTCGGACAGTTGCCAGGCCACGTCCAGCTCCAGCCGCATGCCGTAGACATCGGGCTTGTCGGGCGTGGCGCGGAAGTGCGGGTCGTTGATCAGCGTGGCGTCGCGCGGCCGCGACAGCGGCTCGCGCAGCGGGCCGGCCGGCAGCAGGAGGCCGTTGCCGCCCATGCGGCCGTCGAACATCACGATCTCGAAGTCGCGCTGCAGGCGGTAGTGCTGCAGGCCGTCGTCGAGCAGCAGCACGTTGACGCCGGGGTGCGAGACCAGCATCGTCTGCGCGCACAGCGCGCGGTCCGGGAACACCCACACGGGCACCTCGGTGGCGCGCGCGATCAGCAGCGGTTCGTCGCCGACGTCCGCCGCGTTCGAATTGGGTTTGACGCGGCGCGGGTGCGTGAGCTTGACGCCATAGCCGCGCGACACCACGCCCGGGCGCAGCCCCGCTTCGACGAGCGCCTGCGCGAGCGCGATCACGGCCGGTGTCTTGCCGGTGCCGCCAACCGTGACGTTGCCGACCACCACCACCGGCATCGGCAGCCGCGTCGAGCGGAACCAGCCATGCAGATAGCCGTAGCGGCGCACGCGCGCGATCAGGCCGAACAGCAGCGAGAACGGCAGCATCAGCCAGGCGAACCAGCCGCGGCGTTGCCACTGGTCGGTGACAAAGGCGGCGAGGGCGTGTCGGGGTGCGGGCATTGGGGAAAGGTCGGGCAGTGCGGTCAGAAGCGGCAATGCCCGCATGGTACAACGACGCCGGGCCGATGGCCGCCCGGGGCCGGGCGGATCAGCGCGGCTGCGCGCTCTGCGTGGCGAAGGTCAGGCGCGACAGGCCCGCGACGCGCGCGGCCTCCATCACGTTGATCACCGCCTGGTGCGTGGCCTGTGCATCGGCATTGACGATGACGACGGGCGGCGGGCCGTTGCCCGTGGGGCCGGCCGCATGACGCAGCTGGTCCGCGAGGCTCGTCACGTCCTTCTGCTCGAGCACCTGCTTGTTGACCGAATAAACGCCGCGCGAGGACACCGAGACCACGATCTCGCTGGGCCGTTGCTGGGCGCGTTCGGCGTCGGCGGTCGGCAGCTGGATCTGCAGCTCGGTAAAGCGCGAATAGGTGGTCGTGATCATCAGGAAGATCAGGATCACGAGCAGGACGTCGATGAGCGGGATCAGGTTGATCTCCGGCTCCTCGCGCCGCTGGCGGGAACGGAAGTGCATGGCGTGCTCCCGCGCGCTTACGAACGCCGTTGCGGCAGGATGGCGTCGAGGAACGTGGTCGCGCGGAATTCCAGCTCGGCCACGTAGTCGTCCACGCGGCGGCGGAAGTAGCGCCAGAAGATCAGCGCGGGAATCGCCACGATCAGGCCGAACGCCGTGTTGTAGAGCGCGACCGAGATACCATGTGCCAGCTGCTCCGGATTGGCGCCCGTGCCGTTCTGGTTGCCGAAGATCTCGATCATGCCGATCACGGTGCCGAGCAGGCCCATCAGCGGCGCCACCGAAGCGATGGTGCCCAGCGCGTTCAGGTAACGTTCGAGGTCATGGGCGACGGCACGGCCCGCTTCCTCGACCACGTCCTTGGCGGCATCGCGCGAGGTATGCGGCTGCAGCACGACGTGGCGCAGGCCGGCGGCCAGGATACGGCCGAGCGGAGAATTCTTCTCGAGGTTGTTGACGACCTCGGGCGTGGCGCGGCGCTGTTGCGCGGCGGACAGCGCTTCGTCGTATAACTTCGGCGGCAGCACCTTGCTGCGCTTCAGCGACAGGAAACGTTCGACGATCAGCGCCAACGCGATGACCGAGGCGAGCAGCAGCGGCCAGATCGGCCAGCCGGCCGCTTGAATGATGGAAAACACGTGGACCCCCGATTCGACTAGCCGACGACAGATCGACTAAAAAACAGACCCGAAACACAGCAGACCTAGGCAGCCTTTGATGCGTGCTGCCCGACGGCGGCGCGCAGCGGCGTGCTCGAAAAAATCAGGCGCCACTCTACCCCGCGCGTTCGCGCGCGGCAAGCCGCTCTCGGCGCCTGTGGCTTTCCACAGACGGGCAGGACAGCACTGTGGACCGCTTGTGGATACGCGCCGGATAGATGCGCTAAGTCGTTGATCGTAAAGGGTGTCGCGCGGGCTGCCCGAAAAATGGGCACCGCATCCGCGCTGCCCCGAACCCCGCGGTATCCACACGGGAGCGGGACAGGATTGTGGATCGGTTGTGGACAGGTTGCGCAAAACTGACTCAACCCGTTGATTGCAAAGGAAGAATCTCGCGTTGCCCAAAAAACGGGCAATGCGGTCCCAGTTGACGGCCGGGCGAGTGTGTCGACACTGTGACGAATTTCCACATTCCTGCGGGACAGTCTTGTGGACGGGTTGTGGACAAATACCGGACAGGGTATCTAACCCCTTGTTTTGTAAAGGCGAATCGATCTCTGCCTAAAAAACAGGCAAATCGGGCCGAAACGCCAGTGTGGCCCTCGCCCACGCATCGCGACGCGGGGAAGTGATGCTTCCCGACCGCGCGATTGCTCCAGCGCGAGCAGCGCAACCGCGATCGCGATTATCCACAGCGCCGCACAGCGCGTTGCCGTTTATCCAGAACTTCTGTGGATAACTTTGTGAACAATGCGGGGGTGCGCGCCGTAAGTCGTTGACGCGTAAGCGTTTCTCTTACATTGCCTATTTTTTGCCTTGGACGGAAAAGGCATAAGAATCAAAGGGTTGTACGGAGACAAGCGGGTTACGAGATCAAACGGGTCGCGTGAGGTGTGCCTCTTGACAGAGCGGTTATGCTGTGGACATGTCAATTTCACGCCGCCCGCGCGGCAGTGGACCATGCCCGACTTTCCGAACGTTCCCCGCGCAACGCCGTCCAACGCCTCGGCTGGCGGCCGTGAAGTGATTGCGGTCAGCGAGCTCAACCACGCGATTTCGTCGGTGCTCGAGCGCACATTTCCGCTTGCCTGGGTGCGTGGCGAAATCTCCAATTTCACGCGGGCCGCCAGCGGTCACTGGTATTTCTCGCTCAAGGACGCCCGCGCGCAGATTCGCTGCGTGATGTTCCGCGGCCGCAACCAGCATGTCGATTTCTCGCCGCGCGAAGGCGAAGCGGTGGAAGTGCGCGCGCTGGTCTCCATGTACGAGGCGCGCGGCGAACTGCAGCTCGGCGTGGAGGCGATGCGCCGCGCGGGGCTCGGCAATCTCTACGAAGCGTTCCTGCGGCTCAAGGAAAAACTTGCACAGGCGGGGCTTTTCGCGAATGAACGAAAGCGCCCGATTCCCACGCATCCGCGCGCGATCGGCGTGGTCACCTCGCTGCAGGCGGCCGCGATGCGCGACGTGCTGACCACGCTGCGGCGGCGCGCGCCGCATGTCCCTGTCATCGTGTATCCGGTCCCCGTCCAGGGCGCGGGCGCGGCCGATCGCATCGCCGCGATGCTCGATGCCGCGAGCGCGCGGGCCGAGTGCGATGTGCTGATCCTGTGCCGCGGTGGCGGGAGTATCGAGGACCTTTGGTCGTTCAACGAGGAAGTGGTGGCGCATGCGATCGCGCGCAGTGCGATGCCGGTGGTGTCGGGCGTGGGGCATGAAACCGATTTCACGATTGCCGATTTCGTCGCCGACGTGCGCGCGCCCACGCCGACCGGTGCCGCCGAACTGGTGAGCCCCGACCGCGCGCATCTGCTGCAGCTCGCGCGCCGCGCGCAGGACGCGCTGCGCCAGTGCATGGCGCGCCAGCTGGACCGCCGCGCCCAGCATCTGGACTGGCTCGCGCGCCGGCTGCGCAGCCCGCAGGCGCAACTGCAGGAGCGCCGCGCGCGCGTGGACAATCTGGCCCGACACTTGCGTGCGGCATTACGCGACACGGTGACCGTGCAACGTCACCGCCAGCAGGTGCTGGCCATGCGCTGGCGCGCGTGCATGCCCGATGTGGCCCGCGCGCGCACCGACCTCGGCCGCCTGTCCGCGCGGCTCGCCGCGGCCGCCAACCGACAGCACGAACGCGCCGGCGCGCGGCTTGCCCGCGCCGCGGGTGCGCTCGAGTTGCTGGCACCGCAGCGTACGCTGGAACGCGGTTACGCGGTGCTGATCGACCAGCGCGGCCACGCGCTGCGTTCGCCGCAAGAGATGCGCGCCGGCACCATTGTCGAGGCGCATCTGGCGGAGGGCGTGGCCGATGTGGAAATCGCCGGTGTACAGGCCAAGCTCGCGACCTTTTGATGACGCATGGGAATGCGTACCGCGCGGGCGAGGACAAACTAGCATGAGTCCAGGGGGCTTTCCGCCTGCGTTTGCGCGGGTCTGGCAAGTCACCTACAATCGTCAGTCCCCACCTATAAACAACCCGCAGAGACCGAACAATGGAACACGCACTTCCTCCGCTGCCGTACGCGCATGATGCCCTCGCTCCGCACATCTCCAAGGAGACGCTGGAGTTCCACCATGACAAGCATCACCAGACCTACGTCACGAACCTGAACAACCTGATCAAGGGCACCGAGTTCGAGAACGAGTCGCTGGAAAACATCGTCAAGAAGTCCTCGGGCGGTATCTTCAACAACGCGGCCCAGGTCTGGAACCACACCTTCTACTGGGAATCGCTGAAGCCGAACGGCGGCGGCGCACCGACCGGCGCGCTGGCCGATGCCATCAACGCCAAGTGGGGTTCGTTCGACAAGTTCAAGGAAGAATTCACGAAGGTCGCCGTCGGCACCTTCGGTTCGGGCTGGGCCTGGCTGGTCAAGAAGGCCGACGGCTCGCTGGACCTGGTGTCCACCTCGAACGCCGCCACGCCGCTGACCACCGACGCCAAGGCCCTGCTGACCTGCGACGTGTGGGAACACGCGTACTACATCGACTACCGCAATGCCCGCCCGAAGTATGTCGAGGCATTCTGGAACGTCGTGAACTGGGACTTCGCCGCGAAGAACTTCGCCTAAGCCCTGTTCCATCGCAAAAAAGCCCGCGAAAAGCGGGCTTTTTTGTTTTTGGCGAGGCGCCATGCACGTTTCGCACTGACTGCCATGGTGCCGTGATACCGTCTCGGTTTTGCGTTTATCGACGGAGCCTTTCCCATGCCATCCGCCATCGTCGAATCCGGCTATGGTTCCGATCCGGTCGGGCTGGTCAGCGGTTATCTGTTCGTGCCGGGCGAGCCCGCGCGCGAGATCGACTCGCATCGGGCCATCGCGTGGCTGCATGGCGACCCGGCGGGTGAAGGGGCGGGCTTTCTCTGGCTCCATTTCAATCTTTCGAACAGCGCCTGCGAACGCTGGATGAAGAGCCAGCTTGGCCTGTCCGAGGATTTCTTCGCCGCGCTGCGGCAGGGGTCGCATTCCACGCGTATCGAGCGGCAGGACGACGCCCTGCTCGCGGTGGTCAACGACGTGATCTACAACTTCGGCGTGTCATCGACCGATATCTCGACGCTGTGGGCCAGCGTCGATCATCGCCTGCTCGTGACCGCGCGGTCGCGTCCGCTGCGGTCGGTGGACCGGCTGCGCGAGGCGGTGCGGCGGGGGGGGGGGGGGGGGGGGGGGGGGGGGGGGGGGGGGCGCGCGGGGGGC
>NZ_JASATF010000026.1:0-98162 GCF_038440175.1 Cupriavidus sp. OTU4054
CCCCCCCCCCGCGCCGGGATTTCCCGCGGCGATATCGCGTGCCCATGCGTTCGCATCGTCGAGCCACTGCTGCGCGCGCGCCCGCAGCGCCGGCGCCACGCGCGCGGGAAAGACGATAGCCCCCACCAGCGACGCGCACACGATACCGATGACGATTTCCTCGACGCGCGAGACCGCCACATCGAAGATGTCTGCCGGATGCATGACGGTCGGCAGCGCGACGATGGGCAGCGTATAGGCGGCCAGCAGAAAGACGTAGCTGCGCGGCGATCGCTGCAGCAGCGACAGATAGACCAGCAGCACGATCCATAGCCCGATCGCGCCGGTCAGCACGATCGGCATATTGACGAGCTGCGGTACGGTGATCACCGCCGCCGCCGCGCCGAGCACGGTGCCGGCCACGCGGTAGGCGGCCTTCGACCGCGTTGCGCCCGTGAGCGGATTCGCGACGAAGTAGACGGTGGCCATGGCCCAATGCGGGCGAGGCAGACCGAAGTAAAGCGCGATGTAGAGGGCCAGCATCGCGGCCACGAATGCCTTCAGCGAGAACAGCCACTGTCGGGCATTTGGCCAGTGCGCCATAACGAGTCACGCGCCGGCGGTCCGGCGCGATTGCGGGGGTCGAGATGGGAAGTGTAGTTGCCGTGCGGACATTCCCAGCATGATTTAAGATTCGGCGATCCAGTCGAAATTTTCATAGAATCGCCATGCCCATCGACATCCGCGCGCTGCGCTATTTCGTCGAGACCGCGCGCCTCAAGAGCTTTACGCAGGCGGCTTCCTCGCTCTATGTCACCCAGTCCACCATCAGCAAGATGGTCCGGCAACTGGAGGACGAGGTCGGGCAGCCGCTGCTGATCCGCGAAGGCAAGTCCGTGCGGCTGACCGATGTGGGCAAGGTCGTCTACGACCGGGGTCAGGAAGCGCTGGGCGTGGTGCACCGGCTGACGCTGGAAGTGGCCGACCTTTCGTCGCTGGGCCGTGGCCAGCTCGAGGTGGGCATTCCGCCGATGGTCAATCTGTTCTTCTCGCCCGCTGTCAGCACGTTCCGCAAGCGCTATCCGAATCTGCAACTCACGCTGGCCGAACATGGCGGGCAAGTGATCGAGCAACGCGTCGCCAGCGGCGAGATCGAGGTCGGGGCGACGGTGCTGCCCGGCGACAGCGGACTGGCGCTGGAGACGCGGCAGTTCGCCAAGTACCCGATCTGGGCCGTGGGACCGCGCGATGCGGCATGGGCCAGGGGCCGCACCGTGCGGCTGCAGGCACTGAGCGAGGAGCCGCTGGTGCTGCTGACCGACGCGTTCTCGCTGACGCGCATGCTACGGCAGGCGTTTCTGGAGGCGCGCATCGAGCCGCGCGTGGTGGCGCAAAGCGGCCACTGGGACTTCCTCGCGTCCATGGCGGCCGCCGGTCTGGGCACGACATTCCTGCCCGAACCCCTGCTGGCGCGGCTGGAGTCGCGCGACGGGCTCGCCGTTGCGCGCCTGATCGAGCCGAACGTGGACTGGGCAATGGCCCATATCTGGTCGCCCGGCCGTTACCTGTCGCATGCGGCCAGAGCGTGGCTGGAGGTCTGCAAGGAAGTCATGGGACCCGCGCCGAAAAAGTAGGCCCCCGCCGTGGCCCAGCGAGGACAGCGTCAGGCCGCGAGCGGTTCCACGGCTGTCAGCAACGCGGCGTCGCGTACGGGTACGACCGCCGGTGCCGGCAGCATTGTGCCCGTATCCCGATACCGCAGATGCATCGCAAAGGCTTCTTCCAGCAAGTGCGGGGTCTGGCCGCCTCGCGCGCAGGCCCGATCGAAATAGTCCTGCAACGGCCCCCGGTAGCTGGGATCGACGCAGTTCGCGATGATCGCGCGCGCCCGTTCCCGGGGCGCAAGGCCACGCAGGTCCGCCAGCCCGTGCTCGGTCACGAGGATATCGACGTCATGCTCGGCATTGTCCACGTGCGAGACCATCGGCACGATGCTCGAGATCTTGCCGCCCTTCGCCACCGATTTGGTGACGAACACGGACAGCGACGCATTGCGCGCGAAGTCGCCGGAGCCGCCGATGCCGTTCATCATATGCGTGCCGCCCACGTGCGTCGAATTGACGTTGCCGTAGATATCGCATTCGAGTGCCGTGTTGATGGTGATCAGCCCAAGCCGGCGAATGACTTCCGGATGATTGCTGATCTCCTGCGGCCGCAGGACGATGCGCGACTTGTACCGCTCGATATCGCCGAGCACCTTCTGGTAGACCGGCGCCGACAGCGTCATCGACGAGGCCGAAGCAAAACGCAGCTTGCCGGCATCGAGCAGCGCGATCGTGCTGTCCTGCAGCACCTCCGAGTACATCGTCAGGTCATGGAACGGCGAATCGGCAAGACCGTGCAACACCGCGTTGGCGATGGTGCCGATACCGGCCTGCAACGGCTGCAGCGACGACGGCAGGCGGCCGGCCTCGACCTCTTTCACGAGCAGGTCGATAAGATGGCGCGCGATGCGGCGCGTGTCGTTGTCGGGCGCCGATGCATTCGACGGGCTGTCGTCGCGCTGCGTGATGACGATCGCTGCAATCTTTGCCGGATCCACGGGGATATACGGCAGGCCGATGCGCTGCTCCACCGCGATCAGCGGGATCGGCTGGCGGTAAGGCCGCGCCACGGGCAGTGCCACGTCGTGCAGGCCTTCGAGGCCGGCCGGCATGTTCATATTGATCTCGACGATCACCTTGCTGGCCTGCATCGCGAAGCTGGCCGAGTTGCCAACCGAGGTGGTCGGCACGATGCCGCCCGACTCCGTGATGGCGCAGGCCTCGATCACGGCGACGTCCACCGGGGCGATCTGGCCGCTACGCAGCAGTTCGGCGGTTTCTCCCAGATGCTGGTCGATAAACATCACCTCGCCGTTGTTGATCTTTTCGCGCAGGGTCGCATCGGACTGGAACGGCAGGCGCCGCGCGAGCACATGGCTTTCCGCGAGCACCTTGTCGACGTCGTTGCCCAGTGAAGCACCGGTGATCAGCGTGATCTGCAGCGGGTCGGTTTCGGCGCGCCGCGCCAGGGCGAATGGCACGGCCTTGGCGTCGCCCGCGCGGGTGAACCCGCTCATGCCGACGGTCATGCCGTCCTGAATGAGGCCGGCGGCCTGTTCCGCCGACATGACCTTGTCCTGGAGGTTCGCCAGCCGGATCCGATCGCGATACATCTTGTCTCCTTCTGCGGCGCGGGGGCGCCTTTTGCATGAGTTGAGTGTAGCGAGGGCGATGTATTCCGGCGGCGACATAAACGACTGGAAAGCAGTCGGGATTTTCATGGTTGGGGCGGATCGCGCGGGGGCGGGGCACCCCCGACCATGGTCGAGCTTGCCGGAATGCTTCAGGTATCTAGAATGAGGTAACAGCCACATCGCCCCCCTCCCGACACGCCAAAGGTTCCATGGCCCTCATCGGCAAGCTCGTTTCCCTGGTCAGCCGTCGCACGCTACGGTCGGAGGGGCATGTCTTTGCCGTGACGCCCGAGCGCATTGCCGTGGCGGAAGGCATTCACACCGCGCTGGCGATGGCCCCGATGCTTTGCGCGGCCGTGCTGCTCGCGCGTCCCGAGATTGCATTCGGGGCGGTCGCCGCGTTCTGGAACGTCCTGTGCGACCCGCAGGGGCCGAAGGATGAACGGCTTCGGACGATGGGCATGTTCACCGCGCTGGGTACCGTGGTGCTGCCCGCGTCCGCGTACCTCGCGCACTGGGGTTATGGCGTCAGCCTCGCGACGCTGTTCGTGCTGGTCTTTCTCTGCGGGCTCACGCGCTCGTACAAGCCCGCGCTGGGACCGATGCCCGCGCAGGCAGGCCTCATTGCCTCGCTTGCGGTGGTCATCGGCATTGCCTCGCCCGCGGAACTCTCCGGCGCCCTTGCGCAGGGCGGCTACTTCCTGCTGGGTTCGTTATGGACGATGCTGTTCTGCATCGTGCTCTGGCCGCTGCCGTTCCGGCAGTCCGCCTGCCTGACGCTCGCCACGATCTTCGCGCGGCTCGACGATATGGCTGCCCATCTGGAGTCGCTCGACGCGCGGCCGGGCATGGATACCGAAGGCTGGGACGAGTTCGATACCGTCTATCGCCGTGGCGTGCGCATGTCGATCGAGCGTGGCCGCGCGCTGGCGGCGCATGACCCGCGCACGGGCCCCGTGCTCGGCCCCGGTATCGATGCGGCGGGCCGGGTCTTCTCCGCGCTGATCGCGCTGGGGCATTCGCGGCGCAATCCCGAGGTGGCCATTCGAGACGACTGGCGGTCGCTGCTCCAGAGCCTGCGGCAACTGCTGCAAAGCCTGAGCGATCTTGCGCAGCAGGAGATGCCGATGGCCGACGTGCCGATCGCGCAGGCCCATGCCCTCGTGCGGCAGACGGCGGGCCGCAACGATCAGGCCGCGCGCGCGGTGTCGTTTGCCGCGCGGGCCATCGCGCGGCTTGGCGACCGTGGTCCTGTGCCCGTGCCGGTAACGAGCCACGCGGCAACGGCGGCCCCCACTGTGGCGTCCCCCAGCGCCGCACCCGTGGCCCCTCCCTCGGCAACCTTTCATCTCGACGCGCTGGTCTGGCGTCATGCGTTGCGCGTGGCTACCGCGTCGGTGCTGGCTTATCTGATCTGCACCGCGTTCAACGTGACGTTCGCCTACTGGGGCGCAATCGCCGCGATCGTCGTCACGCAGCCGATCTCGGCCAATACGTGGATACGCGTGGTCGAGCGCGCGTGCGGCAGCTTTCTCGGCGGGATCCTCGCGGCCTACCTGCTGACGCATGTCTCCACGCCGCTGGCGATGACGCTCGCCATCCTGCCGCTGGCGGCCATCACGGTATCGCTGCGGCTCGTGAACTACGGCCTGTTCGTCGTGTTCCTCACGCCGATGTTCATGCTGCTGTCGGATTTCATCCGCCCTACCGAGGGGTTGATCCTTGCGCGGCTGACGAACGAGTTCGTCGGCGCATGCGTCGGTGTCGCCGCGAGCTTCCTGCTATGGCCGGGGCGCGCCGGCAACGGACTGCCCGAGGCGATCTCGGCGGTGATCTCGACAAACATGGCATTTGCGGCCGCGGTAGCGCGCCTTGGCCCGAGCCACGCGGCCAAGCTCGACCAACTGCAACGCGAGGCCGGCATGGCGAGCACGCGGCTGGAAACCGCGCGTGAACGCATGCTGCTGGAGGGGCGCTGGCGGTCGGCGCGGCTGGACCGCCTGCACGAGTTGATTCACGCGGCGCGCGTGGTGTGCGGCGCGGCGGCCGTGATCGAAGTGCTGCGCACCGGCGAACCCGACGTGCGCGACCGGCAGCGTGCCGATCACTACGACGCCATCGCGGCCAGCATGCTCGGTGCGCTGAATGCCGCCGATAGCGGTCCGCCGCGCGTGGATCTCGACGCCCCCGCCGACGACCTCGACCACGCGGTGCGCAACCTCATCACGGCATTCGACGGCTATATGCGTTCTGCAGTGCAAACCGCTGCAACCGTTTGATTGCAGGCCTAATCGGCAGCGATCGCGGATTCCGCGCCCCACTCTAGTGGGGCGCATAAAGCACACGAAAACCGTATCATCACCGCGCACACAGCGCCGAAACCACACTCCCGGAAACGCCCTGCAAATCAGCCAGCACGACTGGTTGTGGCGGCGCTCGTCCCTCCATTCGTAAAACCATCCTGATCAATGAACGCATTCCAAAAAACGCTGCTCGCAACGGCCGCGTCATTCGTGCTGACCGCGCCCGCCGCACAGGCGATGGATATCGAGGCGCGTGGCGTCGGCACCGCGACGATCACCGACGATCTGGCATCGGTTCGCACGGCAGCGATGCGGCAGGCGAAGCGCAACGCGGTACTCGCGGCGCTGGACAAGGTCGTGGGTGCGGGCACGAGCAAGAACCCCGACGTACAGGCCAAGCTCGACGACCTCGTCGTGCAGGTGGGCGAGGAATCGTTCTACAGCCCCGTGCCGAGCTCGGTGGACGGGCAGTTCCGCGTCAGCATCACGCTGCGCATGGACGACAAGGAACTGCGCACGCAGATCAGCGATCTCGGCCTGGCCCTGAACACGACCGCGACGCGCAGCCAGCCCATCCTCGTGATGATGGACGAGTTTTTCACCACGCCGACGAACCTGCGCGCGCCGCTGGAAGAACTGACCGAGTTCCGTCACGAGGAAGGCAGCAGCTATAGCGACAAGGAAGCGGCATCGAGCTCGCGCAAGGCCGCCTATGCCGCGAACAGCAGCTCCGCCTATGCCTCGAAGGAACAGGCCGCTTTCGCCGTGAAGGAAGCATCGGCCGGCCGCGTGAGCGCGGCGCGCGATACGCAGGTGGCCGGTGCCGCGCGCGACGGCTACGGTGGCGAAGCGGCCGTGGCCGGCCGCGATACCGCGCGCTACGACGCCGCCAGTGCCAGCAGCCGCCAGGCCGCCGGCGCGGCATCGCGTCAGGTCGCCGCGGCCAGCACCAGCAGCGTGGCATCGGCGTCGTCGTCGCAGTCCGCCTACTCGCGCAACGTCGCCGCCGAGGACCACAACAACACGTACTTCCGCAAGCTGGTCAAGTACCAGCCGCAGAACACGGGTCCGGACAGCAAGAACTACACGTACAACGAGCTCAAGGGCCAGCTTGGCGACCTCGACATCAAGGTCATCGACAACGCGCTGTTCAAGAGCAAGTACTTCGGCAATCGTGCGATCACGCTCGACCAGCTCGAGAACGGCGCGGAACTCGCCAGGTACACGGAGTTCGCGCGGCAGGAAGCGACCGCGGACTACCTGATGATCGGCTCGTCCGTCATCTACGACGTGGGCGTCGACCGCAACTCGGGCCAGCCGGCCTGCACGGGCGTGGCCAGCACCAAGACCTTCTCGACGAAGACCGGCGAGGACATCGGCTCGGCCACGCAATCGGAGGCCGCCATCGGTATCTCTTCCGACGACTGCCGCGCGAAGCTGGCGGGCAAGCTCGCCGCGAGCCTCGGCAATCAGGTGGGCAAGCGCATCCAGGACTTCGTCAAGCGCCGCACGATGTACGGTGCAGAGTACGTGATTCGGCTGACCGGCGGCACGCTGACGCTGATGAACCGTACCGCGTTCAATCAGGCACTGAAGAACGTGCCGGGCCTCGAGAAGCCCACGCAGCGTCAGGCCGGTACCGACAAGCTCGAGGTGGTGGCCACCTACCGCGGCACCGATCCGCTGGACCAGGCCGTGGCGATGGCGCTCGGCGGCAATCCGATGTTCGCCGGGCTCGACTCGATGGTCGACGGCAATATCGTGACGCTGTGCATGAATGGCTGCGTCAAGACGAAGGCGGCACGCTGAGATGCGCAAGACATCGCTGACAACGACGGCGGCCGTCGCCGCGCTGCTGCTCGCCAGCGGCGGCGCATCGGCCGCGCCGGGCGTGGGACTGTACGTGGTGCCCGGCATTTTCTTCGACGATGCCGGCACCGGCAGCAGCAAGATCGATCCCGCATTCCGGCCCGCGCTCGATATCCGGCAGAGCGTGGCGCAGCTACAGCAGCGCGCGCAGGCCCACTTCAGATCGCTGGCGCCGACCATCGACAGCAAGAACCGCCTGCGGACGCTGGCGCTGTCGGTACAGGTCACGCGCGCCTCGCGCTACCAGATCGACAAGTCCGACGGCACGACCGATATCTATCTGCCGGTCACGCTGAGCCTGTACTTCAGCAATCCGATGACGGGCGAGGTGCTGCAGTCGTTCAGCCAGACGCGCTACGACGTGTTGACCGCGTCGCGCGCGCTGGGCCAGCCCGCCATCGAGGCCAGCGTGGCCAATGCCTATCGCAATGGCTTCACGACGCTGCTGGACACGATGCTCGCTTCCGCCGCGCGCCAGTTCAACCCGTACGTCGTGGAGACGCGCGTCGCCGATACATGGCGCGGATTCGTGATTCTCGACAAGGGCTACCGGGCGGGCATCGGCAAGGGCGACGTCATGAACGACGGCGCCAGCGAGATCCGCGTGGAGCATGCCGGCGCCGACTATGCGGTGGCCGTGCCCGTGCTGGGCAACCCGAAGGACGGTGCGGTATTCAGCCGGGCCGGCACGATGGCGCTCTCCGATGTGAAGAAGCCGCGCGTGCTGGCGCTCGTGAGCGACGGCAACAACGACCTGTCGGATGCGGTGAGCACGCAGTTGTTCACCGACAAGCTCGGCAGCGGCGCGCCGTTTGCCACGCTGCCTCTCAATGCCAACTTCAGCCAGGTGCAGGCATCGATCGACAGCAATACCGGCATCGGCCACGACGTCAGCGGCAAGCGCGCGCTGCCCGACTACTTCATCCGCATGGTGGTGCCGCCCGCGCGGCAGTACACGCTGCCGACCAACCTCGCCTACAAGACGCAGCAAAGCTATCAGGCCTGGGCGTTCGCGGAGCTGTTGTCGCGTGACGGCCGCGTACTGTACGCGGCGGACGTCACGCAGCGTATCGACGACACCGTGACGGACAAGGCCGGCTTCAATGCCGCGGACCGCCGCGAGGTGGTGCTCAAGAATGCGCTGAACGATCTGGCCGACCGCTTCGGCAAGGAAGTCCGCTTCCAGCCGCTGTCGCTGAAGGTGACGGCCGCGGCCGCCGATAGCTTCCAGATCGACGATGCGGCCGGCGCGCTGCAGAACGGCGACACCATCCGCGTGTATCACGGCATCGGCAAGCCGGGTCCGTTGACCGAGGAGGCGCTGGTGCCCACGTGGGATGCCACGGTCACCGGCCGCGACGGTTCACGCGTGACCGCCACCCCGGTACTGCCGATCGCCGGCAAGCCGCCGCGCCCCGAGGCCGGTGACGTGGTGCTGGCGGAAAGCGTCGCGGGCGCCGGCGGCGGCGGCCAGCGTCTGGCCTATTGCCCCGCCGAGAAGAGCCAGATCGGCTCGGTGGCGATGGACCGCTTCAATCTGCTGGCTTACGCGGGCGCGGCATCGGCCAGGGTCGTGATGATCAATCCCGCGCTGGCGGACCTCGTCAAGGGACGCGTGGGCGGTCAGTCGGGTTTCGCGCGCGACCTGTCGCTGCGGCCGGGCACGTATGACCGCTGCATCGAGGCGCTGTATCGCATCGATCCACGCGAGCGCAAATGCGAGGACGGCTCCTGCGCGCAGGGCTACAACGTCCGCCTCGCCTACCGGCAGCGTGCCGGCGGCAGCGTGGTGGGACAGGCGATCCTCGAGCATGGTTTTGTTTCGAACGGCTATCCCGCCGCCGCCGATGCAGGCGACGTGGCGGCATTGCAGGCCATGGACCTGGACCGCGATACCCGCACGAGCCTCGACGGCGTCATGACGCAACTGTTGAACCCCAACTGAAATTGATCCACCCGAGAACGAAAGAAGGAAACGTCAACGTGAAGAAGACCTCTGTAGCACTGGCCGCGCTCGTGAGCGGCGCCCTGTTCGTGTCCGCGCCTGCCGCCATGGCGTTCGGCCTTGGCAATATCACCTCGGCGATTCCGGGCGTGGGCGGCGGCTCCGCCGCGGCTGTGTCCGGTGGCGACATCGACGCATTCATCCAGACCGCGAACGACGCGAACCAGATGATCAGCACGTCGTCGGCGCACATCTTCAAGGCACTGGCAAGCAAGGAAGAGATCGCCGAGCTGGAAGCGCGCATGGCCGCCGCCAACGCGATTGCCGATCCGGCCGAAAAGGCGGCGGAAGTCAGCAAGATCAAGAGCGATGAAGCCACGGCCGTGCAGAAGGTACTCGCGAGCAAGGATGGCGAGGCCAAGCTGGCCTCGATGAACAAGGCGCAGATGGCCTCGTTCGGCAACGCCGCCTTCACGTTCATGCTGGGCGTGCTCAAGGACAAGCAACTGGCGGACGGCAGCACGGCGCTGGTGTCCGGCGTGTCGTCGAACCCCACGCTGCTTCCGCGTCTGGGCGCGCTGAAGGATGTGGCGTCGTCGGTGAGCTCGCAACTGAGCAACACCGCGAAGATTGGCGAAGGCCTGGTCAAGCTCGCCAAGGCAGGCAAGATCGCCTCGCTGCCGACGTCGGCTTCCGAAAAGCCGAAGAAGGTCGAGGAGATCTAAGCGTCGGGAAAGGCATGGCTCGGCAGAGCCGTGCCTTTTTTGATGCGGAGAGACTAGATACGGAAGGCCGGGTCGCCGTAGCGCTGCAGCAGCGCGGCGATGTGATCGAGGTCGGTCGTATGCGGCGAGCGCACTTCCACGACTTCCGACTCGCCACCGTAGGTCGCCGTCACGCGGCGGCGTGCCGTGAGCACGCGGTTTTCAGGCGCTGGCGCGGTCACTTCGGACCACGGTTCGACGCGATGTGTACCACTGATCCAGCCGTCGGCCGTCAGGTGCAGTTCTTCCCACTCTTCGATTTTAAGCATCGCGGATTCTAACACGCCCCCCTCCTTGCCGCCCGGGCCATCCATACGCGCAACATATGGATAACGACCCCATCGATATTTGTCATCGAATGTGGATGCGATATAGTCCTACGCTACCTTCCAAGGCTTTGCGCGCGCCGCACTCCCCCATGTTCAAATCGAAAATCATCGCTCTTGCCACGCTGATGCTGGTGCAGGCGATCCCGGTCCACGCCCAGCAGGCCAAAGACCGCGACGAGTTCTACTGGCTCGGCGAGATCAACAAGGCGACGGCCGTCATCAATTCCGAGCAGGGCCTGCTGGACAGGCAGACCGCGCAGCGCATCGCCGTGGGCCTCGACAAGGTTCTCAAGGACGGCGACCAGCCGGGCGGCAAGCGCCCGTCCACCGTCATCACGTTCGAGCCGCTGCTGATCAAGGCCGGCGGTGTGGAAGTCACGCTGCTGCATGCGGGCCGTTCGAGCCAGGACATGCATGCCACGTACCGCGCGGCCATCCTGCGCGACGACATGCTGAAGCTCGCGGCGCAACTGAATACCACGGCGACCACCGTCGTGCGACTGGCGGAGCAACATGCCAAGACCATCGTGCCGAACTACACCAATGGCGTCGCGGCGCAGCCCAACAGCTATGGCCATTACCTGCTCGGTTTCGCTGCCGCGCTGGATCGCGATGCGCAGCGCATTCGCGAGGCCTATGCGCGCCTCGACCAGTCGCCGATGGGTACGACGGTCCTGAACGGCACGAGCTGGCCGCTCGATCGCGCGCGCATGGGCAACTACCTCGGCTTCTCGAAGATCGTCAACAACGCTTACGACGCCCACCAGATCGCGGCCGTCGACCAGCCCGTGGAAGCCGGCGCGATCGTCACCAGCATCGCGCTGCATGCGGGCAGCTTTATCGAGGACGTGATGGCGCAGTACGCCAACTCGCGTCCGTGGATCCTGCTGCGGGAAGGTGGCGGCAATACCTACGTGTCCAGCGCCATGCCGCAGAAGCGCAATCCGGGCCTGCTCAACGGCACGCGCGCCGAAGCCTCCACCGCGATCACGCTGGCCATGGGCCCCGTCATGCGCGCGCACAACCTGCCGCCGGGCATGGCCGATGCCAAGGAGGTCAAGCCGAACAAGGAGATGGTCCAGAGCGCCATCAAGGTGCTGCAGGGCTGGGACCGCATCCTCAACGCGCTGGTCATCGACCGCGACCGCGCGCTGGACGAGCTGAACAGCGACTGGACGGCCTCGCAGGAACTGGCCGACGTGCTGATGCGCAAGTACAAGCTGCCGTTCCGCGTGGGCCACCACTTTGCCTCGGAAGTCGTCGACTACGCGAAGGCGAAGAACATCCGCCCGAGCGATTTCCCGTATGCGGAGGCGCAGCGCATCTACGCACAGGCCATCAAGGAGTTCGATACCGCGAACGGTCCGGCGACCCTGCCGATGAGCGAGCAGGAGTTCCGCGAGACGCTCGACCCCGTGGCCATCGTCAACCATCGCGCGACGGCCGGCGGTCCGCAGCCCGCGGAGATGGACCGCATGCTGAAGGAAGCGAAGCAGACGCTTGCCGAACAGGCCGCGTGGATTCAGGAGAAGCGCACGAAGATCGATGCGTCGCTCGCGCGGCTCGATCGCGACTTTGCGAAGCTGGCCGGCCAGCCCTGAGTGGCCGCGGCCATCCGCCTGAAGCCCGCCTCGCGCGGGCTTTTTTACGCGCATCGATTGCGTTTTTCTCAATCGAAGGCGGCAGAAATCTCGTTTGTCGGCATGGCGTCCGGCCACCAATATCGAGTCAACGCACGGCACCCGCCGCCCGCAAAGACCGATAAAGGAGACCGCCCATGTCAGCCTCAGCCGTCCCGCCCAACCTGTGGAGCGCCGACGCCCCGCCCACGCTGCTCGCCTCCCGCGACCATGCCACGGGCGAGTATGTATTCCCCGCCCTGCCCGATCACTCGCCGCTGGCCTCGCGCCATGCCACGGTGCCGGTGACGGGCGCGGGCACCGTGTACAGCTACACGATCATTCATCCCTCGGTGAAGACCGGACTCCAGCCCTATGCGCTCGGTTACGTCGACTTCGACGGTCCGGTGCGGATCTTTGGCCGGCTGGTCGGCAAGGACCGTCCCAGCATCGGCGACCGGTACATGGCGCGGGCCGACGATACGTTCGGCTACGTGTTTGTGGCAACTCAGGAGTGATGGCGATCATGCAAGACATCTACATTTCCGGCGGCGCCATGACGTCCTTCGGCCGGCACACGGGCGTGCTCGCCCCCGAGCTGGCGCAGCAGGCCATTCTCAAGGCCGTCGATGACGCGGGCGTCGCCCTCGACGGTATCGAGGCCGTGTACTGCGCCAACGTGCTGGGCGGCATGATCCTCGGCCAGCTGATCGCGCGCGATCTCGGCCTGCGCGGCATTCCCGTCTACAACGTCGAGAACGCCTGTGCCAGCGGTGCCACGGGCGTGCATCTGGCGCGCCATGCGCTCATGGCCGGACAGTATGCGACCGTGCTCGTGTTCGGCATCGAACAGCTGACCGCGCTTGGCGGCGGCACGATTCCGATGCAGCGCAACGATATCAAGACCGACCTCTACGCCACGGCCGGCATGGTGCTGCCTGCGGTCTACGCGATGCGCGGCACGCGCTTTCTGCACGAGCGCGATGCCACGCGCGAAGATCTGGCCGCGGTGGCCGTCAAGAATCGGCACCACGGCTCGCTCAACGAACTCGCACAGCAACGCACCGAGACCACCGTGGACGAGGTGCTGGCCTCGCGCATGATCGCCGATCCGCTAACGCTGCTGCAGTGCTGCCCGTCGCAGGTGGATGGTGCCGCGGCCGTCGTGATGACCACGCGCCGGCCGACGCAGCGGAAGCCCGTCAAGGTGCTCTCCTCCGTAGTGGTGTCGGGCGTGCGCGAGCAGGCCGACGACGACATCCTCGATGCCGAGATCACCGCGCGCGCCGCGCGGCAGGCGTACGACCAGGCCGGCGTGAGCCCGCGCGACGTCAACGTGGTGGAGTTGCACGATGCGTTCACCATCGCCGAACTGCTCTACTACGAGGCACTGCAACTCGCCGCGCCCGGCGATGCGGTGCCGCTGCTGCGCTCGGGTGCCACGCGCCTGGGTGGGCGCGTGCCCGTCAATCCGAGCGGCGGCCTGCTCGCCAAGGGGCATCCGCTCGGGGCCACGGGCATTGCGCAGATGGTCGAGGTGATGTGGCATCTGCAGGACCGCGCCGGCAGCCGGCAGGTCGCCGATGCGCGCATCGGCCTGACGCAGTGCACGGGCGGCGGTATCGCGGGCGTCGATCATGCCGCGTCGTCGGTGCATATTCTGGGAGTGTGAGATGAACGCGGACATCCAGCAGGTTGCCGTCGTCACCGGGGCGGCACGCGGTATCGGCCTTGGCATCGCCACGCGGCTCGCGTCACAGGGCATGGCTGTGGCGCTGCTCGATCGCGACGCCGCCGCGCTCTCCGATGCCGTGGCGGGCCTGATCCAGGCGGACTGCCGCGCAATGGGCGTGACCGTCGATCTGACGGACTCGGCCGCCGTTAACGGCGCGTTCGCGCATATCGAAGCGACGCTTGGCCGCATCGACTGCCTCGTCAACAATGCCGGCGTCGTCCGCGACATGCGCTTTCTGAAAATGCGCGACGAAGACTGGGACCTCGTCGTCGATACGAACCTGCGCGCGCCGTTCCTATGTTGCCGTGCCGCCCTGCCCGGCATGGTCGACCGTGGCTATGGCCGCATCGTCAATATCTCGTCGCGCGCGTGGCTCGGCGGCTTCGGCCAGGCCAACTATTCGTCCGCCAAGGGCGGCGTGGTCAGCCTGACGCGCTCGCTGGCCATCGAGTTCGCGGGCAAGGGCGTCACGGTCAATGCGGTGGCGCCGGGCATCGTCGATACGCCGCTGTTCCGCAACTTCGCGCCGGACGTGCAGGCGCGGCTGCAGAAGTCGGTGCCCGTGCAGCGCATCGGCACGGCCGAGGACATCGCCAACGCGGTGAGCTTCTTCGCGAGCGCCGACGCGTCGTACGTGACGGGCCAGACGCTGTACGTCTGCGGCGGCCGCAGCCTGTCGTCGCCGAGCGTGTAGGAGCCGCCATGACCGTACACCTACATATCGACGGCGCCGTGGCGCTGCTGACGATCGACCGGCCCGATGCGCTCAACGCGCTGAACGTGGCCACGCTGCATACGTTGCGCGACATACTGTGCGAGGTGCGCGACCGGTCCGAGCTTCGGGCGATCGTGCTCACCGGCAGCGGCACGCGCGCGTTCTGCGCGGGCGCGGATCTCAAAGGCACGCAGTCATCGCCCGCGTCGTACGCCGAAGCGTTGTTCCACGCACCGGATCCCGCGGCCGAGCTCGGGCTCTATCTGCGCCTGATGGACCTGAGCGCGCTGCAATGCTGGAAGCCGATGATCGCGGCCGTCAATGGCCATTGCCTGGGCGCGGGGCTGGAGATCGCGCTGCAGTGCGACCTGCGTATTGCGTCGGCGGAAGCCAGCTTCGGGCTGCCCGAGGTGCGCGTGGGATCGATTCCGGGCGTATCGGGCCTGCACCGGCTGCTCAAGGCCGTGCCGTCGGCGCATGCGATGCAGATGGTGCTGACCGGCGAACGTATCGATGCGGCCGAGGCCGCGCGCATCGGCCTGATCTCGGAGGTGACGGCGCCGGGGCAACTGGTCGATCGCGCGATGGCGCTGGCCTGCAAGATCGCCGGCAATGCACCGCTGGCGGTGCAGGCGGTCAAAAAGCTCGCGCGCCAGACCGCGCACCTGAGCGACACCGATGCGCAGGAGCTCACCGAACTCTACTGGGGCGCGCTGCGCGATACGGCGGACCGGATCGAGGGGCGCGCGGCGTTCGCCGAGAAGCGTCCGGCGGCGTTCTCGGGACGCTGAGTCGCACGCGCATAGCCGCCGATACAAACCTATACCCATACCGGAGACAACCATGAACACCCTTCCGCGCATGGCGCGCGCACTAGCCTGCTGCGCCGTTGCAACGCTCGTCTGCACGACGATGCCCGCCTCGGCACAAGGCAACTATCCGAACAAGCCGATCACGCTCGTCGTACCCTTCGCCCCCGGCGGCGGCAACGACATCCTCGCCCGCCTCATCGCCCCGAAAATGAGCCAGCAGCTGGGCCAGCCCATCGTCATCGAGAACAAGCCCGGCGCGGGCGGCAACCTCGGCGCCGACTACGTCGCGCATGCGGCGCCCGATGGCTATACGGTGGTCATCGCGTCGAGCCAGATCACGATGAACCCGTATCTCGGCATGAAGGTGCCCTTCAATATCGAGCGCGACTTCGAGGCCGTGGGCAAGATCGGATCGGTGCCGCTGATGCTGGTGTCGAACCCCGAGCAACCGTACCGCACGCTCAAGGAGTTCATCGACTACACGCGCGCCAATCCGGGCAAGGTCAGCTACAGCAGCCCGGGGCCGGGCACGCCACAGCATCTGGCGGGCGAGGTCTTCGCACGGCTCAACAAGACCGAGCTGCTGCATGTGCCCTATCGCGGCACCGGGCCGTCGATCGCCGATCTGATGGGCAATCAGGTGCAGGTGTCGTTCGCCACCTATGCCTCCGCCTCGCAATACGTCAAGACGGGCAAGCTGCGCGCGCTCGGTATCGCGGGCCAGCACCGCACCTCGCTGATGCCGGACCTGCCGACCTTTACCGAAGCGGGTCTCAAGGGCTACGACGTCGAGCTCTGGTATTGCATGCTCGCCCCGGCCAGGACCCCGCGCGCCGTGGTCGACAAGCTCAATGCCGCGTTGCTGAACGCGCTGAAGGCGCCCGACCTGGCCGAACAGTTCCGTAACCAGGGCTTCGAGGTCAAGGGCTCCTCGCCCGACGAGCTCAAGGCATATATCGGCCGGGAGTTGCAGCGCTGGCAGCGCGTGATCTCGGAGAACAACATCAGGGTCGCGATGTGACCGGGAGCCCATCATGCTAGGCAATGCACTGGACGGCCTGACCGTGATCGACTTCACGCAGATCGCCGCCGGCCCGATCTCCACGATGCTGATGGCGGACATGGGGGCGCGCGTGATCAAGGTCGAGCCGCCCGGCGGCGAGCTGGGCCGCGGCCTCGGCCCGGGCTGGCTCGGCGACGACAGCACGCTGTTCCATGCGTTCAATCGCAACAAGTCCGGTATTGCGCTGGACCTGAAGACGCCCGAGGGCGTGGCGGTGGCCCGGCGGCTGATCGCGGAGGCCGATATCGTGGTGGAGAGCATGCGGCCCGGCGTGATGGATCGGCTCGGCCTTGGCTATGCGCAACTGGCCGCCGATCACCCCGCGCTGATCTATTGCTCGATCTCGGCGTACGGCCAAACCGGCCCCTATGCGGATCGCGCGGGCGTCGACGGCATTCTGCAGGCGGACTCGGGGCTGATGAGCCTGATCGGCATCGATGGGCTCGAACCCTGCAAGGTCCAGTCGCCCGTGGTGGACGTGATGACGGGCTATGTGGCGGTGATGGGCATCCTTGCCAAGCTCGCGCAGCGGCAGCGGGATGGCAACGGCGGCCACCTCGACGTGAACCTGCTCAATGCGGCGCTGGCCCTCCAGCAATCGGCCCTGGCCGGGTATCTGGCCGATAGCGAACTGCCCGTGCGTGCGGGCAGCGCGGCGCCCTATTCCGCGCCCAATCAGGCGTTCCGGACGCGCGATGGATGGATCATGGTGGCGGCCTATATGCCGGCGCGATGGCGGAGCCTGTGCAGGGTGCTCGACGTACAGGCGCTCACCGACGATCCGCGTTTCGCTACCTCGCCGCTGCGGGTCGCGAACCGCGCGGCACTCGTCGGCGCGCTGACCGCCGTGTTCGTGACCAGAACGACGGACGAATGGCTGCCCGTGTTGCAGGCCGCGGATATCCTCTGCGCGCGGGTGGCCACGTATGCCGACGTGGCCGCGCATCCGCAGGTGGCGGCCAACCGCATGATCGCCGAGGCGCGGCATCCGGTCTTAGGCACGATTCGCATGCCCGGGTTTCCGGTATGCAGCGCCGAGGTCAACGATCGGCCGCATCGGCATGCGCCGGCGTGCGGGCAGGATACGGTGGCCGTGTTGCGGGCGTTTGGATTCGCCGAGGCCGAGATCGACGCGCTGGCCGATCGGCGGGCCATTCAGTGCGCGGCGTGACCCATGATGTGGCGCGACCCATGAGGTGGCGTGACTCATGAGGTGGCGTGACTCAGGCCTGCGCGAACTGCGCCAGCAGCCACTTGCGGAACGTGGCCATGCTGGCGCTCTCCGCGCGATCGGCCGGGGTCAGCAGATAGTAGGTGTAGTCGCCCATATCGACGACCTTCCTGAACGGCGTCACGAGCTTGCCCGACGCGAGGTCGTCCTCGACCAGAAAGCGTTGCGCGATCGCGAAGCCCTGCCCTTCGAGCGCGGCCGCATACGCCATCGCCGAGCTCTGATACGTCATGCCGCTGCGCGCATCGACCCGATCGCCGGCCTTCGCGGCCGTGAGCCAGCAGGCCCAGTCGTCGGGCCGCGCGATGGAGTGCAGGAGCACCTGCCGCTGCAGATCCGCTACGCCGCGCACGCCCCTGGCAACGGCGGGACTGCAAACTGGCACGAGCAGATTCGATACGAGGCGGTAGGCATTGGCCCCGGGCCATTTGCCGTCGCCGAGCCGGATCGCGCCATCGATATCCTCGCGCCGGAAGTCCACGGGGTCGAGCGAGGCGGTCAGCAGGACCTCGATGCCCTTGTTGGCCGCATGAAAGCTGGAGAGCCGCGGAATCAGCCAACGCATCGCAAACGTGGTGTAGGCCCGCACCTTCAGCTGCGTGCGGCGCGTGCGATGCGTGAGCCGGCTGGTGGCGCGCCGCAGCCCGTCCATGGAACTGGTAACGGCGCGGTAGTACTCCTCGCCCTCGCGCGTCAGCGTGATTTCGCGATGGCCGCGTACGAACAGCGGCACGCCCAGCGCTTCCTCGAGCGTGCGGATCTGCCGGCTTACCGCGCCAGCGGTCACGTGCAGCTCGGTGGCGGCAACGGTAATGCTGAGGCGGCGCGCGACGATTTCGAAGGCGCGAATGGCGTTGAGCGGCGGCAGGCGGTCCATGCCGGGATTCTGGTCCCCGCTTGAGAAAATCTCAATCGAGGGAAACCCGGCCCGGATGGCCCGGTGCTATGCCAGCCCCAATGCCGAGAAGTCCGACGCGTCGTGCCGCTCGCGCAATTGCTGATCGGCCGGCCCATTGGTCCGATTGACGAGGCGCCCGCGCTTGACGGCCGGGCGCGCCGCGACCTCGTCTTTCCATCGCTGCACATGGCGATAGCTTTCCGTCGAGAGAAACTTGCCGCCCTCGCCGTAGAGTTCGTTCTGCGCCAGCGCGCCATACCAGGGCCATACCGCGATATCGGCGATGGAGTATTCATCGCCGGCAAGGAACCGGTGGTCCGCGAGGTGACGGTCGAGGACATCGTACTGGCGCTTGACCTCCATCGCGAACCGATCGATCGCGTACTGGATGCGGATCGGCGCATACGCATAGAAATGCCCGAAGCCGCCGCCCAGATACGGTGCCGCGCCCACCTGCCAGAACAGCCAGTTCAGCGCTTCCGTATGGGCCTTGTGGTCCTTCGGCAGGAACGCGTCGAACTTGCGCGCGAGATAGAGCAGGATGGCGCCGCTCTCGAACACGCGCGTCGGCGTGGGGGTCGAGCGGTCCACCAGCGCCGGAATCTTGGAGTTCGGATTGACCTCGACGAACCCCGAGCCGAACTGGTCGCCATGGAAAATATTGATCAGCCACGCGTCGTACTCGGCGTCCTGGCGCCCGAGCGCCAGCAGCTCCTCGAGCAGGATCGTGATCTTCTGGCCGTTCGGGGTCCCCTGCGAGTAAAGCTGCAGCGGATGCCTGCCGACGGGCAGCGCCTTCTCGAAGGTGGCGCCGGCGGTCGGCCGGTTGATATTGGAGAACTGCCCGCCGTTCTCGTTCTCCCAGGCCCAGACCTCGGGCACCACGTATCCGGCCGGGAAATTGTTCATGCGTTCGTCATCGCTCATGTCAACTCCTGTTCAATGGGTCTCACGATATCAGTTCGGGACAAAAAAGTTCGGCCAGCCTCGCATATGGGCGATAAAGCGTTCGCTCAGGCCGCCCTTGCGGAGGTAGTCGGTCGTGACCGCATGCGATGGCTCATGCCTGCCCCTCCGAAGATGTCAGCACGGGCGCTTCGTGATGCGCGGCCGAGTGCAATGGCTTGCCGCCGCCCAGCACGCGCACCATGACATAGAACAGCGGCGTCAGGAACAGCCCGAACAGCGTGACGCCAAGCATCCCGAAGAACACGGAGATGCCCATCGCCTGCCGCATCTCCGCGCCGGCGCCCGTCGAGGCGACCAGCGGAACGACGCCCATGATGAACGCCAGCGACGTCATCAGGATCGGGCGCAGCCGCAGGCGGCTGGCCTCGATCACGGCCTTGACCGTCGCCATGCCCGCCATCTCCAGCTCGCGCGCGAACTCGACGATCAGAATGGCGTTCTTGGAGGCGAGCCCCACCAGCACGATCAGGCCGATCTGCGTGAAGATATTGTTGTCCCCCTTCGTCAGCCACACGCCAAGCAGCGCGGAGAAGATGCTCATCGGAATGATGAGAATGACGGCCAGCGGCAGCGTCAGGCTCTCGTACTGCGCGGCCAGCACGAAGAACACGAGCAGCACGCACAGCGGCAGGATCCAGACCGCGCTGTTGCCGGCGATGATCTGCTGGTACGTCAGGTCCGTCCATTCGTAAGTCATGCCCGGCGGCAGCGTTTCCGCGGCAATGCGATCGATGGCGGCCATCGCCTGGTCCGACGAATAGCCGGGCGCGGGCGCGCCGCTGACGTCGGCGGCCGTAAAGCCGTTGTAGCGGAGCACCTGGTCGGGCCCGTAGGTCTGGCCGATCTTCGCGACCGAGGCGAGCGGCACCATCTGGCCCGACTCGCTGCGGATATGCAGCTGGCCGATATCGTCCGGACGCGAGCGGAACCTGCCGTCGGCCTGCATGCGCACCTGATACACGCGGCCAAGGAAATTGAAGTCGTTCACGTAGTACGAGCCGAGGAATGCCTGCAGCGTGCTGAACACCGCGGGTGTATCGACGCCGAGCTGCTGCGCCTTGGCGCGGTCGATATCGACCTTGAGCTGGGGCACGTTCACCGTGTAGGTGGAGTACAGCGGGCTCAGCTCCGGCGCTTCGGCGGCCTTCTTGATAAAGGCCTGCGTCGCCGTGTAGAGCGCCTCGTAGCCGAGGTCCCCGCGGTCCTCGATCTGCAGCTTGAAGCCACCGAGGGTACCGAGCCCATAGACCGGCGGCGCCGGGAAAATCGCCGCGAAGGCATGGCCGATCTGGCCGAACTCGCGCGTGAGGTCGGCGGCGACCCGGTCGGCGCTGATGCCCTTGCGTTCCGCGAATGGCTTCAGCAGGACAAAACTCAGCGCCGTGCTTGAGCTCTTGGTCACGCCATTGATCGACAGGCCGCTGTAGCTGGACGTGCCCATGACGGCCGGATGCCTGAGCGCGATGGCGTTCATCTGGTTCATGGTCGCTTCCGTGCGGTCCAGCGTCGACCCTTCGGGCAGCTGCGCCAGGCTGACGAGGTACTCCTTGTCCTGCGCGGGCACGAAACCGCCCGGCACATGGTTCGTCAGCCACCACGTGCCGGCCAGCAGCACGCCGTAGACGACGAGCATGGCGCCCTTGTGCCTGACGATGCGGCCGACACGGCCGCCATACCCTTCGGAGGTACGGTCGAATATGCGATTGAAGCGCGTGAAGAAGCGGCCGAACAGCTTGTGCGTGAAGCGGGTCACGGCGTCGGGCGCGTCGCCATGGGCCTTCAGCAGCAGCGCGGACAGCGCCGGCGACAGCGTCAGCGAGTTCACCGCGGAGATCAGCGTGGAGATGGCGATGGTGACGGCGAACTGCTTGTAGAACTCGCCGGTCAGGCCGCTGAGGAACGCCAGCGGCAGGAACACGGCCGACAACGTGAGCGCGATGGCGACAATGGGCCCGCTGACCTCCTGCATGGCGCGGTAGGTCGCCTCGCGCGGACCGAGGCCGCGCGCGATATTGCGCTCCACGTTCTCCACGACCACGATGGCATCATCGACCACGATGCCGATGGCCACCACAAGGCCGAACAGCGACAGCGTGTTGATGGAGTACCCCGCGAGCATCAGGAACGTCAGCGTACCGACGATGGAGATCGGCACCGCGAGCAGCGGGATGATCGATGCGCGCCACGTTTGCAGGAACAGGAACACGACCAGCACCACCAGCGCGACCGATTCCAGCAGCGTTTCCAGCACGGCGTCGATACCGGTCTGCACCGCGCGGCTCGGCTCGTAGACGACGCGATAGGCCAGGTCGTCCGGGAACTCCTTCTCCAGCTCCTTCATGAGCTGATGCACCTCGCGCGAGATCTGGAGCGAGTTCGCGCCCGGCGCTTCCTGCACGGCCAGCGCGATGGCGGGCGCGTTGTTCAGCGTCGCGCGAATGCCGTAGTCCTCGGCCCCGAGTTCCACGCGCGCCACGTCGCCCAGGCGCGTAATGGCGCCGCGCGCGTCGGACTTGATGACGATGCGCCGGAACTCCTCGGGCGACTTCAGGCGCCCGTCGGCGTTGACGGTGAGCTGGAACGCCGTGTCGGGGGATGCGGGCGAACTGCCGATGGTGCCGACCGCCGCCTGGATGTTCTGGCGCCGGATGGCGCTGGCGACATCGCTGGCGCTCAGGCCACGCTCGGCCAGCGCGGCCGGATCCAGCCACACGCGCATGGCGTAGCCGCCGGGGCCCCACAGCACGACGTCGCCGACGCCCGCAATCCGCGCCAGGCGGTCCCTGACGTGCAGGATTGCGTAGTTGCTGATGTAGCTGTCGTCATAGGTCCCTTTCGGCGACACCATATGGACCGCGATGGTGATGACGGGCGAACTCTTGACCGCGGTGACGCCAAGCCGCTGCACGTCCTCGGGCAGCCGGGGCAGCGCCTGTGAGACACGGGTCTGCACGAACTGCTGGGCCCGGTCCGGATCGGTGCCGAGCTTGAACGTCACGGTAAGGAACAGGTGGCCATCGGCGCTGGCCTTCGAGTCCATGTAGAGCATGTCCTCGACGCCGTTGACGGACTGCTCGAGCGGCGCGGCAACCGTTTCCGCGATGGTCTTGGCGTTGGCGCCCGGGTACTGCGCGTGCACGACGACCGAAGGCGGGATGACCTGCGGGTACTCCGACACCGGCATATGGAAGGCCGATACGATGCCCGCGAGCAGGATCAGCGCGGACAGCACGCACGCGAAGATCGGCCGGTCGATAAAGAACTTCGAGATATTCACGACGCGCTCCCGTCGGTGGCGGGCGCAACCGGCGCCTCTGCCGCCTCGACAGCCGACACGGCCGTGCCCGGCGGCGCGCGGAAGGCCCCGTCAACGATCACCTTCGCGCCGGGTGCCACGCCACTGCGCAGCACGCGCTCCTTGCCCTGCAGGCCGCCCAGTTCGACAAAGCGCCGTTCGACCTTGTTCTGCGCGTTGACCACGAGCACATACTTGCGGTCCTGATCGGTCCCGACCACGGCGTCGTCCACGGTCACGGCATCGTAGGGCTTGCCGCCCTGCAGGCGGACGCGCGCCTGCAGCCCCGGCAGCATTTCCGGGCTGACCTTGTCGATGCGCGCGCGCACGCGGACCGTGCCCGAGCGCGTATCCATCTGGTTGTCGAGCGCGACGATGGAGGCCGAGTACGAGAAGGCGTTGTCGTCGGCGAGCCCGACCCGGACCACCGGCTGCGCGCCGGCGCGCAGCGAGGGCGCGATGAGCCGGAGGTAGCTCTGCTCGTCGACGTTGAACGCGGCGTACAGCTTGCCGTCGGACACGATACGCGTCAGCGGCGCCGCGTCGCCGCCCGCGCCCACGACATTGCCGGCCGTGATTTCCGCGCGGGACACGCGTCCGGCGATCGGGGCGCGTATCTGCGTATAGCCGAGCTGCAGTTGCGCATGGGCCAGCGCGGCCTGCGCGCCTTTCAGCGCGGCGGCCGCTTCGCGCGCGCCGTTGTCGAGCGCATCGAACTCCTTGCGGGCGATGGCATTCGATTCCATCAGCCTGCGCGCGCGGGCCTGCTCGATGTCCGCCAGCCGCCGGCGCTCCTCGATGCCGGCGAGGTTCGCCTGGGCCTGCCGGACCTGCGTCTCGAACGGGGCCGGGTCGATCGTGAACAGCAGGTCGCCCTGACGCACCTGCTGGCCGTCCTTGAAATGCACGGTCAGCAGCGTGCCGGGCACCCTCGGCCGGACATCGACGACGTCGACGGCCTCGAGGCGCCCCGGATATTCCTGCGCGTCGGTGACCGGGCGTTGCAGGGCCGGTCGATAGGTGACCGTGGGCAGCGCGGCGGGCGCCCTGGCATGGGCCTGGGGAGGCTGCCGCCACAACACGGTGCCAGCAACGGCGACTGCGGCGGCCGCGATGGCGGCCAGATGAGATGTCTTGAGGGGGGACATACGACTTGGGGGCAGAGGAAATTGGTTTGCAGTCTGCATCCGCCACGCGTCGTCTTCCAGACCTCGATTTGGCTATGTTTATTGCCTGATATAGAATTATTGCCGTTTGCGGGTAACGGGATGGCTCGATTAAATGTGGCATGAAGCCCGTTTGTCTTTGCGCTTATTGCCTGCTGAGCAATAGATTTCGTCCCTGAGAGAGCTGCCGTGGATCGCCTCCAGTCAATGCAGATCTTCGCCCGCGTGGTCGATATGCACAGCTTCAGCCGCGCCGCGGAAAGCCTGTCCCTGCCTGCGTCGCGGGTCACCCGCGCGGTCAAGGAACTCGAGTCGTTCCTGGGCGTGAGGCTGCTCCAACGCACGACGCGCCATATCAGCCTGACCCCGGACGGCACGCAGTACTACGACCACTGCCGGCGCCTGCTGGCCGATATCGAGGCGGTCGAGGCCAGCTTTCCGGGCAGTGCCGGCCGGCCCCGTGGCCGGTTACGGGTCGATATGACGCTGTCTCTCGCGCGTCTGGTGGTGCTGCCCGCCCTCAAGGACTTTCAGTCGCGCTTTCCCGATGTCGAGCTCACGCTGACGATGAACGACCGCACGGTGGAGCTGATTCAGGAAGGCATCGACTGCGTGATCCGGACCGGCACGCCCGACGACTCCCCCACCCTCGTGGCAAAGCGCATCGGCGCGTTCGACTGGGTCACATGCGCCTCCCCGGAATACCTGGCGCGGCATGGCACGCCCAGAACGCTCGAGGATCTGGCGGACCACCACGCGGTCGGCTATCTGTCGAGCCGCACGGCCCGCACGCTGGACTGGCATTTTGTGGTGGATGGCGAAGACCGGAACATCAGCATGCGCGAGCACCTGATCGTCAACGACACCGACGGCTACGTCGCCTGCGCGCTCGAAGGCCTCGGCATGATTCGCGCGGGCAGCTACATGGTGCTGCACCACCTGGCCAGCGGCCGCCTGCAGCGCGTACTCGGCGAGTTCACGTCGCCCTCGGTACCGCTATCGGTCCTCTATCCGAGAAACCGCCACCTTTCCCCGACGGTCCGCGCGTTCGTGGACTGGGTCGCCGCGCTCGTGCGCGAGGTGGAACCGGGGTGGCATATGGCGGCGGCGCGCTGAGCCGATCGGGCAAGTTTGTGAGACGAACGAGTCGGCGCGCCGTCTGCGTTCCCTCTACACTGCCTCCTCCCCGCACAGGTTGGAAATGCAATGAAGATTGGCTCGCTGTTGCTGCCGGAAGGCCCGCTTATTCTGTTTCTCAGCATCCTCGTCGCGCTGGGCAGCGTGCGGTGTCTGGTGAAGGACACCTCGCGCGTGGAGCGGCTGATCTATCTGGTCGTGGTCTTCGGGCTCGTGGTGGCACGACTGATCTTCGTGCTCAGCTATCTGCCCGCGTACCAGGCGACGGGTCTCGCCGGCGTGCTCGATATTCGCGATCGCGGGTTCGATCTGACGGCGGGCGCCGTCGCGGGCGGCGGTCTGCTCGCGTGGTGGCTATTCCGCAAGCGCGCGCTGCGCAAGCCGCTGCTGGTCGCGGCCGCGGCCGGGGTGGTCACGTGGAGCACGGCGACCGTCGGGGCGAGCATCATGGCGCCCGTGGCGACGCTACCCGCGATGCTGCTTGCCGACAGCGTCGGCAATGCGCAACCGCTGGCGCGCGGCGACGGCAAGCCGATGGTGGTCAATCTCTGGGCCACATGGTGTCCGCCGTGCCGCGCGGAAATGCCCGCGCTGGCGTCGGCGCAGAAGGCCCATCCGGAGCTGAACGTCGTCTTCGTCAATCAGGCCGAACCGCCCGAGGTGGTGCAGGCATTCCTGGAAGACCACGACGTCCGCATTCAGAACCTCATGTACGACGCGCGGCTGTCGCTCGCCCGCGCGACGGGGGTCAAGGGATATCCGACGACGCTGTTTTACGACGCCGAGGGACGGCTTGTGAGCACGCATATCGGCGGTTTCTCGCGCGCGACGTTCGAAGATGCGATCCGGCGTGCCTATCCGTCGCGCACAAAGGAAAAGTCCTAACCGCGCCGGGCGAACGCTTCGATCGCCGCGCGGCTGAACGCGGGGATATCGTCGGGGTTGCGACTCGTCACGAGGTTGCCATCGACCACGGCTTCTTCATCGACCCACTCCGCCCTGGCATTCGTCAGGTCCGTCCGTAGCGACGGCCACGAGGTCATCCTGCGGCCCTTGACCGCGCCCGCTTCGATCAGCGTCCAGGGCCCGTGGCAGATCGACGCGATCGGCTTTTTCGCGTCGACGAATGCCTTGACGAACGCGACCGCTTCCGGCTGCATGCGCAGGGTATCGGGATTGATGACACCGCCCGGTAGCAGCAGCGCGTCGAACTGCTCGGGCTTTGCCTGGGCTAACGGTACATCCACGGGGACGGTCTCGCCCCAATCGGTGAAGTTCCAGCCCTTGACCTGCTTGTCCTGCGGCGACACCACGCTGGTCTGCGCCCCTGCCTCGTCCAATGCCTTGCGTGGCGCGAGCAATTCGACTTGCTCGAACCCGTCGGTGACAAGAATCGCGACCTTTCTGCCCTTCAGTGTTTGTTCGCTCATACGGTGCTCCTGTGGTTAGACGCAGTGTCGTCACGCATCGCGCATGCCAACGCGCCTTACCCGCCAGCGCGCGTGTAGCGACCCCCGATGTCCCCAGCCCGATTGCACTTTGAGGACCAGGCTTTGTAAATCTGGCGGGTCCAGGTCATGGCTTGCAAATGCGAATCATTGTCATTTATACTTCGCGCGGTTCAGACTTCGATGTCTTCCGACCCGGCCGTGCTGCGCGACCCCGCTCACCCTCCGCCCTCCTCGCCCTCGTCACTCTTCGCCGCGCTGCTTCGCCATTACGACGAACTGGTCGATCATGTGCGCCGGCGCTTCGGGGACAAGCACTTCGCGCGCGACGTGCTGCAGGACGTCTGCGTGCAATTGCTCGAGCGTCCGCCGGCCGGCCATGTCGGGAAGCCCCTCGCCTTTCTCCGGCACGTCTCCACGCATCGCGCGATTGACCGCTATCGCGCCGAGTCGACCCGGCAGACCCATGCCGACGCCTGGGAAGCGGACGCGGGCGGCGCGGCAGAAAGCCCCGACATTGCCGACGCCATCGCATACCGGCAGACCGTCGATCGGCTCGAGCAATGCATTGCCACATTGCCGCCCCGCTGTCAGGAAGTGTTTATCCTGCATCGCCTGCATGGCCTGCCGCAGCAGGAAGTCGCGGTAAGATTGGGCATCTCGCGCGGCATGGTGGCGCGCCATATGGCGCGTGCCATGACCCTGCTGGCGCCGGAACTGGCTGCCCTCGGCGAACCGCTACCGACGTCGGCGATGCAGGATCTGCCGTCGTGAGTCGCACAGCTGCCCCATCTATGCCCAATTCTTCCAGGCGGTCGCCCGATCGGCTGTCTCCTTACGAAGACGCCCTGCGCGAACGCTTTCCTTCCGTCGAAGCCATTACGGCCGCCGCCGGCGCGCGCCATCGCAAGCGCCGCCGCCAGACTGCCGCCGCGGCCGCCGCGGTGTTCGTGCTGGCTGCGGGCACATGGGTGGCCGATCCCGTCTATCGCACCGAGCAGTTCACCGCCGAGTCCGCGTCGCGCAACGTCACGCTCGCCGATGGCAGCCGCACGACGCTCGACAAGGACACCCGCCTGACCGTGCAGTGGGGGTTGCGCTCGCGCACGCTGTCGCTCGATCGGGGCGAGGCGGTCTTCACGGTCGCGCATGGCCCGCGCGCCTTCGTCGTGACGGCCGGCGACACCCGTGTGCGCGATATCGGCACGGTGTTCGACGTCCAGCGGCTGCCGCAACGCACGCGCGTCACCGTGCTGGAAGGCGCGGTGGAGGTCGAGGCCGGTGGCCAGATCCGGTCATTGCGGGCAAGCCAGCGCGTCGATGTGTCCGCGGATGGCCGTCCGGGCAAGACGATGACCGTGGACGTCGACCGCGCGCTCGCGTGGCAGCGCGACAAGTTCTCGTTCGATGGCGCGACGCTGGCCGATGCCGTCGCGGAAATGCAGCCCCACGCGCCATCGCCCATCGTGATCGACGACGCGCGCGCGGGCCAGCTGCGGCTCTCCGGCGAGTTCGATCGCGACCAGGTGGCCGCGATTCTGCGGCTGCTGCCGGGCATCCTGCCCGTGACGGTCCGTGGCGATGCGGACGGCAGCACGCACCTGTCTTCGCGGCAGCGCCCCTGACCGGGAAAAAAATTTTTCGATATAGGTGTACAAGCAGGCGGCGACGTACGGCAACTCCATGAACAGGCCGAATGGTTCGGCCCGTCATCAGGGAGTTTTCGTGAAGTCCACCGTCTGCCGCCGGCGCTCTGCCCGCGCTTCCCGTCTCGCGGTCCGCCCGCTTACGGTACTCGTACCTGTGCTCGCGGCGATGCTCGCCGCCGGCGCCATCGCGCAGGGCGTGGCCCGCGCCATCGACATCCCCGCGCAGCCGCTCGCGCAATCCCTCGCGGCCCTCGCGCGCCAGTCCGATACGCAGATCCTGTTTGCCACATCACTGGCGGATGGCCTGAGCGCGCCCGCCGTTCGCGGCACGCTGACGGTGGAAGACGCTCTCGCCCGCATGCTGGCCGGATCGCGCCTGCGCGTCGTCAGCAACGGCCCGCGTACCTTTACCGTGGTGCAGGCGCCCGCCGATACCAGTGCCGCCACGTTGCCGATGGTCACGGTCAGCGCCAGCGCGGCGGATCTGTCCGGGTACGCGGACGGCGTGGTGCCGCTCCGCGCCAGCGGGAGCAAGACGAGCACGCCGCTCATCGACACACCGCAGACCATCAACGTGGTCACGCGCGAGCAGATGGACGAACAGGGCGTGCAGAGCGTCATGCAGGCGCTGCAGTACACGCCGGGCGTGGTCAACCAGTATGGCGACACCGACCTGCGCTACGACTGGCTGGCGGTGCGCGGCTTTGTGCCGCTGCGCTACCTCGACGGCCTGCGCCTGCCCTATGGGGCGCGCGGCTATTCGCAGCCGCGTATCGACCCCTACGCGCTGGAAAGCGTCGAGGTACTGAAGGGGCCAGCGTCGGTGCTCTATGGACAAAGCTCGCCGGGCGGCCTGCTGAATCTGGTCAGCAAGCTGCCGCAGGCGCAGGCCTCGCGCGAGGTCGTGCTGCAGACGGGCAGCCATGACCGCGCACAGGGCGCGTTCGACTTCACGGGCCCCGTCGACGAGGACGGCAAGCTGCTGTATCGCGTGGTGGGGCTCGCGCGCGATACCAATACGGAGATCGACTACATCGACGAGCGCCGCGTGATGGTCGCGCCCAGCCTGACGTGGCGGCCCAGCACCGATACGTCGCTGACGCTGATGGCGCAGTACCAGAAGATCCGCTCCGATGGTGGCGGCGCGCCGCCCGCCCTGCCCGCGGCCGGCACGCTGCTGCCGAACCCGAACGGCAGCATTCCGACCAGCCGCTTTATCGGCGAGCCCGGCTACGACAAGTTCGAGAGCGAGCAGATGATGTTCGGCTACAAGTTCGAGCATCGCGCCAACGATACGTGGCAGTTCCGGCAGAACGCGCGCTACAGCTATATCGATACGGATTCGCGGCGCGTGCAGGGGCTGGCCATGAACCCCGACCTGCGCACGGAGAGCCGATACGGCTGGGCGTTCCCCGAGCGTAGCGGCGTGTTCTCCATCGACAATCAGGCGGAAGCGAATTTCCGTACCGGTCCCATCAGGCATACGTTGCTGATGGGGGTCGATTATCAGTATGAAGATGCGCGTTACGAGGAGTCGCAGCTGGTACTGGTGCGGGCGCTCGACGTGTTCAATCCCGTGTACGGCGCGCCGGTCTCCCGCCCGCCGCTGGGCACGCGCGTGGACCAGTCGCGCCATCAGGTGGGCGGCTATCTGCAGGACAGCCTTGCGATCGACCGCTGGACGTTTCTGCTGAGCGGCCGCTATGACTGGGCCGGCAGCGATACCGATACGCTCACGGCGCAAACGGGCAACACGGTGAGCACGCGGCAGAGCGACAACGCCTTTACGGGACGCGCTGGCGTGAGCTATCGCTTCGACAACGGCATTGCGCCGTTTGCAAGCTTTGCCACGTCGTTCCAGCCGCAGGCGGGCACGGGGCGCACGGGCACGCCGTTCGAGCCCACGCGCGGGCGCCAGACCGAGGTGGGCGTGAAGTACCAGCCCAATGGCATCAACGCGTTCGTCACGCTGTCGGCGTTCGATCTTCGGCAGACCAATGTGCTGACGCCCGATCCGCTGAACACCAACTTCAACACGCAGAGCGGCGAGGCGCGGGTGCGCGGCGTGGAACTCGAGGGCAAGGCCAGCCCGATGCGCGGGCTGGATGTCGTGGCATCGTATGCGTACTCGAATACCGAGGTGCTCAAGGCCAATGCCAATGCACGAGGCGTGACGATCGCCGGCAACGCATTGCCGTTCGTGCCCGAGCATCAGGCTTCGCTGTGGACGTACTACCAGTTCCAGCAGACGCCGCTGCAAGGACTGGGGATGGGTCTGGGCGTGCGGTATATCGGCAGGTCGTATGGCGATGCGGCCAACGTCTATCGCGTGCCGGCCGCCACGCTGTTCGATGCGGCGCTGAGCTACGATCTGAGCAAGTCGGTGCTGCAGCTGCGCGGTGTGAAGGTGGCCGTCAACGCGACGAACCTGTTCGATCGCCGCTACGTCAGCACGTGTATCTCGTCGACCGGTTGCTACTTCGGCAGCCGGCGCACGGTGCTGGGGACGGTCAGCTACAAGTTCTGATCGCCGTCTCGAGCGCCTCCCCTGCTCTGCCGCTTGCCTGTGCGGTTTCCGAATCGGTCGATCCGGAGCAAACAATGCAGGAAGTGGAATCGATTTACGACGGTATCTGGCTGCCTCTCGTCACGCCTTTTCGAAACGACGAGCTCGATCATGCCGCGCTGCGGCGGCTAGTCGGCCATTATCGCGACAGCGGACTGGCGGGGTTCGTCGTGTGTGGCAGCACGGGCGAAGCGGCGGCGCTCGACGAAGCCGAACAACTGGCCGTTCTCGACACGGTGCTGGCCGAGGCCGGCACGTTGCCGGTCATCATGGGGTTGGCCGGCAATAACGTCCGGCATGTGCTGGCCCGTCTGGACCGGATCAACGAACGTCCCGTGGCGGGCATCCTCGCGCCCGCACCGTATTACATCCGCCCGTCGCAGGCGGGATTGCAGGACTACTTCCGGACCCTGGCCGATCGCTCGCGCGCGCCGCTGGTGCTGTACGACATCCCCTATCGCACCGGCGCCACGCTGACCGCGGAAACGATCCTCTCGCTGGCCAGCCACGCCAATATCCGCGCGATCAAGGATTGCGGCGGCAACGCCGGCACCACGCAGACGCTGATCGCCGACGGCCGCCTGGCCGTCCTCGCGGGCGAAGACCATCAGCTGCTTTCCACATTAAGCCTGGGCGGCCGGGGCGCCATCATCGCATCGGCCCACATCCACCCGGAGCGCTTCGTCGCGCTATGGCGCGCGGTCACCGAACAGCAACTCGACGTCGCCAGACACCACTTTCACGCGTTAATGCCGACGATCGGACTGCTATTCGCCGAACCGAACCCGGGCCCGCTCAAGGCCCTGCTGGCGGCACAGGGATGGCTGACGAACGAACTGCGCGCACCGATGACGCCGGCCTCGGCAGCGCTCACCGAGCGGCTGCGCTCAAGTCTCGCTCCACTGGCGTAGCAGGTTGTGATAGCAACCCACCAGGCTGCGCCGCGCGCGTTCGTCAGCGTTGGTCTGGTTCAGCGTCTGGATCGCATTGTCCATGTCGAACAGCAGCGCGCGCTGCGTGTCGTCGCGGACCAGGCTCTGGATCCAGAAGAAGCTGGCGAGGCGCGTGCCGCGCGTGATGGGAGTGACCTGGTGCAGGCTGGTGGCCGGATAGACCACCATGTCGCCGGCGGCCAGCTTGACCGCGTGCACGCCGTAGGTGTCTTCCACCTGCAGTTCGCCGCCGTCGTAGCTCGCGGGATCCGACAGGAACAGCGTCGCCGAGATGTCCGTGCGCAGCTTGCGGCCGTTGTGCGGGTGGATGCGCACGCTGCCATCCACATGCGCGCCGAACGTCATGCCCTCGCTGTAACGGTTGAACATCGGCGGGTAGACGATATTGGGCAGCGCCGCGCTGATAAACAGCGGATTGCGCTCGAGCGCGGACAGGATCAGGTTTTGGCACTGGGCCGCCACCTCGGACCGCTCGTCGATCTGCTGGTTGAACTTGACCGGCGCCCCCGAATAGCCCGCGGTGACGCGGCCATCGACCCATGCATCGCCCGCATGTTCGAGCTGCTGGACGAGGACGGCCAGCTGTTCGGAATGGAGGACCTTGGGAATGCAGACGAGCATGGGTTGTTCCTGGTACCGGGGGTTCGCCCGATACTTTACATCCGATACGTGAAGGACAACATGGCGGTGCGGCCCGTTCCCGGTACCGAACGGCCGCCATCCGACTGGATCAGCGCATCGTAGTACTTCTTGTCGAAGATATTGAACAGGTTCAGGCGCACATCGTACTTCGGCTGGTGGAACGCGATCATGCCGTCCCAGCGCACGAACCCGCCGACCTGCACGGTGTTGGTGTTGTTGGCATAGCGCTGCGACATGTAGAACGCCCCGCCGCCCACCTCCCAGTTCGGCAGGACCGAATAGCTGGTCCATGCCGTGGCCGTGTGCTTGGGCGTGTTGGTCGGCACCTTGCCCTGCGTGTTGGCCGCGATACCGTCCTTGATCTCGGCATCGAGGTACGTGTAGCCCGCGAACACCTGCCACTTCGGCGTAATGCGACCCGTGACGCCGGCACGGAAGCCATCCACCTGGATCTTGCCCGTCAGCGCATACGTGGTGGCATCGATCTGGCTACGCGCATTGTCCTTCGTGATGCGGAAGATAGCCGACGTCAGCGACAGGTCGCCGCCCATCAGATCCCACTTGCCGCCCGCCTCGTAGGCCTTGTTCTTTTCCGGGTCCAGCGATTGCTGGCCGACCGTGCCCACCAGCTGCTCCAGCGACGGATTGAACGACGTGCCGTACGACACGTAGTACGACTGCTGCTCCGTCGGCTGCCAGATGCCGCCCAGCCGCACGCTCGTGAAGTGGACGTCCTGGTTCGCATTGGCCAGCGCGGTACTGGCCGCCGTGTTGAGCGAGTTGACGGAGTTGCTGATGCTGGCGATGTACTTGTCGTAGCGCACGCCGGCCACCGCCTTCCACTGCTTGGTGAACTCGATGGAGTCGTTGGCGTAGACCGCCACCGTATTGGCCGAGCCGCCCTGCAGGTTGCCGGTTCGCGTGGGCACGCTGCCCGGCGAGTCCTGATACGTCGGATCGACGACCGGCGTACAGGCGACAAAGCCCGACGTACCCGTGGCCGGGTTCAGCGGCGTCGCGCCGCAGCTGCCGTTCCGATAATAGTTCTGGTTGTTGTAGCCGTCGTGGCCAAACTCCACGCCGGTCAGCAGCGTGTGATTGACGGGGCCGGTGTCGAACTTCGCGGTCAGCTCGGTCTGGTTGTAGATCGAGTAGTCGCGGATGCTGCGGTCATGGCTCTGCTGGCGCACGTAGAGCTGCGACAGCGGCAGATTCGTCGTGGTGAGCGCGGTAAAGGCGCCTGCCCCATTGATCGTGCCGACCGCATTCGGCGCGGTCTCGCGCGCATCGGTCTCCACGTAGTTGAACGCGGTGTAGTTGCGCAGCCGCAGGTTCGGCGAGAACTTGTGATCGATGCCGCCGTTCAGCGACACGATGTTCTGGCGCGTATGGTCGTTGTTGAAGCCGTAGTACGTGTTGCGGTCCACCTTGACCGGATGGCCGTTGATCGCGGGCAGGCCGTAGTCGGGCATGTCCTCGTTGTGCTGGAGCAGCGCGGACAGCGTGATCTCGGTCGAGGTGCCGATGCCATAGCGCCACGACGGCGCGATACCGAAGTCCTGCACGGTCATCTCGTCGCGCGTGCTCGGCTTGCCATCCTGCGCCATCGCCGAAATGCGGAAGGCCGAGGTATCGCCGGTCGGCGTGTTCACATCGGCCGTGGCCCGCACGAGGCCGTTGGTCGTGACCGAGCCGGTCACTTCCGTGGCCGCCTGCAGCTTCGGCTTCTTCGTGACCTGATTGATCACGCCACCCGTGGACCCGCGCCCGAAAAGCATCGACGACGGCCCCATCAGCACTTCCACCTGGTCCAGCGCGAACGTATCGCGATAGTACTGGCCGCGATCGCGGAAACCGTCGAGGTAGATATCGGTCCGCGCGGAGAAGCCGTTCAGGTTGATGTTGTTGCCGATCTGGCCGCCCTCGGCACCGCCGATGGTGATGCCGGGCACATTGCGCAACGCGTCGGCGAGCGAACTCACGCCCTGCGATTCCATCAGCGCCTTGTTCACGACCGTGACCGATTGCGGCACGTCGCGCAGATCCTCGGGCAGCTTCGAGAGCGACGTGGTACCCGCATTGAAGTCGTCGCGCGACGCGGCGCCCTGCACGGTCACGGGCTTGAGCACCGGGGCGCTCGCCTCCGCGGCGGGCGGCGTCGGGGCCTGTTGGGCAAAGGCAGTGGGCGCGGCGAACAAAGCGAGCAGCGCGGTCGCAACAGGCGTGCGGCGAATCATGGTGTCGGTGTCGGGGGCAAGGGAGAGATGAGGCGAAACGGAATATAAATGCGTACCGTTCTCATTTCAATTCGCGTCACATGGCGTTGTGGCCGCGACACAGACAGGATGTATCTTGGTTGAATGTTTTAATAACAGGACAATTGTGGGAGGTGATGCGCGCGATGCCGGGTTTTGCCGCGTGTTCCGGCCAGATATCGGCTTCGGCGCGTAAAGCAAGCGGCCCGCATGGAGCGGGCCGGAGCGATACATTCAGCCTTCAGGTGACGCCCATTCAGGTGGCGCCCATTCAGGTGGCGCCCAGCCGGTCGCGTGTGCGGCGCGCGACATTCTGGGTCCACGGGTACGCAGACCAGTATCCGTCCGCGAACCGCTCGATCTCGGCCTTGTGCCGGAGCGACAGGCCAATCATGTCGAGCCCCTCGAGGAACATATGACGGTGCCGATCGGAAAGCTGGAAATCGAACTCGCCCACGGGCGTCTTCACACGCATCGTCCCGATATCGATGGCGATCTCGTTGGCGCTGTCCGCATCCACGGCATTCATCAGGGACTCGATGACCTCGCGCGGCAGCATGATCAGCAGCAGCCGGTTGTTCATCGCGTTGGAGTAGAAGATCTCTCCATAGCTGGGCGCCAGCACGGCACGGATGCCGAATTGCTGCAGCCCCCACACCGCATGCTCGCGGCTGGACCCGCAGCCGAAGTTCGCGCCGCTCACGAGAATGCTCGTGCCCGCATACTCGGGACGATTGAGCACGAAGTCCGGGCGCGGTTGCCCGCTGGCATCGAACCGATGGTCGTAAAGGATGCCCTTGTCGAGCCCCGCCTTGTCGATGCCGCGCAGGAATTGCTTTGGAATGATCTGGTCGGTATCGAGGTTCTCGAAGCGGATGGCGGCCGCCTTGCCGGCAATATGGGAATGGTCGGGCGCGTGATCAGACATGGGCGATCTCCAGTTTGCGGACGTCGGTAATCTTTCCGGTAATGGCCGCTGCGGCCGCCATCGCCGGACTCATCAGGTGGGTAATGGCCCCCCGCCCCTGCCGCCCTTCGAAATTCCGGTTCGTGGTGGACGCGCACCGCACTCCATCGGCCAGTACGTCGTCGTTCATGGCCAGGCACATCGAGCAGCCGGGCTGCCGCCATTCGAAGCCCGCGGTGGTCAAAATCTCCGCGATACCTTCCCGCTCGGCCTGCGCCTTGACCGCGCCCGAGCCCGGCACGACCATCGCCCGCACGCCCGACGCCACATGCCTGCCGCGCACGACGCCCGCGACGGCCCGCAGGTCCTCGATCCGCCCGTTCGTGCACGAGCCGATAAACACATGCTGGATCGGCGTGCCCTCGAGCACCGCGCCCGGCACCAGATGCGTATAGGACAGCGCGCGCTCGACGGAGCGCTGGTCTGCCTCGTCCATCTGGTCCTCGGCAAACGGAATGCGGCCGGAGACGGGTACGACCTGATCGGGACTCGTGCCCCATGTCACGTACGGTTCGATATCGCTGGCATCGAACACGAAGTCCAGATCGAACACGGCATCGGTATCGCTCTTCAGCGTGTCCCAGTACGCCAGCGCCGCGCTGCGTTGCGCCTCGTCCATGTCCGGCGCGCGACGGAGCACGTAGTCCGTGGACACGGCATCCGGCGCGATCAGCGCACCGCGCGCGGCCGCTTCGACGGTCATATTGCAGAGCGTGAAGCGCGCCTCGACGCTGAGGTCGCGAATCGCCTCGCCGCAATACTCCACGACGTAGCCACGCGCGCCCTGCGCGCCGATCTGGCCGATGATCATCAGGATCAGGTCCTTCGCCGTGGTGCCGGCCGGGAGCTTGCCGTCCACGCGAATCCGCATGGTCTTCGCCATCCGGTAGACCAGCGTCTGCGTCGCCAGCACGTGTTCGACTTCCGACGTGCCGATGCCGAAGCCCAGCGCCCCCAGCGCCCCATACGTGGTGGTATGGCTGTCACCGCAGATCACGACCATGCCCGGGCGGATCATGCCGTGCTCGGGTGCGATCACGTGCTCGATACCCTGCAGCGTGTCGTTGGTATCGAACAGCGGAATCGCGTGCCGCTCGCAGTTCGCGCGCAGGTTCGTGGCCTGCAGCGACGACGCGGGATCGGCAATCACGCGAATCTTCGTCGGATGCGTCGGAATGATGTGGCTGACGACGGAGACGTTCTGGCCCGGGATCAACACGTCCCGGCCCTGTTCATGCAAACCCGCGAACGCCTGGGGACTCGTGTACTCGTTCATCAGGTGCAGGTCGCAGAACAGCAGGACGTTGTCGTCGTCGATCCGCGTGACGGTGTGCGAGTCGACGAGCTTGTTGTAGAGGGTGCGTGGGGACATAAGGACTACCTGGGGTTCGCAGGTTGTTGAGCGACGATTATTCGGCGGTGATGCCGCGCTGCTTGATCAGTTGCGCCCACATCGGCAACTCCTTCTCCAGGCGGGCGCGGGCGGCTTCCGGTGTGGTGGGCATCGGATCGAAGCCCTCCTTGACCATCCGGTCCTTCGCGTCGCCGTTCAGCGCCGCGTTCAGGGTGGTGTTGAGCCTGTCGATCACGGCCTTCGGCGTGCCAGCCGGCGCGAAGACCATGAACCACGTCTCGAAGTTGTATCCGGGCAGGCCGGCTTCCGCGGCGGGGGGCACATTCGGGAGCAGCGGCGAACGCTTCGACCCCGTGACCGCCAGCGCCGTCAGCTTGCCGGCCAGCACATGCTGCTGCGCGGCCGAGATGACCGGGAAGCTCATATCGACCTGTCCCGCGATGGTGTCCACGAGCGCCGGGCCACCGCCGCGATACGGCACGTGGACGATCGAGACATTGGCGACGGACTTGAACAGTTCGGCCGACATATGGAACGTGCTGCCATTCCCCGCGGAGCCGTAGGTCATCTTGTCCGGCTTCGCCCTGGCGAGCGAGATCAGCTCCTGCAGGTTCTTTGCCGGCACCTTGTTGTTGATCACGAGCACGTGCTGCGAACCGGCCACCATGCCGATGGGCGCCAGATCCTTGAGCGTGTCGTACGGCATCTTCGGGAAGAGTCCCGGATTGATGGCCAGCGAGACCGTTTGCAGGCCGATGGTGTAGCCATCGGCCGGGGATTTTGCTACCGCATCCACACCGATATTGCCGCCGGCGCCCGCGCGGTTATCGACGACGATCGTGCCGCCGAGACTCCTGGACCACGCATCGGTGACGAGCCGCGCCGCGATATCGGCGCTGCCACCCGGTGCGTACGGCACGATCAGACGGATCGGGCGCTGCGGGAACGACTGCGCCGAGGCAGTCGTCATCATGGCGGCATACGCCAGGCATGCGGCGGTAAGACGGACGAGCTTCATGAATGTCTCCTTCTGTGGGTACGGCTTGTTATGAAGGAGATGCTAGCACCTGAATCCGACGCCGCAATGCGGCCGGAATCAATTCATTCGTTCCTGAATTTCATCAATTGCCGAGGACGCCTTGCCGGGCTTATGCCCAACGCAGCACCAGCGGGTCGAGCCGTTTCGCGATCTGCAATAGCTCGGCGCGCGTCGCCGCGGGCATCGTCGGCATGGGGTGCCTCGGGGCTTCGGAGGCAATGATGCCGCCGGCTTTCATCAACGCCTTGGCCGTCAGAATGCCGCCCTGGCGGTTCTCGTGATTGATCAGCGGCAGCCAGCGCTGGTAGCGCTCGAACGCCAGATCGGCATTCCCCTCGCGATGCGCCTCGATGATGGGCCGAATACCATCGGGGAAGCCCCCGCCCGTCATCGCGCCCGTGGCCCCCGCCGCGAGGTCCGCAAGCAGCGTGATGGCCTCTTCCCCATCCCACGGCCCTTCCACGGCATGGCCGCCCAGCGCGATCAGTTCCCTGAGCTTGTTGGCGGCGCCCGGCGTTTCGATCTTGAAGTACGACACCTGCTCGATCTCGATCGCCATGCGCGCGAGAAACGGTGCCGACAGCACGGTGCCACTGGCCGGCGCGTCCTGGATCATGATCGGGATATCGATCGCATCGGACAGCTTGCCGAAGAACTCGTAAATCTTCGGCTCCGGCACGCGGAACGTGGCGCCGTGGTACGGCGGCATGACCATGACCATCGCGGCCCCGAGGGCCTGCGCCTGCCGGCTGCGCGCGATGCAGATCTGCGTGCTGTAGTGCGTGGTCGTCACGATGACCGGGACGCGCCCGGCCACATGCTCGAGCACCGTACGCGTGAGGACGTCCCGCTCCTCGTCCGAGAGCGCGAACTGCTCGGAGAAATTGGCGAGGATGCAGAGCCCATCGGAACCCGCGTCGATCATGAAGTCGACCGCGCGCTTCTGGCTCGCAAGGTCCAGCTCGCCGGAGTCGGTGAACGTGGTCGGCACGACCGGGAAAATGCCCCGGTATCGGGCGTTTTGCGAGGGGTGAATCATTTGCGCTCCTGTTTGTCCAGTGCTGCCCGCACCACGAATGTCATGATTACCGCGAACACGAGCATCGCCGCCAGAAAATACAGCCCGGCCGCAATGCTCCCCGTCATATCCTTGATCACGCCGATCCCGAACGGCCCCAGATACCCGCCAAGGTTGGCCAGCGAGTTGATGGTGGCGATGCCCACCGCCGCGCTCGCGCCCGTCAGGAACTGACCCGGCAACGCCCACACCACGGCCTGGATCGAGTAGATCGAGAACGCGGTCAGGCAGATGAACAGGAACTGCAGGGCCGGCGTCTGCACCCACGCACTGGCGGCCATCGTCACCGCCGCGGCGGCCGATACCACGACGATATGCCAGTAGCGCTCCCCCTTGCGATCCGAATGGCGCGGCACCAGATACAGCCCCACTACGGCGAACAGATACGGCACCGCGGACAGCAGGCCCGTCATGGCATCGGTCACGCCGAACTGCTTGATGATGGTCGGCAGCCACAGCGACAACCCATAGATACTGAGCGGAAACGGCAGAAACAGCAACGACAGCAGCAGTACGCGCTTGTCCTTCAGCGCGGACAGCGGATTGCCGTGCGCCTTGAGCGCGAAGGTCTTGCTGTCCACCGACAATTCGCGCTCGATCCATGCGCGGTCCTTTGCCGGCAGCCACTTCGCATCGGCCGGCGATTCCGGAATCAGGCGCAGCGTGGGCAGGCACAGCAGCACCGCCGGCAAACCGCTGACGATAAACAGCGTCTGCCAGTTGGACAGGCCGAAGGCGCCGGGCATCGACAGGATCCATCCGGCGATCGGACCGGTGACGATCAGCGCAATCGGCTGCGCCAGCACCAGCAGTCCGATGATGCGCGCGCGATGGCGCATCGGGAACCATTTGGTCAGGAAGTAGAGAATGCCCGGATACAGGCCCGCCTCCGCCGCGCCCAGCAGAAAGCGCAGCAGATAGAACGTGGTCGCGTTATGGATCAGCGCCATCGCCATCGTGATGACGCCCCACGTGAACAGGATGCGCGCGAACCAGCGGCGCGCGCCGAACCGCTCGAGCGCGAGATTGCTGGGGACTTCGCAGAGGAAGTAGCCGATGAAGAACAGTCCGGCACCGAGCCCGTAGGCCGCATCGCTGATGCCGATGGCCGCGTTCATATGCAGCTTGGCAAAGCCGACCACCGAGCGATCGATATACGCCACCACATAGATCAGCGCGAGAAACGGAATCAGCTTGCGGGTGAGCATGCCGATGATGCGGGATTCCTCATCGGGGGCGGCGGTGGCGGTGTCGTCGGGCAGGGGAAGCGGTACCCCGGGATTGGATTGGCTACGCATTCTGGTCTCCTCGTTGTTGTCGTCGTTGTTGTCGTCGTTGTTCTGGCAATCGGTCAGTGAGAGTGCCGGGGCACATCCGCCCCGCGGCATCCCACAAGAAAATCGAGATCGCAGCCTTCATCGGCCTGCAGCACGTGCTCCACGTACAGCCGCTGATAGCCCCCCTGCCCCGCGCGCGTGTCCGGCTGCGGCGGCCTGAAGCCCTCCATGCGGTCGGCCAGTTCTTCCTGCGTGACGTCGAGGTGCAGCCTGCCGGCCTCGCAATCGAGCTCGATCCAGTCGCCATCGCGCACGGCCGCGAGGGGGCCGCCGGCCGCGGCTTCCGGTGCAACGTGCAGGACCACCGTGCCATAGGCCGTGCCGCTCATGCGCGCATCGGAAATCCGCACCATGTCCTTGACGCCCTGACGCAGCAGCTTTGGCGGCAGGCCCATATTGCCCACCTCGGCCATGCCCGGATAACCCTTGGGTCCGCAGTTCTTCATCACGAGGATGGAGTCGGCATCGACATCGAGCGATTCATCGACGATGCGCGCCTTGTAGTGCTCGAGGTTCTCGAAGACCACCGCGCGGCCGCGATGCTTGAGCAGCGAACGCGTGGCGGCCGAAGGCTTGAGCACCGCGCCGCGCGGCGCCAGATTGCCGCGCAGCACGCGGATGCCGCCATCCTCGATCAACGGGTTGTCCAGCGTGCGAATGACCTCGTCATTGAAATTGGGCGCGGTCTTCACGTTGTCCCAGAGCGACTGGCCGTTGACGGTCAGCGCATCCGGATGCGGCAGCAGGCTGGCCTCGCCGAGCCGGCGCAGCACGGCCGGCAGCCCGCCCGCGTAATAGAACTCTTCCATCAGAAAGCGGCCCGACGGCATGAGGTCGACGATGGTCGGCGTATCGCGGCCGATGCGCGTCCAGTCCTCGAGCTCCAGCGGCACGCCGATGCGTCCTGCAATCGCCTTGAGGTGGATCACCGCGTTGGTGGACCCGCCAATCGCGGCATTGGCGCGAATCGCGTTCTCGAACGCTTCCCGTGTGAGGATCTTCGACAGCGTGAGCCCCTCCGTGGCCATCTCGACGATGCGAATGCCGGACATATGCGCGAGCACGTAGCGGCGCGCATCGACGGCCGGAATGGCGGCGTTGTGCGGCAGCGTGACGCCGAGCGCCTCGGCCATGCACGCCATCGTGGACGCCGTGCCCATCGTGTTGCAGGTACCGGCCGAGCGCGACATGCCCGCCTCCGCCGACAGGAAATGATGCAGATCGATTTCGCCGGCCTTCAGCGATTCATGCAGTTGCCAGACCGCCGTGCCGGAGCCGATGTCCTTGCCGTCGAGCTTGCCGTTGAGCATCGGGCCGCCGCTGACGACGATGGCGGGCACGTCGCAGCTGGCCGCGCCCATCAGCAGCGCGGGCGTGGTCTTGTCGCAGCCGGCGAGCAGCACCACGGCGTCGATCGGATTGCCGCGAATGGCCTCCTCGACGTCCATCGCCGCCAGATTGCGCGTGAGCATCGCGGAGGGGCGCAGGTTCGATTCGCCGTTGGAGAACACGGGAAACTCCACCGGAAACCCGCCGGCCTCGTAGATGCCGCGCTTGACGTGCTCCGCGATCTTGCGGAAATGCGCGTTGCAGGGTGTGAGTTCCGACCACGTATTGCAGATACCGATGATCGGCCGGCCATCGAACTCGTGATTGGGAATGCCCTGGTTCTTCATCCAGCTGCGGTACATGAAGCCGTTCTTGTCGGCGGTGCCGAACCATTCGGCTGAACGGAGCTTTTTCTTCGATTCCGGCATGGGGATTCCTGACGAACTTTGGGGTTGCGGCAGTGTACAAACGCGACGAATATCCTTCTAATGAAGAATCGCGCGCTTGCGATATCGTTTTCAGCATTGGTGGTAACCCTAGTCGCCCCCCGCCCCCCGTATGAGCACATCTCCGTGGTATGTCCGCGCCCGCCTGAAAACCCGCCAGCTGATGCTGCTGGTCGCGCTGGACGAAGAAGGCAATATCCATCGCGCCGCGGATGCGCTGAACATGACGCAGCCCGCGGCATCGAAGCTGTTGCGCGAACTGGAAACCATGCTCGACGTGCCGCTGTTCGAACGCCTGCCGCGCGGCATGCGCGCCACGCTCTACGGCGAAGCGATGATCCGCCATGCGCGCGCGGTGGTCGGCAGCCTCGATCAGGCGCAGGAAGAAGTCATGGGGCTGAAGGCCGGCCAGCGCGGCCATGTGTCGGTGGGCGTGATCACCTCTCCCGCGGTAACGCTGCTGCCGCCCGCGATCGCCGCGCTCAAGCGCGACAACCCGGGCGTGCGCGTATCGCTGGAGATCGAGAACAGCAACGTCCTGCTGGACCGCCTGGCGCAGGAGAAACTGGATCTGGTCGTCGGCCGCCTGTCGGCGGAACACGACAAGCTGCCGTTGCGCTACGCGCCGATCTCGGACGAGCCCGTATGTGTGGTCGCGCGGCCGGACCATCCGTTGCTGCGAGAGAAAGCGTTATCGCTGGCGAGCGTGGAAAACGCCCAGTGGATCGTGCCGCCGGACGGCACGGTGCTGCGTCACCGCTTCGAGGTCATGTTTCGCCGCGCGAGCCTGGTCCCGCCGCGCGACGTCGTGGAAACCTCCGCGCTGCTGTTCGTGACGCGCATGCTGGAACTCAGCGACATGCTGGCCGTGCTGGCGGCGGACGTCGCCGAATACTATGCGCGCCACGGCACGCTCGATATCCTGCCCCTCGAGGTGCCGTGCCATATGGACGACTATGGCTTGATCACGCGAACGGATCGGTTGCTGTCGCCGGCGGCGGAACGGATGGTGGAGGCATTGCGTGGCGCGGCGTACGAACGCTACGGGGTGAGCTGGTAGCCGATATCAGGGCCAGTCGGGAAAAGGGTTGCGCCAGCCGATCCAGACGTCGGGGCCCTGTTCCATCTCGTCGTCGGTCAGCAGGCAGGCGTCGAGGCTTGCGCGTAGTTCGCGTTCATCCATGCCCATGCCGATCAGCACGATCTCCTGACGCGCATCGCCGACGCCATCGTCCCATTTCGCGCGAATCACGGCGACAGCCTCGGGGTCTTCCGGCCACTGCGCGCGCGGCACCGCGGCCCACCAATGCCCGGCCGGACCATGCCGGGCTGCGGCCCCCGCCTGAGACCACATTCCCGCGAGCGTCGGATGGCTGGCCAGCCAGAAAAACCCTTTGGACCGCACGACGCCCGGCCACTCGGCGTCAACGAAATCGCTGAACCGCTGCGGATGAAACGGCCGACGGGCCGCGTAGACAAAGCTGCGAATCCCGTATTCCTCCGTCTCCGGGATATGAGCCCCTCGCATTTCCTGCAGCCACCCAGGCGCCTTCGCGGCTTCGTCGAAGTCGAACAGCCCGGTGCCGAGAACACGGTCCAGCGGAACGCGGCCGAACTCGGAAACCTCGATACGCGCCCGCGGATTGAGCGTGCGCAGCATCGCCATCAACCGCTCGCGCGTTTCGCCGGTGACGAGGTCGATCTTGTTGACCACGAGCACGTCGCAGAACTCGACCTGATTGATTAGCAGATCCACAACCGTGCGTTCATCCTCGTCGCCCAGCGACTCCCCGCGCGCCTGGAGGTTGTCGCGCGACGCGTAGTCACGCAGGAAATTGAAGGCATCGACGACGGTAACCATTGTGTCCAGATGCGCCACCTCATTGAGACTGCGCCCGTCCTCCCCCTCGAAGGTAAAGGTCTCCGCCACCGGCAACGGCTCCGAAATCCCCGTCGACTCGATCACCAACTGATCGAACCGCCCTTCCCTGGCCAGCCGATCGACCTCGACCAGCAGGTCCTCGCGCAGCGTGCAGCAGATACACCCATTGCTCATCTCGACAAGCTTCTCCTCCGTCCGCGACAGATTCGCACCCCCGCCCCGAACCAGCGCGGCATCGATATTCACGTCGGACATGTCGTTGACGATGACCGCCACGCGGCGCCCCTCGCGGTTGTTGAGGATATGGTTGAGCAAGGTGGTCTTGCCGGCGCCGAGGAAGCCGGAGAGAACGGTGACGGGAAGTTTGGCGGGGAGCATGGGATGGGGTGGAGGACGGCAAATGCAACTTGATTGCGCTTATGATAAATGCAACTTTGTTGCATTACAAGCGATCTCGCGCGGCGTCTTCCCAACACCGATGATGTCTGCAATCCGAGTCCTTAACCAATTTAGCGACTGGGATTGCAGACAATATTGCCATCATGCCGTTCATCGCCCATAATGTCTGCAATCTCAGTCCATATCTCACTTTAGGACTGTGATTGCATACATGAAACATAACGAAATCCCGCTTGTTCCGCCCCCGCGCCTTGCCGAAGCCCGGCAGCTCGGCGACCGCATCGTGCAATTGCGCCAGGCACTGAAATTAAGGCAGGCCGACGTCGCGATCCGCGCAGGGTTGTCCCGCTCGACCGCGGTCCTGATCGAGAAGGGAGACCCCGGCAGAACGCTCGCCCAGATTCTTCGCTATGTCCATGCCATGGCGCCCACCGTCTCCCTCGGCGCTTTGCTCTCGGGGGACATCCCCGCGCTGGTGGCTCTGCAGGCGAACAGCCTGCCGCAGCGCGTTCGCGCGCCAACCAAGGCCGACCTTCGCAAGCTCGATTTCTGAAAGGGGAAACGTGGTAACTCGTCGCGCAGTGAGTGAGGTGGCCGTGTTCGCCCATGTCGCCGACCGACTGGAAGGCCGTCACCATTTCGTACCGGCAGGCATCCTGAGCCGCCATCGCGAAATGGCACTTTCCTTTGCCTATGGCACGCGGTACGTCAACCGCGCGGAAGCCATCGAAGTCGACCCCGTAGCGTTGCCGCTGGAACGCGCGCGGCAGGCGCCCGGAAGTCCGTGGTCGCCATTGCCCAACCTCGAAGAGTTCGGCGGCATCCGAGACGCGGCCCCGGACTCCTGGGGCCGCCGCGTCATCGAGGCAAAGCTCAACGTACCGCCGAATTCGCTGGACGAATTCACATACCTTCTGGAGGCGGGCAGCGATCGCGTCGGTGCGCTGGATGTGCGGCAAACGCTGACGGCGCCGGCCTCGAACGTCGCGGGGAGCTTTTTCGATCTCGAGTATCTGCTGCAGGCTGCCGCAGCGGTCGAAGAAGGGGAACCCATCCCCAGAAAGCTCGTGCCCTACCTTGCCGGCGCACCGTCGGCGGGCGGCGCGCGGCCCAAGGCTTCCGTGCGAGACGAATCCGGCGTGCTATGGCTGGCCAAATTCCCGTCGAAGAACGATCGGATGGATATGGCCGTATTGGAAGCGGGGGCGCTTGAGCTGGCCCGGGCGGCTGGCCTGACCGTACCGCCCGTGAAGGTGATTCAGGTCGCGAAACAACCGGTGCTCCTGATTCGCAGGTTCGATCGATACTGGGCCCGCGCCGGAGAGCCTCTGGCCGCCATGGCCCGCGGCTACGATACGGACCCGCGCGACCCGCGCGATGGATGGACCGAGGGGCGCATCGCGCAAGTCAGTGCGCTCACCCTGATGGGCTGCTCGGAAATGGAGTCCATCACCAAAGGCTACAGGGATCTCGCGCAAACCATCCGTGAGCGAGTGCATCCGCGCTGCGTCGTGCGAGACACGGAAGAACTGTTTGCCCGGCTGGTGTTGAACATCTTTCTCACGAACGATGATGACCACCTGCGCAATCATGCGTTCTCTTACGACACCGAAATCAAAGGCTGGCGCCTGAGTCCTCTCTATGACGTCGTGCCCCGCCCTTCCGTCTCACAAGACAGGCGGTTGCATCTGAACGTCGGCGCCGAAGGGAAACTGGCCACCCTGGACAACGCCATGAGCGAGTATCGGGCGTTCGTCAGCGACCGGCCTGCCGCCATTTCGATCGTTCGACGGGTGTGGAGTGCGGTCAGGGCGTGGAAAGGTGTCTATGAAGGCGTGGGGGCGACGCCGACGCTCATTGCGGCCCTCGAGCAGGCAATCCGGCCCCTCGCGGACATCGCGAGTGCCGGGCTCGAGGCGGAAATCCGGCGCTGATCCCGCCCCGGGCGGGATCGCCCTTCAGGCGTCGCCGGACGACTCGGGCTGCGCCGGCTCCGGCTGCGACGGCTCCACGGGCGGCGTGGCAGCCGTTGCCGGCTCGGCGGCAGCGGATTTCGCCGGCGCCTTGGCCTTGCCCTTCGCCGGTCCCTGCTTGGGGCGACCGGAAAGCAGCTGCTTGCTGCGACGCGCGTCGGCTTCGGTGACCGCGCCGACCGGCTGGCCGGCCAGATCCACCCGCTGCGCACCGACGGTCAGGCACGCCCAATAGCGCGCGCCACGGCACCACGTACGAATGGCATCGCGCAATTCGGCCTCGGTCAGGCCGAGTTCCGTCGCATGCGCCAGCACATCCTCGAAAATACCGATCTTGAGCGGCACCTTGGGGGCGGGATTCTTCGGGAAGGCGATCGGAAAGCGCTTCTGCAGCTTGCCGAACGTCCGTACGACCGGATCGACGGGCGCGCCGGGTTTCGCAGCCTTCGGGGCATTGCCCTGCGCGCCGGCCGGTTTCGTGCGCTTGCCGCCACTGCCGCCCTTCACATCTCGGGCGTCACGAGCGTTTTGACCGTCCTGAGCGGCCCGGGCGTCCTTCGCGTCCTTGGCCAGCGGCGGACGGCGTGACGGACGAGGCGCCTTTGCCCGCGCCTCGTTCTTCGCCTGTTCGGTCAGTTTTGCCTTGAGTGCTGCTAGTTGTTCGAAGCCCATTGCGTCTAAAACTTGAGAATATCGCGGGACTATAGCAGGCTGGCGTGTCGGTGGGCGGCGAACGCACTTCCGCCGCCTCAAATGCAAGGCGGCCGAGAAATCACTGTATCTCCGTTGCACCGCAACACCGCCGCCCGTATCATGCGCGATTCCAAATTTTTACGCACACTGATGGTTGTGGCCGTTCGCGGATGATTGGCCACATAGCCAGGAGCATGTATTGAGTGATCCAGATCGTGACTTTGACGCCTCGAGTTTGATTTCGAGCATTGAAAAGCCCAGCCGCCGCCGGCCGGCGGGCAAGACGCAGGCGGCAGCGGCACTATCGGACAAGGCATCCCTCGCCCGCCAGGACCCCGAGCGCCAGGCCCAGATGCGTGCGCTGATCGCGCTGGGGCGCGAGCGCGGCTACCTTACCCACGCGGATATCAACGATCATCTGCCCGATAACGTGACGCCCGCGGCGATGGATACCATCGTCAGCACGTTCAGCGACATGGGCGTGACGATCTACGAGCAGGCCCCGGACGCCGAGACGCTGCTGTTGAGTGACGTCGTGCCCACCGCGGCCTCCGACGATCAGGCGGACGAGGAGGCCGAGGCCGCCCTGTCGACCGTCGACTCCGAATTTGGCCGCACCACGGATCCGGTCCGGATGTATATGCGCGAAATGGGCTCCAGCGAGCTCCTGACCCGCGCCGGCGAGATCGAGGTGGCCAAACGCATCGAAAGTGGCCTGCACGACATGATTCAGGCCATTGCCGCCTGTCCGTCCGTCGTCTCCCTGATCCTGGCCGATGTGGACCGCATCGTCGCCGGAGAGCTGCGCATCGACGAGCTCGTCGATGGCATCAGCGAAGCCATCGACGGCGAAGTCGTGGATGCAGGCGACACGACCCCTGCGTCCGACGAGGCAGTTGCCGAGGCAGACGATGCCGACGCCGACGCGTCCGATGTCGACGATGCATCGGACGATGACGACGCCGGCGCCGGTGACTCGGAGAAAGCGAACGCCGCCCGCCTGGAACAGCTCACGGCCGACAGTCTGGCGATCTTTGCGCGCGTGCGCGCATTGTTCGAGCAGATGCCCAAGGTACCCGTCACCGGCGAGACGCGCTCGGCGGCGGTGGAAAGCGTGCGCGCCGAAATCCAGCGCGAACTCGTGCCGATCCGCTTTACGGCGAAGATGATCGATCGCCTGTGCGTGAGCGTGCAGGATCAGGTGGCGGAAGTGCGTGCGATCGAACGCGCGATCCTGGAGATCGCGGTCGAGCGATGCGGCATGCCCCGCGAGGCGTTTATCGAGTCCTTCCCGGGACACGAGACGGACCTCGAGTGGACCCACCGCGCGGCTGCCACCTCGGACCAGTATGGCCCGGCGCTCCTGCGGCACCTGCCTTCCATTCAGACGAGCCAGCAGAAACTCATCGACATCGAGGCGAAGGCCGCCCTGCCGCTCCAGCAACTCAAGCAGATCAACCGTCTGATGGGTGCCGCCGAGCGGAAGATGCGGCAAGCCAAGGCCGAAATGATCGAGGCCAACCTGCGGCTGGTCATTTCCATCGCCAAGAAGTATGTGAACCGCGGCATGCAGTTCCTGGATCTGATCCAGGAGGGCAATATCGGCCTGATGAAGGCGGTGGACAAGTTCGAGTACCGGCGCGGCTGGAAATTCTCCACGTACGCGACGTGGTGGGTCCGGCAAGCCGTGACGCGGGCCCTTGCCGATCAGGCGCGGACCATTCGCGTCCCCGTGCACATGATCGAGACGATCAACAAGCTGAACCGGATTTCCCGCGAAATCCTGCAGCAGACGGGGCAAGAACCCGATCCGGCCGTGCTCGCCGAACGCATGGAGTTGTCCGAAGAGAAGGTGCGCGGCATTCTCAAGATCGCCAAGCAGCCTATCTCGCTCGAGACACCGGTGGGCGAAGAAGGCGACACGACGCTCGGCGACATGATCGAGGATAGCGCGACGAGTTCACCGGCCGATGCGGCCGTGCTGGCAGGCCTGCGCGCGCAGATCGATGCGGCGCTCGGCGACTTGTCGCCGCGCGAAGCCAAGGTCGTGCGAATGCGGTTCGGGCTCGATACCAATTCCGAGCACACGCTGGAAGAGGTCGGCAAGCAGTTCGACGTAACGCGGGAGCGGATCCGGCAGATCGAGGCCAAGGCGATGCGCAAGCTGAAGCATCCGAGCCGTGCCGACAAGCTGAGGCTGTTTCTCGAACGCTGAAGGGGGGCGGAGCCGGTAGCGCCGGCCCGCTCCGGTCTTTTCCCTAGGCGCGCCCACCGTCCGCGCGCACCCATTCCGCCGCCTTCTCGGCCATCATCAGCGTCGGGCTGTTGGTATTGCCGCTCGTAATCAACGGCATGGCGCTGGCATCGACCACGCGCAGCCCGGCGATGCGGCCGCCCTGCCCGTCGCGCACCCGCATCCGGCTGTCGAGCACGGCCTTCGGATCGCCATCCGCGCCCATTGCCGCCGTGCCGACGGGATGGAAGATCGTGGTGGCGATATCTCCCGCCAGCCGGGCCAGATCCTCGTCCGTCTGATATCGCGGGCCGGGTTTGTATTCCTCCGGCTTGTAGCGGGCCAGCGCCGGCTGCCCGACGATGCGCCGCGTCACGCGCAGCGAGTCCGCGGCCACCTGCCGGTCACCAGCCGTCGACAGATAGTTCGGCGCGATCGCCGGTGCCTGCCGGAAATCCGCACTGCGGATGCGCACGGTGCCTCGGCTGGTGGGATTCAGGTTGCAGACACTGGCGGTGATGGCCGGGAACGTGTGCAGCGGTTCGCCGAAGGCCTCCAGCGAGAGCGGCTGCACATGGAACTGAATATTCGGCCAGACATGCGCCGGCGAGCTCCGGGTGAACGCACCGAGCTGCGAAGGCGCCATGCTCATCGGGCCGCTTCGCGACAGCAGGTATTCCAGGCCGATGCGCGCCTTGCCCCAGAGGCTGGACGCCAGCATGTTGAGCGTGGGTGCGCCCGCGATCCTGTAGACCGCTCGAATCTGCAGATGGTCCTGCAGGTTTTCGCCTACCCCGGGCAGATCCGCAAGGACCTCGATCCCGTGTTCGCGCAGCAGTCCGGCGGGGCCGACGCCCGAGCATTGCAGTATCTGCGGCGAGCCGATGCTCCCCGCGCACAGCAGCACCTCGCGCGTCGCACGCACGACGACGAACTGCCGTCCATCCCACACCCGCGCGCCTGTACACCGCAGGCGCCCATCCGGCTGCCGCTCGACGAGCAGGCGCGACACCTGTGCGCCGGTCCACAGTTCGAAGTTCGGCCTGTCGTGGCAGGTGGGCCGCAGGAATGCCTTGGCGGTATTCCACCGCCAGCCGGCTTTCTGGTTGACCTGGAAATACCCGACCCCCTCGTTGTTGCCGCGGTTGAAGTCCGCCGTATGTGGCACGCCGGCCTGAACGGCGGCTTCGGCGAAGGCATCGAGGATGTCCCAGCGCAGGCGCTGCTTTTCCACCCTCCACTCGCCGCCGTGGCCATGGTGTTCGGCGAAATCCGGATCGTCGCCCCCGGTATCGCCGAGGTAATGATCCTCGTGCCGCCTGAACGCCGGCAACACGTTGGACCACCGCCAGGTGGCGTCGCCAGTGAGCTCGGCCCATTGGTCATAGTCACGCGCCTGGCCGCGCATGTAGATCATGCCGTTGATGCTGGAACTGCCGCCGAGCGTCTTGCCGCGCGGATAGCGGAGCTGCCGGCCGTTCAGGCCCGGGTCGGGTTCGGTGTTGTAGAGCCAGTCGGTGCGCGGGTTGCCGATGCAGGAGAGGTAACCGACCGGGATGTGGATCCAGTGATAGTCGTCCTTGCCGCCGGCTTCGATCAGCAGCACGCGCCGGGTCTTGTCCGCGCTGAGCCGGTTGGCCATCAGAGCACCGGCGGTGCCGGCGCCGATCACGATGTAGTCGAAGGTGGGTGCGGGAGTGGCGTTGGTCTGCACGATGCGGCGTCTCCGGAATCAGCTTGAATCGCTCTTGAGATGGCGAGTGCGTGCAGTGTGTCCCCGGAATGCCGATGGATCCATTGAGTTTCCGCAATCAAAGATATAAATTGCGCAAATATGAACCCAGCCAATCTCGACCTGCAGACGCTTCGCCTGTTCGTTGCCGTGGCGCGCGAGGGAAGCGTGTCGCGGGCCGCGGAACTGATGCACCGATCGCAACCCGCGGTCAGCCTCCAGCTCAAGCGGCTGGCCGAAATCACGGGTCTGACGCTGTTCCAGCGCACCGCGCATGGGCTGGTCCTGAGCGTCGATGGCGCCGCGCTGCTGCCGCAGGCCGAGCGCGCATTGCATGCCGTCCAGGACTTCGCCAATGCCGTCAACCGCCTGCACGGCACCGTGCGCGGCGCGCTGCGCGTGGGCACGATACTGGAGCCGTCATTTATTCGCCTGGGCGACTGGCTTGGGCAACTGGTCCAGTCGGCGCCGCAGATCGAAACGGAACTGCGCCACGGGATGAGCGGCAGCGTGCTCGCGCAAGTGCAGCAAGGCAGCCTCGATGTCTGCTTCTACCTGAGTCCGGATCTGGAGACCACGGAGCGGCTGCAGCCGGATCTCATGGTCCGCACGCTGACGCGCTTCGAATACCGGGTGGTCGCGCCGGCGGGCTGGGGGTCTCAGGTAACGGGGGCCGACTGGGAAGCCCTCGCGAACCTCCCCTGGCTGGCGACGCCGCCGGAATCCGTGCATGCGCGCCTGCTTGCGCGCGTCTTCGATCCCAGGGGACTGGCGCCGCGCCGCACGGCGCTGGTGGATCAGGAGGCGTCCATGCTCGATCTGATCAAATCGGGTGTCGGACTTGGCCTCGTCCGCGATGCCACCGCCATACGCGAGAGCCAGACGTCAGGGCTGGTCGTGGCGGATCGTGTCCGCATCGGCTGCCAGCTGCAGTTCGTCTGCCTGGCTTCCCGCCAGAACGAACCGTTGATCGTGGCGGCGCTGGATCCGCTGACGAGGGTGTGGGGTTAGGTGCTGCCGCGCGGCACGATCTCGAAACCGAGGTCCTCGGCCAAGGACTGTGTGCGCGCTTCCTCCTGCCGCGCCACGATCAGCTCCGCGCTCCGCACGCCAATGCGGTAACGCGGAAAACGCACCGTGGTGATCGGCGGCACCGACTGCTGCATGAGTTCGTTGTCGTCGGACCCCGCGATGGCAATATCCTCCGGCACACGCAACCCACGGCGTGTGCATTCGAGAATCGCACCGGCCGCGAGCACATCGCCGGCCAGGAACAGGGCCTGTACCGAGGTATCGCGGCGCATGAGTTCCGCCAGCGCACGGCTACCGTTCTCCAGGCCCTCGTCCACTTCCAGCACCATCGCCGGATCGATCTCGATGCCCGCCACGCGCAGCCCTTCGAAAAACCCGTCGCGCCGCTCGCGCAGGCGCTCGTTACCGCTGACGGGAAGACTCGTAAAACCAAACCTGCGATATCCCCGCGATAACAGGTGGTCCGCCATGGCCCGCCCCGCTTCCCGATTCGAGTAGCTAACGGCCATATCGATCGGCTGCGTCGTCAGGTTGCCCGTTTCGACGCATGGCACGCCGGCATCCTGGAGCAGATGGCGGGCCGCTTCCGTGTGCGTGGTGTTGTGCAGGATGAGGCCGCAGGGTCGCTGTGACAGGTAGGCGGAGATCAATGCTTCCTCGCGCTCCAGCGAATACCCGCTGTCCGAAATCATCAGGTGCAGGCCATGGCGCTGCAGGACATCGGAGATGCCCTGGATCGTCTCCGCATACAACGCGTTCCTGAGGCTGGGGATGATCAGGCCGACCAGGTTCGGCCAATGCCTCGGCCTGCGTGGGATTGACCTTGCCCGGCATGATGGAGGACCCCGGCTCGTTGGTCGGGATGATCAGTTCGGCGAAGCCTGCCCGCGGGCCGCACGACATCAGCCGAATATCGTTGGCGATCTTGAAGAGGGAAACCGCCAGCGTGCGCATGGTGCCCGACAGGTGCACCAGCGCGTCGTGCGCACCCTGCACGGTGAACTTGTTCGGTGCCGTCACGAACGGAAGGCCGGTCAAACGTGCGATTTCCGCGGCGGCATTGCGCGCGAAGTCCGGCGTGGAGTTCAGCCCCGTACCCACGGCCGTGCCGCCCAGGGCAAGCCGGTAGACGCCCTTGAGGGCATCGTCGAGCCGCTCGAGGTTGTCGCTCAGCATGCCCTCGTAGCCGGACCATTCCTGGCCGAGCGTGATGGGCGTGGCGTCCTGCATGTGCGTGCGTCCGATCTTCACGATGTCCATCCATGCCTTGGCCTTGATGCCGATGGCATCGCGGAGCGCCGACACGGCGGGCATCAGGCGTTGCCTGACGTTCATGGCGGCGGCCATGTACATCGCGCTGGGGAACGAGTCGTTGGAAGATTGCGCCATGTTGACGTGATCGTTCGGGTGCACCGGCGTCTTGCTGCCCAGCGGTGTGCCCGCGATCTGGCTGCACCGGTTGGAGATGACCTCGTTCACGTTCATGTTGAACTGGGTACCGCTGCCTGTCATCCAGACGTGCAGCGGGAACATGTCGTGATGCTGCCCAGCAATGATTTCGTCGCAGACCTGGACGATGAGCCTGTGCTGCAGCTCGCCGAGCCTGCGGTCCGCGAAGTTCACGTTCGCGGCGGCCTTCTTCAGGATCGCGTACGTGACGATCATTTCCCGTGGCATCAAATCGCCGCCGATGCTGAAGTGCTCGAGTGAGCGCTGCGTTTGGGGCCCCCAAAGCTTGTCGGCGGGCACCTTCACCACGCCCAGACTATCCGTTTCATCGCGAAATCCCGCAGCCGCAGCGGGCTGCACCGTGGTGGCCAAAGCCGAACTGCCCGCCACGGCGAGAGAGGCAAGCACGGTCGACTGCATCATTTGTCTGCGGTTCATTTTCTGCTCCTGAAGGTTGGTGTCATCGACATCCGGTCGATTGCATTTCACCAACCCCCGGTTACCCGACAGTTGCATCGCGTATTACAGATGTAATGGAGCTGAGGAGGGCGCCCCCGTATGCGAGGCGCGGGTACGTCGCCATTGCGTGACAGGCAGGTGCGCGACCAGATAGCCGATGAGACTCCGCACGGATGGCAGCCGCCCGCGTGGACGGTGATAGAGGAGTTCGATGAGGTGGTCGGGGCCGCTCACCGCCGGCAATACGGATTCGACCAGGCCTTCCCGCAACGGTCCGGCAACGATCGGTTCAGGCAGCATGGCGATGCCAATTCCCTGCACGGCGGCTTCCAGCAGAACCCGCAGATCATTGGACTGCAGTCGCGCGACATGCGCGATCGCCACCGCCTCGCCACCGGGGCCAGTCAATGTCCATCGGCATTGGTCGTCATGGACGTCACCAGGCCTGCACAGCGTGTGCAGCTGCGAGACATCTTCGGGGGATGTGGGCCTGCCATGGCGATTCAGGAACGCGGGGCTGGCAACGAGGATCTGCCGGGCAGTCGCCAGCTTGCGCACGACGAGGCTGTCGGCGATCAGGCCGCCGGACGAGGCGCGCAATGCGATGTCGAACCGCTCGGCGACCAGATCGACATCGCGATCCGTTGCCTCGAGGACGACGTTGACCTTGGGATGCGCGGCCAGAAAGCCGGCGAGTATCGGTGCGAGGTAGCTCTGCGCCATGACTTGCGGGCAGCTGATTCGCACGGTTCCGGCTGGCTCGGTACGCAACGCCTCGACGCTTTCGTAGGCCGCCCGTGCGCGCTCGAGCGTCGCATGACAGTGCTCGTGAAAGCGTTGCCCCGCTTCGGTCAACGCGATGCGCCGTGTCGTACGAAGCAGCAGCCGCACACCAAGGCGTGTCTCGAGCGACGCGACCCGTCTGCTCAGGCGGGTCTTCTCGATGCCCGTGGCGCGGGCGGCAGCCGAGAATCCATCGTGCTCGACGACGGCGGCAAAGTACGCGAGGTCATTCAGGTCTTCGTGCATGAGTCCGATTGGTGCATGCATGCACCGGTGTTTGGCGTTCCGGAGGACTTATCAGGAACGTGTGGGGAATTTAGGCTAATGACTAACCCTCAGCCTGGCAACTCAAGGAGAAACGCCATGACCTATGAACGATTCACTCCCGATAACGCCGCCGTCCTGCTGGTCGACCATCAGACGGGCCTGTGCAATGGCATCCAGGATCAAAGCCTCACCGAATTCAATTCGGCAGTCACCGCGCTGGCCAAGCTCGCAAAGACCTTCGCGTTGCCCACCATCGTCACGACGAGCGCCGCGGATGGCCCCAACGGCCCGGTGCTTCCGATCATCACGGAACTCTTGCCGGAGGCGCCCGTGATCCATCGTCCGGGCGAGATCAACGCGTGGGACAACCGAGAGTTCGTCGCGGCGGTCGAAAAGACGGGCCGAAAGAAACTGATCATTGCCGGCGTCTCCACCGAGGTTTGCCTGGCCTTCGTTGCCATGTCCGCCGTCAAGGCAGGCTACGACGCCTACGCCGTCATCGATGCCTCGGGCACCTGGAGCAAGCTCGTACAGGAAGTGGCCATCGCCCGCATGGCTCAGGCTGGCGTCGTACCTGTTACCTGGGTTGCGGTGGCAGCCGAATTGCAGGCCGACTGGCGCAATCCTGTGAGCAAGCAGATGGAAGGCGTCATGGGCGCGCACCTGCCCTTCCACGCGAACGTCGTCGCGACCTTTGAAGCCGCATCGAAGCGCACCTGAAGCGAATTCGCGAAACCCGTCCTCCGAAAAGTCGCGGGGGCAACGCAGCCTCCTTTGCCCTTGCGCATCCCCACTCTTGATCGGAGGGAAATACTGCCTTTCGCAGCGAGTGGATGTGCCCGACGCTTGAATCGGCGACCATAACCGTACCACTGAATCACGCGAACGGTGGTGGCGCTCTCGACCGTACGAGTAGCCTTATCCAATAAGATGCGCACGAGTCGGGAGGGTGGCGGGAATGGCGGATCTGTTTGACGGGGTGGAACTGGGCCGTTACAGACTTCAGAACCGTATCGTCATGGCACCCATGACACGGTGCCGTGCCTTGCCCGATGGCACGCCCGGGGAACTCTCCGCCAGGTATTACAGCCAGCGCGCGAGCGTTGGCCTCATCGTCTCCGAAGGCACTCAGCCTTGCGCCGACGCGCAGGGATATCGTGCCACGCCAGGTATCTATACCGATGCCCATGTGGCTGGATGGCAAAAGACGACGCGCGCGATCCGCGCGCAAGGCGGGCGCCTTTTCATCCAGCTCATGCATGCGGGGCGCATGTCGCACCCCGATGACACACCACACCACCGGCCGGGTGTGGCGCCGTCCGCGATCGCTCCGCAGGCGCAGATGTTCACACGGAAAGGCGTGCAGGACATCCCCACGCCCCGTCCACTCGATATCGGGGAGATTCAGCAAACGATCCGGGATTTCCGCCACGCGGCGCGCCGTGCAATGGATGCCGGCAGCGACGGGGTGGAAATTCACGGGGCGGAAGGTCTGCTCCTCCAACAGTTCCTCGCGCCAAGCGCCAATATCCGTACCGATGCGTATGGCGGATCCCTCCAGCATCGCGCGCGCTTCGCAATAGAGATCGCCACCGCCATCGCCGACGAAATCGGTCCGGACAGGACTGCGATCCGACTGTCGCCGGGGCTCAGGACGCGCGGTATCGATGAAGGTGCCGAGGCACCGGCACTCTATCGTTATCTGGTTACAGAACTCGACCGGCTCGGTCTGGCTTACCTGCACATCGTTCATCACGGCGACGACGCGATGCTCGAGGATATCCGCCAGCGCTGGCGCCGGATACTGATCCTCAACCGACCGGGACGGCCCCTTGCCGAGATCGGCATCGACGTCAAATCCTCTCGGGCAGACATGGAAGCCTATGGGCGTCCCATCCTCGCCAATCCGGACTTCGTCGAGCGCCTCCGGACCGGAGCGCCGATGAACGAGGCGCAGCGCTCGACGTTCTACGGAGGTTCGGCGATGGGATACACGGACTATCCAACGATGCGCATGCCGCAGTACTTCTGACAAACGGGATGTCGATATCGGCGCAGCGGGCAGACGGCGTCGACGCTCCGCTCCTCGGCGCCCAAGTTTTTTCCACCCGACTACTATCGCAGATGCCTTCACGCAGTAACCGGGAGTCGTTTCTCTGTAGTCGTTTCCATTCAAGGAGCCCTCATGTCGAACACCGAAGTCCGCCAACCTGTCCCGCCCTTCACCCGGGAAACTGCCCTGGTCAAGGTCCGCCTCGCGGAAGATGGCTGGAACACCCGAGATCCGGAAAAGGTGTCGCTCGCCTACACGAAGGATAGTGCCTGGCGTAACCGCGCCGAGTTCGCCAACGGACGCAAGGAAATCGTCGAGTTCCTGACGCGCAAATGGAACAAGGAGCTGGACTACCGGCTGATCAAGGAACTGTGGGCGTTCGAAGGTAACCGGATCGCCGTTCGCTATGCGTATGAATGGCACGACGACTCCGGCCACTGGTACCGTTCGTACGGCAACGAAAACTGGGAGTTCGACGAGAACGGTCTGATGCAACGGCGTTTTGCCTGCATCAACGATCTGCCCATCAAGGAGACCGATCGCAAGTTTCATTGGCCCCTGGGCCGGCGGCCCGACGATCATGCAGGGCTGACGGATCTCGGCCTCTAAAGTCACACCGTCGTGAGCTTTGGCGATGTCCGGATCGGCGTACCCCCTCCCGACGAGCAGTCGGACATCGCTCCTTTTTGATGCCTGCTTCCGCAACGCCTCGCATGGCGGGCACGTTACGCGAATTGCTGTCCGAGAGAGACGATCGAGATATAACAATCTTTTAAAAAAATATCGAAAGACGATCCAACTCGATGCAATCACTTGTCGCCCGGATGCCGTTACGCAGTAACGGTACTCTCACGCCCCCGAACTGATGTCTTCCGGTTCTGGTGTATGTTGCGCACCCGCCCGCTCCTCGAAAAACATTTCACGCTCTTCCTCGCTGAGCCGTTCGAGCAGCGTCGCCGCGCGCTCGTTGATGATCTTCTCCAGCGTCTCGGCAAGCGTGAGATGGTAGTAACACGCAAGCCGCTCCACGTTTCGCTTCGTCGAGATCGAAACGTAGCAGTTGATGCGCTCGTGCCGCCCTCCCGTGCCGGTTCTTTTCGACCGGTAGATGCGTTGCCGTTCTGCGTTGGTTTTTGCCATGATGCAGCGATGATCATCGCCTTTTCAACGCGGATAAATATGGTATTTTGGAAAGTATTGATCCAACAATGAAGCAATCACATGGATGACTACCTAAACGACATGGCTCTCTTCGTGGAGGTCGTCAAAGCCAAGGGATTTCGGAAAGCTGCAGAGACGGTACGGATGCCCAATTCGACGCTATCGCGCCGGATCACCATCCTCGAGAAAGCCATTGGCCTGCGCCTGCTCCACCGCACCACGCGCAAGCTGGAACTCACCGAAGCGGGTCAGATCTACTTTGCGCGCTGCAAGCGCATCGTCGACGAAGCGCGACTGGCCCACGAACATCTGGGCGAGATGCTGGCGCAGCCCAGTGGCCTGCTGCGCGCCTCCATGTCGGTGGACTTCTCCCAGACCTATCTGGCACCGCTGATCGCGGAGTTCTCGCGGCTTTATCCCGCCATTTCGTTCGACTTCGACTTGACGCCGCGTCGGGTGGATATGGTCAGCGACCCTTTCGATGTGGCAATCCGCATGGGCGAGTCCGGCGACTCGCAACTGATTGCACGCCCCATCACGACGCTGATCCCCGAACTGTTCGCCTCGCCAGACTACCTGAAGAAGCATGGGGAGCCGACCAGGCCCGAAGACCTCAGCTCCCATCAATGCCTCACGATGTTACGGGCTTCCACCTGGACGCTCACCGACGGCGGAAACAGCATCACCGTGCCCGTGGGCGGCCGGTTCACGCTCAACAATGTCGGCTTGCTGCGGCGCTTCGCGACACTGGACCTGGGCATCGCGATGACGTCGAAGGGCGTGATGGCGGACGAGGTCGCAAGCGGCAAGCTGCGGAGAATTCTGCCGGATTGGCACGGGCTGCCACAGACGGTGTACGCGATCACCGAGACACGCCTGCTTCCCGCGAAAACTCAGCGTTTCATCGACTTTCTGCGGGAACGGCTGGCGTAGACGATACCCGGTTAGGGCTTGACGTTATGGCGGAACCGTTCGGTCGCGGGTTCGCCCCATTGCGTCACCATCCCCTCCTTCGCTTCCCAGACGCCGGTCGGCGCGCTCGCCGACAGCCGGTCCGAGTCCGCCCAGTGCTCGTGCGCATACCCCAGCGGATCGTTCCAGTAGTCGAACAACTGGCTGCCCAGCAGATGGCGGCCAATCCCCCATAGATGTTCGTAGCCGAGCGACTGCAGGAAGTGGTGGTCCGCCATCACCGCGTCGATATCCTGCGATTCGAACGAGACGTGCTGCAGGCCGACGTCGTCCGAGCGCATGGGCAGAAACGCGTGGTGGTCTACATATTCGTCTCCCTTGTCCACACGCAGGAACGACGCAATCTGCGCCTCGCCGGTGGCGCGGAACACTTCGTCGGACGGTAGCATGCCAAGGGTGTCGCGGAACCAGGCCGCGGTCTCGGCGACCCTCGGCGTGCCCAGCACGACGTGCGCAATGCGCTTCAACGGCGTGGCCTTGCCCCGCGGCAAGCGCAGCAGCTCCCTGCGCCGGAGCGGCTCGCTGCCGGTGTTGACGGGCTGACGCGCTACCGCGATGGCTGCCGGTGTCGCCATGCCGAACACGATGTCCACCGCATAGCCATTGGGCTCTTGCAGACGCACGCGCTGGCCGCCACCGGGCTCGTCGATGGCCTCGACGGCACAACCGGTCGCCTTGGCCAGCGTATGGAGATCGGCCTCGCTCTTCGCCGCGAAGGCAAACCCCAGCAGTCGCGCGGGCCCTTCCTCGAGGATGTAGCAGTGATGGACGGGGTCCGTGCCGCGCAGATAGACGCTCGAACCCTGGCGAGCCGCCGGAATCAATCCGAAGTCCACGAGGAACGCCTCGATTTTCGAGACGTCGGGAACGCTGCGGCGAATGTACAGCAGCTCATTACACTTGATGATGCTCATGCCGATGCCTGTAGCTGATAAAGATTACTGGGAGAGCTTGCCGCCGTTGACATGCAGCGTCTGCCCCGTGATGAAACGGGATCCGGAGCCGAGCAGGAACAGCAGCGGCGCGACGACATCGGCCGGCACCGCGATACGCCGCATCGGAATCGCGTCGAGGATGCCGCGCGCGCGCTCCGCGCCGAACCACTGCTGGAGGTCGACTTCGCTGGGCGCATCGTTGCCGGTACCGCCCGCGAGGAACGCCGTGTTGACCAGTCCCGGGGCCACGCAGTTCACGCGTATCGGCGCCCACTCTTTCGCGAGCGTGCGTGCAAACGAGATCAGTCCCGCTTTCGACGCGCTATAGGCGGCAAAGCCGGGTTCTGGCGAGACCCCGAGACCCGACGCCACGAACACGACGGAGGCATGGTCTTTCAGTAGCGGACGCGCGCATCGCGCGACGAGAAACGCCCCACGCAGATTCACATCCATCGTGAGATCCCACTGCGCGGGCGCGTGATCGAGGGCCGGCATCGGCCGCTCGCCGACGCCCGTCACATAGGCGATGCCATCGATACCGTCCCACTCGCGCCCGATCCGCGCAAATGCGTCTTCCACCGATGTATCGCTGCGCACGTCGATTGCCGAGCAATAGCCGGCGAGGTGATCGGGCCTGGCCGCGATCGCCCGCTCGGTATCGACACCGTAGACGTGCACACCGATCGCTTCGGCTGCGCGGCACAGTTCGGAACCGATGCCGCCGTGGCTGCCGACGACCACCAGCCGGAACCGCGCCGGCGGTGCCAGACGCTCGTAGGAAATGTCCGCGAGCGTGGATTCTGCCGTGGATGTCATCGGCTTGCTCCCTGCACGACCGTCAGCGGCGCGGCGCGATAGCGCTTCAGCGTCGCCGCGGCAACGATCGCGGACGCCAGCGAAGCCAGCGTGCAGACGAGGATGATCGCGTGTCCGATGGCGTTGGCCTGTCCGCCGAAGACATGCACCGATACCCACGCGACCACGACGGAGGCACCGCCCAGTCCGATCAGATTCATCAGCAGGAACAGGATGCCCGAGTTGATGGCCCGCACACGATTCGGCGTCACCATCTGCGCCGAAGCGGTGATGGCACCGAAGTAGGAGTTCTGCACCAGGAAATAGAAGAACGCGGCTACCAGTGCCCCGCGCGGCGTCTCGAGCATGGGCCCGAACAGCGGCACGAGGATCAGCACGGAGGCGATGAGCACGGTGCGCATATGCGCGTCCGCATATCCCTTGCGCAGCAGCCAGTTGGTCAGCGTCGGTCCAAGGAATGTGCCCGCCACCGAACCAAGCACGAGCGCGATGCCAAGCCCCTGCCCCGTCGCGCTCGGCGTCATGTGATAGGTGCGGATGAAGTGGCTCGGCAGCCAGCCGAGATTGGCGAACATCACGATCGACAGCAGCGCGGCGCAGGTATAGAGCGGCGTCAGATGGCGGCGCAGCGCCCAGATCTGTCCGTACGCCTCGCGCACGGTCGGCAATGGACTGTCGTCGAGCCGTTTCGGTTCACGCACGGCAGCGAGCAACACGACGGTCAGCAGGATCCCCGGGAGCCCAACCGCAATGAACACCAGCTGCCACGCACTGAACTGTCCGCCCAGCGCATGCCCGGCGAACTTCGAAGCGTAGTCGAGCGCGGTGCCGCCTACCAGCAGCGCGAGGCTGCCACCCAGCATGGCCCCCATCGAGAACAACGCATTGGCCCGCACCAGGCGCTTGCCCGGGAACAGATCGGCCAGCAGCGAGTACGCGGCGGGGGCGAGCGCGGCTTCGCCGATCCCGACACACATACGCGCCAGGAACAGTTCACCGAAGGTCTCGGCGAACGCGCACGCGACCGTGGCCGCGCTCCAGAACGCCATGCCCGCCGCGATCAGCACGCGCCGGCTGCTCTTGTCAGCCACGCGTCCAAGCGGCAATCCCAGAATGCAGTAGAACAGCGCGAACGAGAAGCCCTGGAGCAAGCCGATCTGCACGTCGTCGATCTGCAGCGATTGCTTGATCGGCCCCACCATCAGCGCCATCACCTGCCGGTCGACGAGCGAAATGATGTAGGCGAGGATAAGGATGGAAAGCGTCATGTAGGCCCGAAACAGCGCGGGCCGGCCCGGCTCCTCCACGGCCCGTGGCGAGGCGGAAACGGCACCAATGTCGCGCGCGGGCGCGAGTTGGGCCAACTGTGAACTTTCGTTCATAGGCATAGCGTCTTCCTCCTGATGTGGAAGCCGTCGGCGCGTCGAGTGCTGCCGCTAGGCTTCCGTGCGGCCTTGTTCGGCCGTCGCAATCATCACCACGTTGCGCGCGGTCTGATTGATATGGTCGCGCAGGATTGCGCAGGCCAGTTCTGTTTTCCGGTCGAGCGCCGCGTCCATCATGCGGCGGTGCTCGTCGTCGGTGTTGCGGGGTTCCTTGCGATTCATCACGGAGAATCGCCGATACCGTTCCGACTGGTCGAAAAGGCTCGAACACGTCGCGAGCAGCCGTGGCGAATCCGCTGCCGAGAGCAGCGCCATATGAAACATCTTGTGCCGCTCGGTCCATTCCTCGTCGGGGCCCTGACCGCTGGCCAATGCCCGTGCCCGCAAGCGCTCCAGCTGGTGAAACTCCGCGACGATGCGCCCTTCCCAAGCGACGTCGCCGCTCGCGATGGACTGCGCCAGCGCGGCGGGCTCCACCAGCAGCCGGAAGTTGGTGATGTCGTTCAGATCCGCGGGCGACATGGCCGCCGCGCGAAAGCCCTTGTTGTCGTCGTTCGTCACGAGCCCTTCGGCCACCAGCCGGTTCAGCGCCTCACGCAACGGGCTACTCGACAGCGAGTGTTCCTGTTGCAGGACTTCGATGCGCAGCTTGGTTCCCGGCGGGATTTCTCCGCGCAGGATACGGCGACGCAGCGTGATGAACGCCTGTTCCGATAGCGGCCGGCCTTTCGCGGTGGACGGTACCGATCGGGCTGACTGGGCGGGAACTAGCTCTTCGATTTTCATGATGTCTTCGACCTATGGATGGGCTTGCCGGCGCACCCTCTTCTCACTGCGCTGGCGACAGGACAATTTTCCCTTCAATGTCGCCGTCCTCCAAGCCCCTGTGCGCGAGCGCCGCATCGGCCAGCGGCATGGAGCGTGCGAACTCCGCCCGGATCTTGCCGGTGGCGCCAAGCTCCAGCGACTTGACGAGGTCGCCGGCGGTCAGGCCGGTGGACCCGTGGATCGTGAGCTGCTTCTGGTAAAGCTCGGTCACATTCAACGGCACCGTGCCGCCGCCGTGGGAGCCCGCCGTGACAAGCCGGCCACCGCGCGCCAGCGACGCGAAAGCCTTGGGAAAGAGTTCCGGATCGGCGATGTTCTCGAACACCACGTCGACACCGCGCCCTTCCGTGATGGCCTTGATCTCGGCGACGAGGTCGTGGGCCCGATAGTCGACACCGTAATCGGCGCCAGCCGCCATGGCCCGCTGGACGCGCTCGATGCTACCGGCACCCGCGATGACCGTGGCGCCCAGGGACTTGGCGATCTGCACGCCCGCCATTCCCAGCCCTCCGCTGGCGCCCATGACCAGCACCGTCTCGCCAGGTCGCACCTTTGCCTTGGTCTCAAGCAGGTGGAGCGCCATCGGTGCATGACGGCCGATCACCGCGGCGCTGGCAAAGTCCAGCGCTTCGGGCACGCGCTGTGTGGCGCTTGCCGGCACGACGACGAATTCGGCATAGCCACCCCACACCGATACGCCAAGCAGTGTGGGCGGCGTGGTCGCGGTGGCGGGACGCAGCACCGGCATGGTGGCGACGCGATCGCCCGCCTGGCGATCGGTCACGTCACGCCCGATGTCCTCGATCACGCCCACCGGATCGGCCCCCAGCACATGAGGCAGCTTGACAGGCCGGCCATAGCGGCCCGCGCGCACGGCCAGGTCGAGCGTCCGGTTGACCGTCACCGCGTGGACCCGGATCAGGACTTCGTCCGGCCCAGGCACGGGACGCGGGACATTCACCAGTTCGAGCACTTCCGGACCGCCGAACTCGCGCATCATCACTGCATTCATCGTCTTGCTCATGGCTGCCCCTCTCAGGCCTCGATACTGACTTCCAGGACGCCAAGCCCCGCCACGCTCGCAGACACGCGGTCGCCCTTGCGCAGAAAGTGACCATGGCTGCTGCCGACGCCCGCGGGCGTTCCCGTCAGGACGACGTCGCCGGGCCACAGCGTGATGCGCGCCGACAGGTCACGGATCTGCTCGGCCAGCGAGAAGATCATCTGGTTCGTGTTGGAGTCCTGCTTGGTTTCGCCATTGACCGACAACGCGAGGTCGAGCTGCTGCGGGTCTTTGACGTACTCCGCCGGCACCAGCCAGGGCCCGATGGGACACGCGCCGTCGAAGCTCTTGTGCGACAGCCAGTCCATGCGGAACGGCGACTTTTCGGGCAGGTCCACGCGGCGGCTCAGATCGCGCGCGGAGAGATCGATCGAGACGGCATACGCGGCGACGTAGTCCAGTGCTTCCTCGAGAGAAAGATTCTTCCCCTGCCTGCCGATGACCGCCGCCAGTTCCACTTCCCAATCCACGGACGACGCACCCTCGGGCAGCTTCACCACGGCGTCGGGGCCGACCACCGAATGGGAGCTCTTCACGAAATGCCACGAACGCTCGCCCCGCTTGCCAGACATCACGGTATTGTTGACTCGCGCCATTTCCGCGGCATGGTCGGCATAGTTTGCACCTGCGCCATAGATCGCGCCCGGTGTGCCGACCGGCGCGAGCAGGCGCACTTCGGCCAGTGCGAGTGGCGCGGTGCCATTCGTGGCCGAGGCGTCGAAGCGTCGCAGCAGGTCCTTCACGAGGCTCCAGTCGCCGAGCACTTCGGACATCTCCGCATAGCGGGGCGTCGCGCTGACTTCGGCAAGATCGAAGACCTGCTGCCGCACCAGAATGCCGACCCGCGTTCCGCGCCCCCCCTCGTATGAAACGAGGACCGGACGGCTGGGCTCGCTGGCGGATGCGTGATTGATCATCTTGTTCCGGCTCCGCGTCTCAGATCTCGCCTGCCGCGACGCGGCGGCGTGTCTCGGCGATCGTTGCGCCGACGGCGGCGATATAGCTCTCGCGCACTTCCTCACCCTTGCGGCGCTCTTCCGCCGAGCCGGCCTCCACGCCGTCGAAGCACAGCGCGAAGGTGAACGTCAGCACGAGACCTTGCTCGGCATCGCTCAGCACGTTGGTGATCCAGCCGTTGTCCGCCGACTCGATGCGCTCGAACAGCACCTGCACTTCCGGCGTGAACGTGATGCGCTCGCGCACGGTCATGTTGCGCAGCGTGATCTGACGAATGAAACCGTCGTCGAAACGTTCCTGCACTACACAGTCTTCCATTGCGGGAACGAAGGGCACCGCATACTCGGCCTTCTGCACGAGGCCTTTCCACATCTGGGCTCGGGTCAGACGAATCGCCTCGCTGGCAGGGTTGACGTCGAAGCTGGCTGAAATCGCGTACATCGCTTGGTCTCCAATTCGGAATGGTCTAGATGCTCTGCGCGGGGGCGTCACCGCCACCGCCGCTGGCGGCGCGGGCGGGGGGCCCGCGGGGGGGGGGCCGTCGTGCGGACGCGATCACGCAAATTTCATCCACGTGCGCCATGCGATCCACAGCTTGCGCAGCGGTGTCAGCGCGATGCGCTGATGCAGCACCTGGAAGTCGCTGGCCTCGATTTCGTCGAGCAGCTTGTGCGAGATCGCGCTGAGCACGAGCGCGGCACGCTGCGCGCGGCGGTCCCGGCGCGGCAGCAGCGCCATGGCCTCGTCGCGCAACGCGCGGGCGCGCGCGGCCTGTTCCTTCATCAGCGCGACAAAGCGATCGGAGTGGCGCGACTGCAGGATATCTGCCGCGGGGACTTCGAAGCGCTGGAGCGTATCGACGGGAATGTAGATGCGGCCGCGCCGCGCGTCCTCGCCGATATCGCGCACGATATGCACGCGCAGCAGCGAGAGCCACAGCTTTTCCGCATGGGCGAGCGTGGCATCGTCCTGATACCCGAGCACGCGCGCGTTCAAACGGCCGAATGCACCGGCCACGCACTGACAGAATCGCTGCAGGCCGATATCGTCGAGATAGCGCGACTGGTTCAGATCCATCTCCATGCCGTCGAGCACCTCGCTCATGTCGGCCTCGGTCAGCGCCGAGCGATGGGGAAGCAGCGCCTGCGTGATCGGGTGCGTCGGCGGCTGCGACGGATCGTCGCGGAACAGCCGGCGGATCTCGCCGCGCCACCAGTCCAGCCGCTGGTGGGCCACGCCCGCGTCATGCGTGTCGTGGACGAGGTCGTCCAGCTCGCGGCGCCATGCGTGCAGGGCCGTGATCGCACGCCGGCGATCCTGCGGCAGGAACAGGAAGCTGTAATACAGGCTGGAGCCGCTCTGGGCGGCCTTGTCTTGACAATACTGATCGGGCGTCACGCCGGCCTCGGACTTTGTGGGGGCTGCGGGCCAGCATTTAACCATAGGTTGCGCCGCGCATGCGGCCGGCGGTGGCTTGTCAACCGCTCGCGCCCCCAATCGCGCGTTCGGTCGCACTGGCGTTTGACGCACCTCGGGCGGATCGTTATATTACTGACCGGCAAGTTATTTACTGGTTTTCGCAACGATTTTTCGATCGATCCCTTGATGCCTGCACCGCCTTCCGGGCCTCGGTCCGACTCTCCCCGGTATCCCGTCCCTTCCGCGCGTATGGGCGGGGTGCTGATGGCGGGCGCGCTGGCACTGGCGCTCGCGGGCTGCGGCAAACCGAAGGAAGCGGAGCCGGAGGTACGCCCGGTCCGGCTGATGCAGCTGCATCCGGCCGCCGGACAGACCGCGTTCGAGTTTTCCGGCGAGGTGCGGCCCCGCGTCGAGTCGCGGCTCGGCTTTCGCGTCAGCGGCAAGATCGCGGCGCGCCTCGTGGACGTGGGCGCCAACGTGCGCAAGGGCCAGCCGCTGGCGCGGCTGGATCCCACCGACCTCGCGCTGGCCGAGCAGGGCTCGCGGGCGCAATACGACGCGGCCAAAACCGATCGCGATCTCGCGGCTTCCGATCTCAGGCGCTACAACGAACTGTTCAACCGCGGCTTCATCAGCGCGGCCGAGCAGCACCGCCGGCAGGCCACCTTCGACGCCGCGGCCTCGCGCCTCCAGCAGGCCGAGGCCGGGCTGCGCAACCAGGCGAACCAGACCGGTTACGCGGTGCTGGCCGCCGACGCCGATGGCGTGGTCACCGCGATCGATGCCGAAGTGGGGCAGGTGGTGACGCCGGGACAGCCCGTGATTCGCGTGGCGCAGACGGCCGAGAAGGAGGTGGCGATCGGCCTGCCCGAGGATCAGGTCGAGATGCTGCGCGCGGTCGGCGACGTGACGGTCCATACGTGGGCCGAGCCCGATCGCAAGCTGCCCGCGCGCGTGCGCGAAATCTCCGCCGCGGCCGATCCGGTGACGCGGACTTACCCCACGCGCGTCTCGGTGCCGAATCCGCCGGCCGATCTGCGCATCGGCATGACGGCCGTGGTGACGTTCCTGCGGACCGCGGAGACCGCCGCGATCCGCGTGCCGCTGACCGCGTTGCTGCAGGATCAGGGACGGAACTTCGTCTGGATCTATGAGCCCGCGAAGGTGGAACCGAAGGCCGAAACGAAAGCGGAACTGCGGGCCGATGGCAAGGTGCCCGACGAAAGCGCGCGCGGCACGGTGCGTCCGGTGCCCGTGACGCTGGGCGAGGCCATCGGCAACGATATCGTGGTACGGCAGGGCCTCGCGCCGGGGCAGACCATCGTCACGGCGGGTGTCCATCTGCTCAAGGCAGGGCAGACCGTCAAGCCGATGCAGAGCGTGACACCGGCCACGCCCGTTGCCGCCTCGGGCGGCGGCCCGAACTGACGGGCCGCGCATGGATCATTCGCGCTTCAATCTGTCGCGGTGGGCACTCGAGCACCAGCCGCTCACGCGTTATCTGCTCGTGGTGCTGCTGATCGGCGGGCTGCTAGCGTTCTTCCAGCTGGGTCAGGACGAAGACCCGCCGTTCACGTTCCGCGTGATGGTCGTGCAGGCGTTCTGGCCCGGTGCCACGGCCGAGCAGATGGCCGTGCAGGTGACGGACAAGATCGAGCGGCAGCTGCAGGAGGTCCCATACGCGGACAAGATCCGCAGCTTCTCCAAGCCCGGCGAGACCACGGTGATCTTCCAGCTCGCCGACGATTCGCCGGCGAAGGACACCGCGCAGATCTGGTACACGGTGCGGAAGAAGATCGGCGATATCGTGCAGACGCTGCCGCAGGGCGTGCGCGGGCCGTACTTCAACGACGAGTTCGGCGATGTCTATGGCTCCATCTACGCGCTGTCGGCGGACGGGTTCACCTACAAGGAGCTGCGCGAATACGCGGACCTCGTGCGGCAGGCGCTGCTGCGCGTGCCGGCCGTGGCCAAGGTCACGCTGCTGGGCCTGCAGGACGAGAAGGTCTATATCGAGTTCAACCAGGCGCGCTTCGCGCAGCTGGGGCTCGATATCAACGCCATCGCCAACCAGATCACCGAGCAGAACAATCCCACCGGCAGCGGCGTGCTGGTGACGCCCACCGACAATCTGCAGGTGCGGCTCACGGGCCAGTTCGCCGATGTCAGGGACCTCGAGGACCTCGTGCTGCGCGGGCCCAACGGCATCGCCAATATCCGCCTTGGCGATATCGCGCACGTCTATCGCGGCTATATCGATCCGCCCGCGTCGCGTATGCGCTTCAACGGCAAGGACGTGATCGGGCTCGGCATCTCGATGGAGAAGGGTGGCGACATCATCGCGCTCGGCAAGGCGTTACGGCACGTGGTGGACGGCCTGCGCGGGCAGTTGCCCGTCGGCGTCGAGATGGATCAGGTCCAGGACCAGCCGCAGGCCGTCAAGCGTTCGGTCGGCGAGTTCGTGCACGTGCTGATCGAGGCCGTGGTGATCGTGCTCGGCGTCAGCTTCGTCTCGCTGGGTCTGCATACGAAGCCGCTGCGGCTCGACGTGCGGCCCGGCCTCGTGGTCGCGCTCACGATTCCGCTGGTGCTCGCGGTGACGTTCCTGTTCATGGATATCTTCGGCATCGGGTTGCACAAGATCTCGCTGGGGGCGCTGATCGTCGCGCTCGGGCTGCTGGTGGACGACGCGATCATCGCGGTCGAGATGATGGTGCGCAAGCTGGAAGAGGGCTTCTCCAAGATGGAGGCGGCGACGTTTGCCTATACCTCGACGGCCATGCCGATGCTGACGGGCACGCTGATTACCGCCGCGGGCTTTCTGCCCGTGGGGCTCGCGCGTTCGACGGTCGGCGAATACACGTTCGCGATCTTTGCCGTGACCGGGCTCGCGCTGGTGCTGTCCTGGTTTGCCGCCGTGTACTTCACGCCGTACCTCGGCTATCTGCTGCTGAAGACGCGGACCGACAAGGGGCAACAGGGCGCCGGCCATCACGAGGTATTCGATACGCCGTTCTACGCGCGCTTTCGCCGGCTCGTCGATTGGTGCGTGACGTGGCGCAAGACCGTGATTGCCATCACGCTCGTGGCGTTTGCGTTGGGGTTCTTTGCGTTCAAGTTCGTGGAGAAGCAGTTCTTCCCGGACTCCAGCCGGCCCGAGCTGATGGTCGAGTTGTGGATGCCCGAGGGCACGAGCTTCGCGAACATGGAGGCCGAGGCGAAGCGCTTCGAGCGCGCGATGCAGCAGGATCGCGACGTGCAGAGCCTGACCACGTTCGTGGGCACGGGCGCGCCGCGCTTCTATCTGCCGCTCGATCAGATCTTTCCGCAGAGTAACGTCGCGCAGGTCATCGTGATGCCGAAGAGCAGCGAGGTGCGCGACGCGCTGCGGCAGCGCGTGGTGAACGTGCTGGCCACGCAGTTTCCGCAGATGCGCGGGCGCGTGAAGCTGCTGCCGAACGGGCCGCCGGTCGCGTATCCGGTGCAGTTCCGGGTGATCGGGCCCGATGCGGCCACCGTGCGCAAGCTGGCGGACCGGGTCAAGGCCGTGATGAACGACAACCCCAATACGGTTGGCGTGAACGACAACTGGAACGAGAACGTGAAGATGCTGCGTCTCGAGATCGACCAGGACAAGGCGCGGGCGCTCGGCGTCACCACGAATGCGATTGCGCGGGTGACGCAGACCGTGCTGACGGGCGTGGCCGTGGGGCAGTATCGCGATGCGGACAAGCTCATCGACATCATCATGCGGGCGCCGGTCAACGAGCGCGATGCGATGTCCGACCTCACCAACGCGCTCGTGCCGACCAATACGGGGCGCGTGGTGCCGCTGACGCAGATTGCGCGCGTGACGCTGAAGTCCGAGCCGGGGGTGATCTGGCGCGAGAACCGCGACTTCGGGATTACCGTGCAGGCGGACGTGGTGGAAGGCATTCAGGGGCCGACCGTGACCGCGCAGATCAATCCGAAGCTCGATGCGTTGCGGGCCAGTCTGCCGCCCGGCTATCTGATCACCATCGCCGGGGCGGAGGAAGAGAGCGGCAAGGCGGGCGCGTCGATTGCCGCGCAGCTGCCGCTCTGCATCTTCCTGATCTTTACGCTGCTGATGCTGCAGCTGCACAGCTTCTCGCGCGCCGTCATGGTGTTTCTGACCGGGCCGCTGGGGTTGATCGGCGCGGCGGCGACGCTGCTGCTGCTGCATGCGCCCATGGGGTTTGTCGCGCAGCTCGGGATTACGGCGCTGCTGGGCATGATCATCCGAAATTCGGTGATTCTGGTCGATCAGATCGAGCAGGACATCGCGGCGGGCGCCGCGCCGTGGGATGCGATCGTGGAGTCGGCGGTGCGGCGGTTCCGGCCGATCATCCTGACGGCCGCCGCCGCGGTGCTGGCGATGATTCCGCTGTCGCGGTCGCTGTTCTGGGGGCCGATGGCCGCGGCGATCATGGGGGGGCTGATCATTGCCACGGTGCTGACGCTGCTGTTCCTGCCGGCGTTGTATGCGGCATGGTTCCGGGTGCGGCGGCCCGAGGCGCATGGCGGCGTGATGGCCGGTTGAGTGGATGGCGACGGTATGATTCGGCGTTGACTGGAGAATCCACGCATGCCGAGCCGGCCGCCGAAAGAGAACTGGGACGACTTCCGCTATTTCCTCGCCGTGGCCCGCACCGGGACGCTCAGTGCCGCGGCCGAGCAGCTGGGGACCGAGCACACCACGGTGGCGCGCCATGTCCAGTCGCTCGAGCGCGCGTTGAACAGCCGGCTGTTCCACAAGAGCAACGTCGGCTACGAACTCACCGAAGCCGGCAACCGGTTGATGGAAGCCGCGCAGGGTATCGAGAGCGCGCTCGTGGCCACGCGGGCCGTGGCCGAGGGGGGCCATGAGATCGGAGGCACCGTGCGCATCGGCGCGCCCGACGGGTTCGGAACCTATTTCCTGGCGCCGCGCATCCACAAGCTGCTCGAGAAAAACCCGCGGCTCGAGATCGAACTGATTGCGGCGCCCCGGCTATTCAGCCTGGCCAAACGCGAGGCCGATATCGCGATCGGGCTCTCCAGCGCCGAGCATCTGCGCGTGGCCTCGCGCCGCCTGACCGAGTACAGCATGCTCGTCTACGGTGCCCGCGGCTACCTGAAGTCCGCGCCGCCGATTCGCGACCAGCGGGATCTCGCGGGACATCCGTTCATCGGATACATGGAAGACCTGCTGTTCACGCCGGAGCTCAATTTCCTGGGGGTCACGGAGGTACCGCTGCATCCGCGGCTGCGGTCGTCGAACCTGGTGACGCAGGTGCAGGCCACGCTGGCCGGCCGCAGCCTCTGCATTCTGCCGGCCTACGTCGCCGCCAACTTCTCCGAGCTCGTGCCGGTGCTGGCCGACGAGGTGCGGGTGCAGGCCACGTTCCACATGCATGTGCACGTCGATCACCAGCGCGCGGCGCACGTACGCGAGGTGGCGCGGTTTATCGCCGACGAGGTCGATGCCCATCGCGCCACGTTCCTGGGTCCGGCCGCGACAAGAAAGCCGGGAACCAAATAGGCGAGGCCCGCCATTGTGCAAATTTGCACAATGATTGGGGAAACGTCGTCTTGGCGGCGCATGGGCCGCGACCAATAATCAACCCCATGAAAACCCTGATATCCCTCGCGCTGACGCGGCGGCTGGCGCCGCCCGCATCGATGCGCGTCGCCCTGCAGATCTCGATGATGGTCGCGATCTGGTTTGCCGCGTCCGAGCTCACGCGCGTGACGGGCCTGGGCATGTCGCCCGGGGTAGTGGGTCTGCTGGCCGTGCTCGCGCTGCTGCTGTCCGGCCGCGGCAACGTGGTCTGGTTCCGCGATGGCGCCAACTGGCTGCTCGGCGAACTCGTGCTGTTCTTTATCCCCTGCGTGGTGGCCGTCATGCAATACGGCCAGCTGTTCCGCACACAGGGCGTGCAGATCGTGATCGCGGTGGTCGTGGGCACGGTGCTCGTGATGGCCGCCACCGCGCTGGCCGTCCACGTCGGCTGCCGCCTCGAACGGTGGATTGCCGCGCGCCGGGGGCAGGAGTCCTGAGATGAGTCCCGATTCGCATGCCTACGCCGCGGCGTTCTGCATCGTATGGACGTGCGCGCTGTACTTCGCGCTCAAGCCGTTCTATCAGCGCCGCCCGCGCATCTGGCTGTCGCCCGCGATCCTGGTGCCCGCGCTGACCATCGGCCTGCTGCTGACCACCGATATTCCTTATGGCGACTATGTGGCCGATACGCATTGGCTCGTCTGGATGCTGGGCCCCGCGACGATTGCGTTTGCCGTGCCAATCTACGAGCAGCGCGCGATCGTGCGCCGCCACTGGCTCGCGCTGAGCCTCGGCGTGGTCGTGGGCATGCTGGTGGCGGTGGTCAGCGCGCGATGGCTCGCGGGCATGTTTCACTTCGATCCGACGGTGTCGAGCAGCCTGATGGCGCGCTCGATCTCCACGCCGTTCGCGATGGCCGTGGTCGAGCAGACCGGCGGCTCGGCCGAACTCGTGTCGCTGTTCACGGTGATCACGGGGCTCGTCGGCATGATCGCCGGCGACGTCGTGCTGGGGTTGATGCACCTGTCGCCGGTGGCGAACGGCGCATCGCTGGGTGCCTCCGCGCACGGCTTTGGCACCGTGCGCGCGCGGCAGCGCGGATCGGAGGAGGGCGTGGTCGCCAGCCTGACGATGGTGCTGGCGGGCGTGTTGATGGTGCTAGTCGGCCCGCAGCTTACTCACGCCGTCCTGACGGTGTTTCCGTATTGATTCCGTACTAAGCCAGTTCGAACACCACGTCCTGCGCGCCTTCCCAGAGGACCTTGGTCCCGAGCGCGCGCAGATTCTCGCGGCCTTCGACGATCGTGAGGAAGTGGTTGCCGGCCAGCTGGCCCATCTTGCTCGCGAAACAGCAGCTGCCGTACGCGAGAATGATCTCGGTCTCGCTGTAGCCACCGGGATAGAACAGGATGTCGCCGACCGACGGATGGCTCGTGTGGTTCTCGAAGCCGACGCCGAGCTTGAATTCGCCAAGTGGAATCCAGCAGCCTTCGCCGCTCCAGCGCACGTGAATCAGCTTCTGACGATACGGCAGCAGCTTCATGAACGCGGCCACGGTTTCGGGCGCGTCCGGGTTGGTTTCGGCGATAAAGGTGTGGCCAGCGGCCGTGATGCGGATTGTCGTCATGAGTCAGAGTATGGGTGCTCCCTTCCCCCGATGGGAGAAGGGAAAACCTTAGGTTTCAGGCCCAGCTTGCCAGCAGCGTCTCCGCCACGGCGATAAGGCTGCGATCGCTGCCCTTCGGGCCGATCAGCGAAATGCCATAGGGCGCGCCTTCTCGGCCCGACAGCGGCAGGCTCAGCTGCGGGAAGCCGGAGAGCGGCGTCAGGCACAGCATATGCGCGGCGGCCATGCGGTAGTCCTCGAACAGTTCCATCGGGGACGTGCGCAGCGGCGCGATATCGGGCATCGTCGGCAGCACGAGCACGCCGTCGCTGCCGAGCAGGCGGCCGAAATGCGCGGTGAACTCGGCACGGATCTGGCTCGATGTCTCGAACTGCTCGGCGCTGACCTGCTTGCTGAACGCGAAGCGTCCGGCGATGTCCGGGCCGAGCTCCAGCCCGTACTGCTCGATCAGCTCGCCCTGCGCCTGCCACGCTTCCCAGCCCTGCACATAGCGGAAGGCCCAGTACAGGTCCGACAGCGGACGGTCCGCGACGGTCACGGCCGTGCCCGCGCCGAGGATTGCCTCGATGCGCGAGACCGTGGGCGCGAGCGCGGCGCGCGCTTCGTCGGTCGGCAGCGGCATGAGGTCGCTGGCAATCAGCACGCGCGGCCTGGCCGGCAGCGGGGTGGCATCGGCGCCCAGCAGCACGTCCGCCACGCGCGCGAACGTGCCGATATCGCGCGTGAAGAAGCCGCACGTATCGAGCGTTTCGCACAGCGGTTGCGTCAGGGCCAGCGAAATACGGCCATGCGTCGGGCGAATGCCGAACAGCCCGCAGTGGCTGGCCGGGGCGCGGACGGACCCGCCCGTATCGGTGCCGAGCGCGAAGTCGCAGAGGCTGTTCGATACGGCCGATGCGGAGCCCGACGAGGAGCCGCCCGTGATGCGATCGGGCGCGCCGCCGTTGTACGGGCTGCCGTAGTGGAAGTTCTTGCCGTTCATCGAGAACGCCATCTCGTCCGTATGGCTCTTGCCGATAAACTTCGCGCCCGCGTCCAGCAATTTCTGCACGGTGGGGGCCGTCGTGGTCTTGATGCCCGAGCGCGCGAGCACATGCGGATTGCCACCGCCGGTCGGATAGCCCGCCACGTCGAACAGATCCTTGGCCGCGAAGGTCAGGCCCGCAAGGGGGCCCTCCGGCGCGTTGGGGACGGCGACGTCGGGGTAGGGCATGAACGCACGGGCGGGATGGGTGGCAAAGGTCATGACGAGTCGATCCTCTTTGTGGTGGGAGTTCAGGCGGCGGCCGTCGCCGCGGTGGCGGGTTCCGACACCAGTACGCAACTGACGCGATGGCCGTTGCCGAGCGATACCGCGCGGGGCACGTCCTTCAGGCATTCGGGCCGGGCATGCGCGCAGCGCGGCGCGAACGTGCAGCCCGGCGGCAGCGCGGAGAGGTCAGGCGGCGCGCCGCCGATCGTCTCCAGCCGTTCGCCGCGCGCCATGCCGTGCTGCCGGCTCTTCAGCAGCGCATTCGTATAGGGATGGCGCGCCTCGCGCATCAGCGTGCGGATGGGACCCTCCTCGACGATGCGGCCACCGTACATCACGGCCACGCGGTCCGCGATCTCGACGGCCGCGCCGATATCGTGCGTCACGAAGACGATCGACAGGCCCAGCTCGCGCTGGAGTTCGCGCATGAGAATCAGCACCTGGATCTGCACGGTCGCGTCGAGCGCGGTGGTCGGTTCGTCCGCCAGCAGGATCTTCGGCTGGGCCGACAACGCCAGCGCGATCATCGCGCGCTGCCGCATGCCGCCCGACATCTCGTGCGGGTAGGCCGCCAGCCGCCGCTCGGGGCTCGGGATGCGTACCGACTCGAGCGCCTTCAGCGCGCGCGCGCGGGCTTCGGCCTTGGTGACCCTGGCATGCGTGCGAATGCATTCGACGATCTGCTGGCCCACGGTATAGACCGGGTCCAGCGCCAGCAGCGGTTCCTGAAACACCATGGCGACCTTGCCGCCCCGCAGGCGCGACAGCGTGCGCTTGTCCATGGCCAGCACGTCCTCGCCGTCCACGCGGATCTCGCCTTCCATGCGCGTGCGGCGCGGCGGATGCAGGCGCATGAGCGCGCGCAGCGTGACGCTCTTGCCGGAGCCGGATTCGCCGATCAGCGCCAGCGATTCGCCGGCATGGACCTCGAGCGAGACGCCGTTGACGGCCTGGATGGTCTTGCCGCCGCCATGGAAGGTCACGCGCAGGTCGCGGACCGACACCACCGGCTGGCTTGGGGTCGTGGCGGGAGATTGGGTTTCGGTCATCGTCTGTCCTCCCATTCAGGGCGTAGCCGCATGCAGGCCCGGCGTCATGCGCCGGAGGGGCAGCGAATGGCCGCCATCGGGCATGGCCATCAGGCACGACACGGGGTGTCCGGCCAGCGCGTCGGTCAGCACGGGCGCGCGGCGTTCGCACACCGGCTCCGCGCGCGCGCAGCGCGGATGAAAGCTGCAGCCCGAAGGCGGGTTGATCGGGTTCGGCGGATCGCCGGCGAGCGGCGCGGCGAGCGTGCGGTGATCGGGGTCCATCGACGGCATCGATGCGAGCAGCGCGCGGGTGTAGGGGTGGGCCGGATTGGCATAGATCGATTCGGTATCGCCGACTTCGACCACCTTGCCGAGGTACATGACCATCACGCGGTCGCACAGGTAGCGAATGACGTTCAGGTCGTGGCTGATGAACACGTACGTCAGGTCGAACTCGGCCTTGAGGTCGAGCAGCAGGTTCAGCACCTGCGCTTCCACGGACTTGTCGAGCGCGGACACGGCTTCGTCGAGAATGACGAGCCGCGGACGCAGCGCCAGTGCGCGCGCGATATTCACGCGCTGGCGCTGGCCGCCGGACAGCTCGTGCGGATAGCGGCCCGCAAACCGTGCCGGCGCCAGTCCCACACGTTCGAGCAGATAGCGCGCGCGCTCGGCCGCCTCCCGCGCGCTCACGCCATGCACGCGCGGCGTAAAGGCGATGGATTCCTCGATGGTCAGGCGCGGGTTCAGCGACGAGTAGCTGTCCTGGAACACCATCTGCACCTGGCTACGGAACGCCTTCATCGGCAGCTGCGGCGAACCCACGCCCTGCGCGTCGAAGATCAGTTCGCCGCTGTCCTGCGCGGTCAGCTGCATCAGCAGGCGCGCGGTCGTCGACTTGCCGCAGCCGGATTCGCCGACGACGCCGAGCGTTTCGCCCTTGAGGACGTCGAAGCTCACGCCATCGACGGCACGGACCTCGCCGGCATGGCGAAAGGGGATGGCCGACTTGAGCGGGAAATGCTTGACGAGGTCGCGGGCAATGACCAATGGCTGTGCCGGGCCGCCGACGTCGCGCGCGGCAGGCAGAGCGGTCGCTTCCAGAGTGTCGTTCATGTTCAGTCCTTGATTTCCATGGCCGAGCGAATGCCATCGGCCAGCAGGTTGAAGGAGATCGACGTGAGGAAGATCATCGCGCCAGGCAGCGCGGCGACCCACGGCTGCGTATAGATCGCGGTGCGCAGCGTATTGAGCATCAGGCCCCATTCGGGCTCGGGCGGCTTGACGCCGAGGCCGAGGAACGACAGACCCGAGGCCAGGATCATCGACACCGAGATCAGGCTCGTGGCATAGACGAAGATCGGGCCGAGCACGTTGTTGAGCACGTGCGCGCGCACGATGGTCAGCGCGGAGGCGCCCGACGCGCGCGCCGCATCGACGAATTCGCGCGCCCGCACCTGCGTGGTCACGCTTTCCGCCACGCGCACGATCTGCGGCACGAACACGATGGTCAGCGAGAGCAGGGCATTGCCGACGCCGGCGCCCAGCGTGCCCGACAGCGCGATGGCCAGCAGGACCGACGGAAACGCGTAGAGGATGTCGGTGAGCCGCATGATCACGGTATTGGTCAGGCCGCCCGCGAATCCGGCGACGATGCCGAGCGCGCTGCCGATGACGAACGCGAGCAGCACGGGCGTGATGCCCATGAACAGCGAGAGCCGCGCGCCGAGCATGAGGCGCGAGAGCATGTCGCGGCCCAGTTCGTCGGTGCCGAGCGGATAGTGCTCGGTGCCGATGGGTTTGAGGCGCTTGAGGATCGACGAGGCATACGGGTCGGCCGGCATCAGCTGCGGCGCGAACAGCGCCATCAGGATCAGCGCGATCAGGATGAACGCGGCCACCATCGCGAGCTTGTTGCGCAGCAGGCGGCGGCCGACGGTCGCCCAGTATCCGGGGGAGCGCTGCACGGCGAGCGGCGCCGTGCGTTTGTCGAGGGTCAGGTCCATGAGGCTCTCCGCGAATCGGAAAAATGGAAAATCAGTTGCGCTCGATGCGGGGATCGAACATCGTCTGCAGCGCGTCCACGATCAGGTTCAGCAGCACGAAGAACACGGCCAGCACGAGGATGGTCCCCTGCAGCAGCGGGAAGTCGCGCTGGAAGATCGCCGAATTCAGCAGGAAACCCGTGCCCGGCCACGAGAACACGGTCTCGATCAGGATCGAGCCGCCGAGCAGGTAGCCGAGCTGCAGGCCCATGACCGACAGCGCGGTGGGCGCGACGTTCTTGACCACATGGCGGAATACGGCGAGGTCCGACAGGCCGCGCGCGCGCAGGCCGACGATGAACTCGTTGGAGAGAATTTCCGCCACCAGCGCGCGGATCGTGCGCGCGACGATGCCCATCGGGATCACCGACATCGTGATGGCGGGCAGCAGCATGTACTGGAAGTGCTCCCAGTCCCACGCCCAGTCGCCCGAGCCGCCGGGACCCGCGCCGGTCGCGGGCAGCCAGCCCAGCAGCACCGAGAATGCGATGACGAGCACCATGCCGAGCCAGTAGTGCGGGATGCTGACGCCGAGCACGGACAGGAACGAGGCCACGCGGTCCGACACGGAGTCGCGCATATAGCCCGCGACGAAGCCGAACAGGCAGCCGAACGTGAAGCCGATGAGCGTGGCCACCGAGGCCAGGCGGATCGAGTTGATCACCGCTGTCGACACTTCGCTCATCACGGGCCGGTTCGTCGCGATGGACGTGCCGAGGTCGCCGTGCAGTGCACGCAGCAGCCAATGGAAAAACTGTTCGAGGAAGGGCTTGTCGAAGCCGTACAGCGCGGTCAGCTGGCGGCGGAGCTCTTCCGAGGCATCGGGAGGCAGCACCGACACGAGCGGGTCACCGGGCGCGATATGGACCAGCGAGAAGCACAGCAGAGCCACGCCGAGCAGGATCGGCAGCGCGTAGAGGAGGCGGCGGAGCAGATAGATCATCGTGGGGCCATATCGTTATGTTCTGGTGCGGCCCCTCTCCGCGAAGAGAGGGGCCAGGGGGTGAGGCAGGGTCAATCCATCGACATCGTGGCGATATCGATGAACCAGCTCTGCGGCTGCACCACGCCCTTGACCTTCTTCGAGATCGCGCGCGGGCCGACGTCGTGCGCGATCAGCACGAACGGCGACTCCTCGACGATGCGCGCATGCAGCTTGGCCAGCGCGGCGTCGCGGCCCTTCTCGTCGAACGAGGTGCGGGCGTTCTCGATCAGCTTGTCGAACTCGGCGTTACCGAAGTAACCCCAGTTGTTCGAGACCGGCGGCTGGGTCTTGGTGCTCACGAAGCGGACCATCGCGAAGAACGGGTCCATGGCCGCGAAGCTCACGTTGATCGCGTTGGCGCCATGCGCGCTCGGATCCTTCGCGCCGATACGCCAGTTCGTGAACAGCGTGTTCCATTCCACGACGTCGAAGTCCACGTCGAAGAAGCACTCCTTCAGGTTCTGCTGCACGTACTCGTTCATCGGCAGCGGCTGCATCTGGCCCGAGCCCGATGCCGACACCTGTACCTTGACCTTCACCGGCTTGGCGGCCGAGTAGCCGGCTTCCGTCATCAGCTTGCGCGCGGCGTTCGGGTCGTACTTGATGTCGAACTTGGGGTTGCCCCACCACGGGTTGCCCGGTTCGACGATGCCCTTGGCTTCGGCCATGTAGCCGCCCAGCAGCGTCTTGAGGCCCGCGCGGTTCACGCAGAGGTTCGCGGCTTCACGCACGCGCTTGTCGAGCCACGGCGAGTTTGGCGCGAACGACAGCTGCCACGGCCACATATGGGGCTGGGCGTTGGCGTACACCTCGAAGCCGCGGCTCTTGATCTGCGCGATGGCATCGGGGGCCGGTGCCTCGATCCAGTCCACCTGGCCCGACAGCAGCGCGGCGGTACGCGCGTTGGCTTCCGGCATCGGCACCATCACGACCTTGTCGATCTTGGGCACGCGCTTCGGGTCCCAGTAGCTGGCGTTCTTCGCGAGCTCCAGGCGTTCGCGCGGGACGAAGCGCGTCATCTTGAACGGGCCCGTGCCCGAGGCGTCCGCCGCGAACGCGACCCATGCCTGCTTGCTGCGCTCGGCGGCGTCGGTCACCGAGGCCGGCACGGCGGCCAGCTTCTTCTCCCACTGCGTGGGCGACGCCATGAACAGGTTCGACAGGTTGTACGGCAGGAACGAGTCCGGCTCCGACGTCACGAGCTCGACGGTCATGTCGTCGATCTTCTTCGCGCTGCGCAGCGTGGGCATGCGCGAGGCCGTCACGCCGACCTGGCTCGGGTCGAACTGCTTGGCGGTCTTGTCGAGGACCTTGTTGACGTTCCACACCACGGCGTCGGCATTGAACGCGGAGCCGTCGTGGAACTTCACGCCGGGACGCAGCTTGAACGTCCACTTGGTCTTGTCCTTGTCATCGACCTTCCACTCGGTGGCCAGGCCCGGAATCAGCAGGCTCGGACCGTTGCTCTTGGAGAGGTCCCATGCGGTCAGCGCGTCGTACATCGGGATGCCGGTGAACCGGTTTCCCTCGAAGCCCTGATCGGGCTGGCCGAGCGTGCGCGGGATATCGGCGGCGGTCATGCCGATGCGCAGCGTCTTCTCAGCGGCCGCGGCCACGCCGGGCAGTGCGAGCGCGCAGAAGGCAAGCGCGGCGGCCGTCGTGGCGACGATCGTGCGGATACCGGAGGGGAAACCTTTCGCGTGGGAGGACGGATGGTGGTTCACAGGCAGAGCTCCTGAGGGTGGGGAAGGGCGTGCCTTGGAGCTAGCAAGTCATGTGCCACGTGCGTCGGTACCGATGGTCTGCTTCTTGCTGACGGACAGAGCCTGCGGGCATTCGACGCCCGACCTCACCGACACAGAGAACTCACATGGACACCCTTCACACCCCACGCATCAATGGCGCACGACTGTGGCAATCGCTGATGGACCTCGGCGCGCTCGGCGCCACGCCCAAGGGCGGCGTCTGCCGCATCGCGCTGACCGAGGAAGACAAGCTCGGCCGTGACCTGGTGGTGCGCTGGTGCCGCGAGGCGGGCCTCGCTATCCGCGTGGACGAGATCGGCAACGTGTTCGCGCGCCGTGCGGGAAGCGATCCGGCGGCGGCCGCCGTGGCCACCGGCAGCCATATCGACACGCAGCCGTCGGGCGGCAAGTTCGACGGCAACTTCGGCGTGCTGGCGGGCCTCGAGGTCATGCGCACGCTCAACGACCTTGGCGTGGTCACGCGCGCGCCGCTGGAAGTGGCCATCTGGACCAACGAGGAGGGCACGCGCTTCACGCCCGTGATGATGGGCTCGGGCGTGTTTGCTGGCGTGTTCGACGCGGGCTTCGCGCGCGAACAGGCGGACCGCGCGGGCGTGACCGTGGGCGATGCGCTCGACGCCATCGGCTACCGCGGCGCGCAGCCGGCCGGCGACGTGCCCGGCGGGATGTATGCCGCGTATTTCGAGGCGCATATCGAGCAGGGCCCGGTGCTGGAGGCGGCTGGGCTGCCCATCGGCGTCGTGTCCGGCGCGCTGGGCCAGCAGTGGTACGACGTGGTGGTGACGGGGCAGGACGCCCACGCGGGCCCCACGCCGCTGGCGCTGCGCCATGACGCGATGCTGGCCGCCGCGCGCATGGTGGAAGCCGTCAACCGCATCGCGCGAGACGAGGCGCCGCATGGGCGCGGCACCGTGGGCTACCTCGAGGTCAAGCCCAACTCGCGCAACGTGATTCCGGGCCGCGTGGACTTCGCGGTGGACTTCCGCAACCTGTCGCAGGACGGGCTGGACCGCATGGATGCCGCGATGCGCGCGGCGTTCGCGGGCATTGCCGAGGCGGCCGCCGTGCAGGTGGAAATCCGCCAGGTGGTGAAGTTCGAGCCGTGCGTGTTCGCGCCCGAATGCGTGGAGGCCGTGCGCAAGGCTTCGGCGCTGCTGGGCCTGCCGAGCATGGACGTGGTCAGCGGCGCGGGGCACGACGCGGTGTACGTGGCGCAGCGCGCGCCGACGGGCATGATCTTCGTGCCGTGCAAGGACGGCATCAGCCACAACGAGCTGGAGGACGCGCTGCCCGAGCATATCGAGGCGGGCGCCAACGTCCTGCTGCAGGCGATGCTGACCGTAGCGGGCTGACCCTGGCGGGAAGGGGCGAGACGCCCCTTTTATCCCGCCCTCAGTGTCCGATCGAGCGGGAAATCGCCCACGCGCATTCCACGACGAGGGGCCCCAGCTTCCGCTGCGCCTCCTCCATCGTCCACCGGCTGACCGGCGGCGACACATGCACGGCCCCCACCGCAATGCCCTGGCTGTTGATGATCGGCGCGCCAACGCCCATATCGCCGAGAAACAGCTCCTCTTCGTTGTACGCATACCCCACGCTCCGGCACGCCACGACGCGGGAAAATATCGTCTCCACATCCGTGAGCGTCGCCGGCGTGCGCGCATGCCGCGTGGACGCCTCCAGCATCGCGCGCACCTGCGCATCGGGCAGCGTGCTCAGGTAGGCGCGGCCCGAGCTCGTGCAGTACATCGGAATGCGCATGCCCACGGGCGTCAGCACGGGCATGTGCTTGGCGGTCATGAGCTGCGCCACGTAGACCATATCGAGCCCCACGGGCTCCGTGAGGTTCGCGGTCTCGCCGCTGGCATTGGCCAGCTGCGACAGATACGGGCTGGCGATCGGAATCAGCGCATCGGCGGACAGGTAGTTGTAGCCGATCTCCATGACCTTCGGCGTCAGGCGAAAGCGCCGCGTCTGCGGATGCTTGTCGACGTAGCCAAGCTGCTCGAGCGTATGCACGGTGCGTTGGGCAGAGCTTTTGGTCATGCCGGTGAGCGACGCGAGTTCCACGAGCGTCAGGGTGCGATGCACGGCGGTGAACGCGCGCAATGCCTCGAGACCTTTCTCGAGGGACTGGTTGAAGAGCGGATCGGGCCGTTCGGACATGACGAAGCCATCGACAGAAAAAGGGCACCAACGTCGTGACCCGCTGCACCACGATGGGACCGTATTGCACCAAGATATGTGCGTATCGATCATCGATACGATGCGGGTCCCTGACCTTAGCGAGTTCAATGCCTGCGCCCCGTGGATCGTGGCTTCCTCCGCGTAAACCCTGATAAAACTCCGTCTTGTGCCCAGTGAAATATCACACTAGTATCACAACAACTTAAGACACACCGCAGCGATCCAATGACGCGTCCCATCCGACTGGTAGCGAACGACACCGCCGACGCGAGCGAAGCCAGGCTTCCGCTCACGCCCGCCCAGAGCGGGGCGGCCATGCGCGAGCAGGCGTATATCGAGATCAAGCGCCGGATCATCGCGTGCGAGTTCCGCCCCGGCGAGCCGCTCAACGAGGCGCAGGTGGCCAACCTGCTGGGGCTGGGCCGCACGCCCGTCCATCAGGCGCTGCATCGGCTGGAGGTGGAGGGCCTCGTCCAGATCCTGCCGCGCAAGGGCATTCTCGTGACGCCGCTGTCGCTGAACGACGTGCTCGACATGATCGAAGTGCGCGCGACCAACGAGGTGCTGTGCGCCACGCTGGCCTGCGAGCGCGGACACGACAGCGATTTCAAGGCGATGCGCGACATCGTGGACCGCTCGCCGGACCTGATCGCGCGCCGGGACATTCCCGCGCTGGCCTCGCTGGACCTCAAGTTCCATACCGCCATGTCGGCCGCATCGCGCAATCGCGTGCTGGCCGACCTGCTGCGCAGCCTGCACGAGAAGCAGGCGCGCTTCTGGTTCCTCTCGCTGTCCGACCCGCAGCACCTCGAGAACGTCTATCAGGAACATCTGGAGATCGTGGACGGACTCGAGCGCCGGGATATCCCGGCCGTGCGCGAGGCGATCCGCGAGCATATCGACGAATTCCGGAAGAACATCATCCGGACACTCTGAACGACCCACTCTTTCGCAACAGGATTCACGCAATGCCGACACTGCAATTCCAGGTAGCCGGCGGGGGCGCACTCGCCCTCGACATCGAACGACTGATCATCGCCGGCTGGACCGGCCGCGACGCGGACGCGGTGCAACACCACATCAAGGAACTCCAGGACATCGGCGTGAAGCCGCCCTCGACCGTCCCTTGCTTCTACCCGCTGGCCGCCTCGCTGCTGACCACGAGCGACGTCCTCGAAGTGCCGCGCGACGACTCGTCGGGCGAGACCGAGTTCGTGCTGCTGCAGGGCCAGGATGCGCTGTATATCGGCATCGGCTCGGACCATACCGACCGCAAGGTCGAGGCGTACGACGTCACGGTCTCCAAGCAGATGTGCGGCAAGCCCGTCGGCCGCGAAGTGTGGCGCTTCGACGAGGTGGCCGATCACTGGGACAGCCTCGAGATGCGCTGCTGGCGCGTGCGCGACGGCAAGCGCGCGCTGTATCAGGAAGGCAAGGTCACGCGCCTGCTGGACCCGCGCGACCTCGTCCAGCGGCTGACCGGCGAGGACGCGCTGCCCCCTGGCACCGCGATGTTCTGCGGCACGCAGGCCGTGATCGGCGAGCTGGGCCACGGTGAAGCGTTCGAGGTCGAACTGCATGACCCCGTGCGCAACCGCACGCTGCGCCACGCGTACCGCGTGGAAAGCCTGGCCGTCGCGGACTGACGCGCGGGCAACACCCATCATCACGAGGCTCATCAAGGGAACGACATGGACCACACGTCTACGATCGCCGCGCTTGCGGCCGAACTCGCGGCAGGCCGCACGAGCAGCGTCGCGCTGACCGAAGCCGCGCTCGCGCGCATCCAGCAGCATCAGCAGGCCGGTGGCACCGCCTTTATGCAGGTGGATGCGGAAGGCGCGCTTGCCGCGGCCCGCGCGGCCGACCAGGCGCGCGTGGCGGGGCTCGTGGCCTCGCCGCTGGCGGGGTTGCCGGTTTCGATCAAGGATCTGTTCGACGTGCGGGGCCAGGTCACGCGCTCGGGCTCGAAGGCACTGTCGGGCGAGCCCGCCACGGCCGATGCGCCGGCCGTGGCGCGTCTGCGCGCGGCCGGGGCCGTGCTGATCGGCCGGACCAATATGAGCGAGTTCGCGTTCTCGGGCCTCGGCCTCAATCCGCATTACGGCACGCCGCGCACGCCGCTGGACCCCGAGCGTATTTCCGGCGGGTCCACGTCGGGCGGTGCGGTGAGCGTGGCGGAAGGCATGGCCGTGGCCGCGCTCGGTACCGACACGGGCGGTTCCATCCGCATTCCGTCGGCATTCTGTGGGCTCACCGGCTTCAAACCGACGGCGAAGCGCGTGCCGCTGGATGGCGCGGTGCCGTTGTCCACGTCGCTCGATTCGGCCGGCCCGCTCGCGCGTTCGGTCGCCTGCTGCGCGGCAGTGGATGCGGTGCTGTCGGGCGAGACGCTCGATACGCGCCCGGCCACGCTGGCGGGGCTGCGCCTGTATGTGACGCGCGATTTCGTATGCGATGGCCTCGACGACGACGTGGCGCAGGCGTTCGATGCCGCGCTGGCAAAGCTGTCGTCGCTGGGCGCGCAGATTGTGCCATTTGCATTTCCGGCACTGCGCAGGCTGCCCGAGATCAATGCCGCGGGCGGTCTGACCGCCGCCGAAGCGTGGCAATGGCACAAGCAGCTGCTGGCCGAGCGCGGCGATCAGTACGATCCGCGCGTGGCCATGCGCATCCGCCGCGGCGAGAAGCTGAGCGCCGCCGACTATATCGAGTTGCTGGTCGCGCGCCGCGGCATGCAGGCGGAGGCCGCGTACATCCTGCGCGATGCCGACGCGTGGCTGATGCCGACGGTCGCCGTGCGTCCGCCGCGGCTCGATGCGCTGCAGACCGACGAGGCGTTCTTCGCCACCAACGGCCTCGTGCTGCGCAATGCCAGCGTGATCAACTTCCTCGACGGCTGCGCCGCGTCGCTGCCGCTGGGGCAGGCGGCCGGACTGGGAATCGGCCTCGGCGTGTGCGGCCTGCACGGGCAGGATGCGCGCGTGCTGCAGGTGGCCGGCGCCATCGAGGCCGCGTTGTAACGGTTCCCGCAACGCTCCAGCACAGCGTTCGCCCATCTGTCGCCCGAGGGCCGCGCCAATGTAGCGCGGCCCCGCGTACCACACCAAGGAGTTGAAACAATGTCTTCCACGTTAGCCGGCGCCCCGGGCGTCGCCGACGGGCTGCCGCCCGCCGAACTCGCCCGGCAGCGCAACGACGCGTACCGCAAGATCACGGTCCGCCTGATTCCGTTCCTCGTCTTCCTGTTCATCCTCGCCTGGATCGACCGCGTCAACGTCGGTTTCGCCAAGCTCCAGATGCTGCAGGACCTGCAGTTCAGCGAAGCCGTCTATGGCTTCGGCGCGGGCATCTTCTTTATCGGCTACTTCCTGTTCGAAGTGCCGAGCAACCTGCTGCTCGAGAAGATCGGCGCGCGCAAGACGCTCGCGCGCATCACCATCCTGTGGGGCCTGGCCTCGATGGCGATGATCTTCGTCAAGACGCCGACGCAGTTCTATGCGCTGCGCTTCCTGCTCGGTATCTTCGAGGCTGGCTTCTTTCCTGGCGTGGTGCTGTACCTCACGTACTGGTTCCCGGCCGAGCGCCGCGCGCGCATCAACGGCCTGTTCATGACCTCGTTCGCGATCGCGGGCGTGGTGGGCGGCCCGCTGGCCGGTTTCATCATGACCACGATGGACAATGTGGATGGCCTCGCCAACTGGCAATGGCTGTTCGTGATCGAGGGCATTCCGTCGGTGCTGGCCGGTATCGCCGTGCTGATGTACCTGCCGGAGAAGCCCGTCAACGCCAAATGGCTCACCGCCGCCGAGCAGACGCTGGTCACGCGCGACGTGGAAGCGGAGGCCCGCGACCCGGCCAAGCATTCGTCGCTGCGCGACGCGTTCTCCAACTCGCGGGTGTGGATCTGCGCGGCCATTTACTTCTGCGTGGTCAGCGGCAACGCGACCATCGCGTTCTGGTCGCCGTCCATCATCAAGGAGCTGGGCGTTCAGGGCAACCTGCAGATCGGCCTCGTCTCGGCGATTCCGTTTATCGCCGGCACGATCGCGATGGTGCTCAACGGCATCCACTCCGACCGCTCGGGTGAACGCCGCATGCACTGCGCGATGGCCACGCTGCTGGCAGCCGCGGGGCTGACGATGACGGGCATGTTCCTGCAGAGCGCGACGCTGGCGCTCTGCGCGCTGACCATCGCGTCCATCGGCATCCTCGCCGCCTTCCCGGTGTTCTGGTCGCTCCCGTCGGCCTTTCTGGCCGGCACGGCAGCGGCGGGCGGCATCGCGCTGATCAACTCGATCGGCAACCTGGCCGGGTTCGTGGCGCCGTACATGATCGGCTGGTTCAAGACGACCACGGGCCAGCTGTCGTCGGGCCTGTACTTCGTCGCCGCACTGGAAGCCTGCGCCACGGTGCTGGTACTGGCGTTCATCCGCGTGAAACGGTGATCGAGCGGGGAGGGGACTGGATTCCCCTCCCGCGTTGCGCTACAATCCGCAGCCTCGTTTTCGGCCATGTGGCACAGGCCAGCGAGACAGGGACTGCGAGGGTGGCGAAATTGGTAGACGCACCAGGTTTAGGTCCTGACGCCAGCAATGGTGTAGGGGTTCGAGTCCCCTCCCTCGCACCAAAATCCTCCAGAATCCTCCTGAATCCTCCTGAATCGGTTCTGCATCCCTTCCGAATCCTCTTCGGATTCTCTGCGCCCACGAACCGGGGTGCGCCCACGAACCGGGGTGCGCCCACGAACATATCGCGGCGCCGACTTGCGGTAACGTTACGTTCGTGTCTTCTTTTCTGAGCCCGGCCATGACCACGACGCTTCGCTCGATCGGGATGTTTCGTCTGATGTTCTGGGGCTGTGCGGCGGCCATTCTCGTGCTGGCGCTGTTGCCCCCGTCGACGCCGATGCCCACGACCGGGTGGGACAAGTCGAATCATATGCTCGCGTTTGGCACGCTGGCGGTGCTGGGGTCGCGCGCCTGGCCGGGGCGGATGTGGGGGATTTTGCTCGGGCTCATCGCGTATGGCGTGCTGATCGAGATTCTCCAGAGCTTGACACCCTACCGCGATGCCGATGCGATCGATGTGGTGGCCGATACGATCGGGGCGTTGATCGGGTTTGGCGTCAACGCCCTGATGGCGCGCTTTGGCGCGCGGTCCGCCTAGCTGTCCAGCGATTCCAGCGTAAACGACGCCCCGTCGTCCTGTCCTAGCATTTCCACGAGTTTAGGCAGCGCAGCCTCGAGGTCGGCCTTCAGGGTCCACGGCGGGTTGATCACGAACATGCCGCTGCCGTGCAGTCCGAGGCCGCCAGGAACCGGGTGCTTGACGGTCAGCGACGCATGGACCCAGCTCTTGACCGGCAGGCGCTTCAGTTGCTCGGGCAACTGCGTCGACTCGCGGCGCTGTACCTGCGGATACCAGACCGCATACATGCCCGTGGCAAAGCGCTGCAGGCCGTCCTGCACCGCGCGCACGGTGCGCGCGTAGTCGTTCTTGTCTTCGTAGGCGGGGTCGATCAGCACCAGCGCGCGGCGCGGCGGTGGCGGCAGGATGGCCTTGAGGCCTTCGAAGCCGTCCGCGTCATAGAGCATGACTCGGCGGCCCGCGCCGCGGAAGTTGTCGCGCAGGACCTGGATCTCGGTCGGATGCAGCTCGAACAGCCGCAGGCGGTCGGCATCGCGCAGCATCTGCCATGCGAGCCAAGGCGAGCCCGGATAATGGTTGAGTTCGCCGTCGGGGTTCAGTTCGTCCACCTGCTCGAGATAGGCCTCGAGCATCGCCGGCAGTTCCTCTTCCGATTCCCATAGCGGCCCGATGCCGGTCTCGAACTCGGCGTTCTTCTGCGCGTAGGCATGTTCCAGCGAGTACCGCCCGGCGCCCGCCTGCGTATCCACGTACCAGAACGGCTTGTCCTTGCGCGTCAGATAGTCGAGCAACTGCACGACGATCGCGTGCTTGAGCACATCGGCGTGGTTGCCGGCATGGAAGGCGTGGCGGTAGCTGAACATGGCATAAGCGGGCGGACGCGGCGTCGGCGATCGCCCGGGGCGGGGCACAAGGGGCCGCTATGCTACCATCCGCCGCCCCCGATTCCCTCAATGGAAAGCGATAATCGCGCCCATGCCGCGTGCTCTCGAGCCTGCCGAGCCGATCGTTGACGGTGACGGCACCCCCTATTCCCCACGCTACGGCGACGTGTATCACAGCAGCCGTGGCGGCCTCGCGCAGGCGCATCACGTGTTCCTGGGCGGCAACGGGCTGCCCGAACGCTGGCGCGACCGCCGGCAGTTCGTGATCGTCGAGACCGGTTTCGGGCAGGGGCTCAATTTCCTGGCGACGTGGCAGGCCTGGCGTGACGATCCGCAGCGCTGCGGTCGGCTGCATTTCGTCTCCATCGAGAAACATCCATTTACGCGCGACGGTCTGCGGCAGCTGCACGCGGGGCTTGGCGCATTGTTGCCGCTGGCCACCACGTTGCAGGCCGCCTGGCCCGACGTGTTGCCGGGGCTGCACCGGCTCGAATTCGAGGGCGGGGCGGTGACGCTGACGCTGGCGTTCGGCGATGCGGAGGCGCTGCTGCCCAGGCTGGCCGTGGGCGCCGATGCGTTCTATCTCGACGGGTTCTCGCCGTCGCGCAACAGCGATATGTGGTCCGACACGGTGTTTCGCGGCCTGTCGCGGCTGGCGCGCGCGGATGCGACGCTGGCGACGTACACGGCCGCGGGCTTCGTGCGGCGCGGGTTGCAGGCGGTGGGATTCGCGGTGCGCAAGGTACCGGGATTCGGTGGCAAGCGCGATATGACCGTGGCGCGGTTCGCGCCCGCCTGGAAGACGCGCCGCCATGCGCCGCCCGCGGCGGCATCATGGCCCGAACGGCATGCGATCGTGATCGGGGCGGGGCTCGCGGGATGCGCGGTGACCGAGCGGCTGGCCACGCGCGGCTGGCGGGTGACGCTGATCGATCGCCATGCGGGGCCGGCGCGGCAGACGTCCGCGCATCGGGCGGCGGCGATGCATCCGCATGTGTCGAGCGACGACAGCCTGCTGTCGCGGCTGTCGCGGGCGGGCAATCTCTACGCGTTGCGCGCGTGGGAGGCGCTGGCCGCGGCCGGGCATCCCGTGGGGTGGCATGGCTGCGGTGTGCTGCATGTCGGCGAGGACGCGGCGGACAACGCGGCGCAGCATGCCGCGCTGGCGGCGCTGGGCTTTCCGGAGTCGTTCGCGCGCTGGATGCCGGCCGAGGAGGCCGCTGCCGTGCATGGCGCGGCGGTGCCGGCCGGCGGGCTGTGGTTCGCGCAGGGCGGCTGGGTCGCGCCGCCCGATATCTGCGCGGCGCAACTCGCCCACGCGGGCCCGGCCGTGACCGCGCGCTTCGGCTGCGAAGCCGCGCGCCTCGCCCGCGTGCCCGCACCGCGCGGCCCCTCGGTGGACGCGGTGGACACGGAGGACACCGTGCCGGACTGGTGGCAGGTGCTCGCCGCCGACGGCAGCGTCATCGCCTCCGCGCCGGTCCTCGTGCTGGCCAACGCCTACGAGGCCGGGCAGCTCGTGCCGTCGGCCTACCGCGAGCTCCGGCGCGTGCGCGGACAACTGACGGACCTGCCGGCCGACGCGATAACGGCGCTCGGCAGCTGGCCCGACTGCGTGGTCACGGGCAACGGCTACCTGCTGCCGCGCGCCGAAGACGGCAGCGCGCGCGTGGGATCGAGCTACGACGCCGACGACGGGCCACTGGTCGCGCGGCCCGAAGTCCACGCGGACAACCTCGCGCGCGCGGCCGCGCTGCTGCCCGAACATGCCGGCAGACTCGCCACGATGGACCCGAAGCAACTCGATGGCTACGTCGGCGTCCGCACGGTCACGCACAATCGCCTCCCGCTGATCGGCCACCTGCCAGACGAGGCGCAGGCCCTCGCCCATGCCGCCGCGCTGCGCGGCGCGCACCTGCGCGATCTGCCGCGCCTGCCGGGGCTGTACGCGGCCCTTGCGTTCGCCTCGCGCGGCCTCACATGGGCCGCACTGGCCGGCGAACTCGTCGCAAGCCAGATCGAGGGCGAACCGCTGCCAGTGGAGAGCGACCTGGCCGACGCCGTCGATCCCGCGCGCCTGCTGCTGCGCGCATTGCGCCACGGGCAGGCCCCGGCCGCCACGGGCGTGGCCGGCGAGGGCGCGGATTCCCGGTCAGGGTAAAAACTGCCGGAAGCGGATCGAAATCATGCGATAATCCGCGTTTTCCGTCCGCACGGAGCCCGCCGGATGCGTATCTGGGGCCGTCGATGATCGACCCCGAAATTGGCGCCATCCCGGAAATTGGGTGCACGTGAGCCGGACGTGAAGTAGGCAGAGACAACAACATTTCTGGATTGGATCAACGACCATGTCGAACGTCATTGAAAATCTCGGCAAGCTGGACCGCAAGGTGACCCTGGCCATCCCCAAGGCTGAAGTGCAGAAGGAAACGCAGGAACGCCTGGTTCGCCTGTCGAAGACGGTGAAGATGTCCGGCTTCCGCCCGGGCAAGGTGCCGATGAAGATGGTCGAGAAGCAGTACGGCCAGCAGGTCGAGTTCGAAGTCCGCTTCGACAAGGCCGCACGCGCCTTCTTCGACATCACCCAGGCGCAGGACGTCAAGGTGGCCGGCCAGCCCAAGTTCGACCTGAAGACCGACGGCGTCGCTGACGACGAAGTGGCCTTCGAGGCAACGTTCGAGGTGTATCCGGAAGTCAAGATCGGCGAACTGACCGGCGCCGAAGTGACCCGCACGAAGACCGAGATCGGCGACGCCGAGATCGACAAGACCGTGGACATCCTGCGCAAGCAGCGCGTGCACTACCACGTGCGCGGCGAAGCCGGTGACCATGGCGACGGTGGCAGCGATGTCGCCGCCAAGAATGGCGACCGCGTGACCGTGGACTTCGTGGGCAAGATCGACGGCGTGGAATTCGCCGGCGGCAAGGCCGAAGATTTCGCGTTCGTGCTCGGCGAAGGCCGCATGCTGCCCGAGTTCGAAGCCGCCGCCATCGGCCTGAAGGTCGGTGAGAGCAAGACCTTCCCGCTCGCGTTCCCGGCCGACTACCACGGCAAGGAAGTGGCCGGCAAGACCGCCGAATTCACGATCACGCTGAAGCGCGTCGAGTGGGCCCACATGCCCGAAGTGAACGACGAATTCGCGAAGTCGCTCGGCATCGCCGACGGCAGCGTCGAGAAGATGCGCGCCGACATCCGTGAAAACCTCGAGCGCGAAGTCAAGCGCCGCACGCACGCCATGCTGAAGGACGAAGTCATGGAAGCGCTGATCAAGGTGAGCGAACTGGACGTGCCGAAGGCCCTGGTGGACCAGGACAAGGAACGCCTGGTCGAAATGGCCCGCCGCGACCTCGAGCAACGTGGCATGCCGAACGCCAAGGACATGCCGATTCCGGCCGACATGTTCACCCAGCAGGCCGAGCGCCGCGTGAAGCTGGGCCTGATCCTGGCCGAGATCGTCAAGGCCAACAGCCTGCAGGCCAAGCCCGAGCAGATCAAGGCCGAAATCGAGGACTTCGCGAAGAGCTACGAAGACCCGAAGGAAGTCATGCGCTGGTACTACGGCGACCAGCAGCGCCTGGCCGAAATGGAAGCCTACGTGCTCGAAAACAACGTGGTAAATTTCGTGTGCGAGAAGGCCAAGGTCACGGACAAGACGGTGTCGTTCGAGGAACTGACCGCCGAGTCGAATCCGCAACAAGCTTGATTCGGGCCTGATTCGCGTGAAGCGGCCGGCAAGGGTTTGGCCGGGGTTGAAAACCCCCGGCAGGGACCCAAGCTGGCCGTCATCCCCTGAATACCTGGAGAACCTGCATGACCCGCAATGATTTGCTAGACCGTCTGGCCACGACGCAGGCTTCGGCCCTGGAGACGCAGGGTCTCGGGCTGGTGCCGATGGTGGTCGAGCAGTCCGGCCGCGGCGAGCGCGCGTACGATATCTACTCGCGCCTGCTCAAGGAACGCGTGGTGTTCATGGTTGGCGAGGTGAACGACCAGACCGCGAATCTGGTCGTGGCGCAATTGCTGTTCCTCGAGAGCGAGAATCCCGACAAGGACGTGTCGCTCTACATCAATTCGCCGGGTGGCTCCGTTTCCGCGGGCCTCGCCATCTACGACACGATGCAGTTCATCAAGCCGGACGTGCAGACGCTGTGCATGGGCATGGCAGCGAGCATGGGCGCGTTCCTGCTGGCCGCCGGTGCCAAGGGCAAGCGGTCCGCGCTGCCGAACTCGCGCATCATGATCCATCAGCCGCTCGGCGGCGCGCGTGGCCAGGCCTCGGATATCGAGATCCAGGCGCGCGAGATCCTGTACCTGCGCGAACGCCTCAACAGCATCCTGTCCGAAGTGACGGGCCAGCCCGTGGAGAAAATCGCGCGCGATACCGATCGCGACAACTTCATGAGCGGCGACCAGGCGGTGGATTACGGCCTGATCGACAAGGTCATCGCGCGGCGCGGTTGAGCGCGCGTCGGCCAGCCTACCTTGGAACGAGGCCATGTGCCTCGTTTTTTGCTTTCAAGCAACACCGGTCGGCCCAATTGTTTTGGCGTATGATGCGTTTCATGCGTTTCCCGCGGAGGCCAGCCCGGCTCCGTGTGGCCACACTGCTAATGTGACTGAATCCTATGGCGGACAAAAAGAGTTCTTCCAGTGAAAAGCTTCTGTACTGCTCGTTCTGCGGCAAGAGCCAGCACGAGGTCAAGAAGCTGATCGCGGGCCCGTCGGTCTTCATCTGCGATGAATGCATCGACCTCTGCAACGAGATCATCCGCGACGAGGCAGCCGCGTCCGAAAAGGACGCCGCTGCCGCTACCCGTTCCGACCTGCCGACCCCGCACGAGATTCGCGAGAGCCTCGACCAATACGTGATCGGTCAGGAACAGGCCAAGAAGATCCTGGCCGTGGCGGTGTACAACCACTACAAGCGCCTGAAGCACCTCGGCAAGAAGGACGACGTCGAGCTGTCGAAGAGCAACATCCTGCTGATCGGCCCGACCGGTTCCGGCAAGACGCTGCTCGCCCAGACGCTGGCCCGCCTGCTCAACGTGCCGTTCGTGATCGCCGACGCGACCACGCTGACGGAAGCCGGCTATGTCGGCGAGGACGTCGAGAACATCATTCAGAAGCTGCTGCAGAACTGCAACTACGAAGTCGAGAAGGCGCAGCGCGGCATCGTCTATATCGATGAAATCGACAAGATTTCGCGCAAATCGGACAATCCGTCCATCACGCGCGACGTGTCGGGCGAGGGCGTGCAGCAGGCGCTGCTGAAGCTGATCGAAGGCACGATGGCTTCGGTGCCCCCGCAGGGCGGCCGCAAGCACCCGAATCAGGACTTCCTGCAGGTCGATACGACGAACATCCTGTTTATCTGCGGCGGTGCGTTCGATGGTCTGGAGAAGGTCATCATGCAGCGTTCGGACAAGACCGGCATCGGCTTTGCCGCGCAGGTCCAGAGCAAGGAAGAGCGTGACGTCAGCGAGGTGCTGCCGCAGACCGAACCCGAGGATCTGATCAAGTTCGGCCTGATTCCGGAACTCATCGGGCGTCTGCCGGTAGTGGCAACGCTGGCCAAGCTGGACGAAGCCGCGCTGATGCAGATCCTGGTCGAGCCGAAGAACGCGCTGGTCAAGCAGTACCAGAAGCTGCTGGCGATGGAAGGCGTGGAGCTGGAGATTCGTCCGGCCGCGCTGTCCGCGATCGCCCGCAAGGCCATCCGCCGCAAGACGGGTGCCCGCGGCCTGCGTTCGATCCTCGAACAGTCCCTGATGGACGTCATGTACGACCTGCCGAACTACAAGGGTGTGCACAAGGTGGTGATCGACGAAAACACGATCACCGGCGACGCGCCGCCGCTGCTGATCTACGAAGAACCGCAGCAGCCCAAGGTAGCCGGCTCGAACTGAGGGACGCGAATCGATGCCCATGTCGTCCGAGTGGTGGATGCCAGACCGGCGATAAATTCAAGGAGCCGTTCGCGTCGAAGCGAGCGGCTTTTTTTCTTCATTTCAAACGACGAACGGGAGCAAACGCGGGTATGCTGTTCAGGAGCGGGTCGCAAGTGCAGGGTGAGGCATGTGACGGAAATGCTTTTTTCGGCATATTGTTTTCTTGCACCGAAATCGATGATAGCTGTCTTGTAATCGATTCCCGCGGCCCTATTTACGCCTTAAATGACTGACTGGGGAAAATGATGTCCGGAACACAACTCCTCCCGGCTGAGCCGATTCGCCTCCCACTGTTGCCCCTGCGCGACGTGGTGGTGTTTCCGCACATGGTGATCCCGCTGTTCGTGGGTCGCCCGAAGTCCATCAAGGCGCTTGAGACTGCGATGGAGTCGGGCAAGAGCATCATGCTCGTGGCCCAGAAGACGGCGGCGAAAGACGAGCCGACGGCCGATGACCTCTACGAGGTCGGCTGCATCGCCAATATCCTGCAGATGCTGAAGCTGCCCGACGGTACCGTGAAGGTGCTGGTCGAGGGTACCCAGCGTGCGAACATCACCGAAGTGAGCGAGGACGACTCGCACTTCATGTGCGAAGCCGTGCCCGTGCCGCCCGCACCGGTCGAAAGCGCCGAAACCGAGGCCCTGCGCCGCGCGATCGTGTCGCAGTTCGACCAGTACGTGAAACTCAACAAGAAGATCCCGCCCGAGATCCTGACGTCGCTGTCGGGTATCGACGAAGCCGGCCGCCTGGCCGACACGATCGCCGCGCATCTGCCGATCAAGCTCGAGCAGAAGCAGAAGATCCTCGAGATGGTCAATGTGACCGAGCGTCTCGAGAGCCTGCTGTCGCAGCTCGAAGGCGAGATCGACATCCTGCAGGTGGAAAAGCGCATCCGTGGCCGCGTCAAGCGCCAGATGGAGAAGTCCCAGCGCGAGTACTACCTGAACGAGCAGGTCAAGGCCATCCAGAAGGAACTGGGCGAAGGCGAAGAGGGCGCTGACCTCGAGGAACTCGACAAGCGCATCAAGGCTGCCCGGATGCCCAAGGAGGCCAAGAAGAAGGCCGACGCCGAGTTCAAGAAGCTCAAGCTGATGTCGCCGATGTCCGCGGAAGCGACCGTCGTGCGCAACTACATCGACACGCTGGTCAACCTGCCGTGGCGCAAGAAGAGCAAGGTCAACAACGACCTTGCGAACGCCGAGCGCGTGCTGGATGAAGACCACTACGGCCTCGAGAAGGTGAAGGAACGCATTCTCGAGTACCTCGCGGTGCAACAGCGCGTGGACAAGGTGAAGGCGCCGATCCTGTGCCTGGTCGGGCCCCCCGGTGTGGGCAAGACCTCGCTGGGCCAGTCGGTGGCGCGCGCGACGAACCGCAAGTTCGTGCGCATGGCACTGGGTGGCGTGCGGGACGAGGCCGAGATCCGCGGCCACCGCAGGACCTATATCGGCTCCATGCCGGGCAAGATCCTGCAGAGCCTGTCGAAGGTCGGCGTACGCAATCCGCTCTTCCTGCTCGACGAAATCGACAAGATGGGCATGGATTTCCGTGGCGACCCGTCGTCGGCGCTGCTCGAGGTGCTGGACCCGGAACAGAACCATACGTTCCAGGACCACTACATCGAGGTCGACTTCGATCTGTCGGATGTGATGTTCGTGGCGACGTCGAACTCGCTGAACATTCCGCCGCCGCTGCTGGACCGGATGGAAGTGATTCGCCTCTCGGGTTACACCGAGGACGAGAAGGTCAACATCGCCGAGCGTTACCTGCTGCCCAAGCAGATCAAGAACAACGGTCTGAAGGTGGGCGAGATCGAGGTGACCGACGCGGCGATTCGCGACATCATCCGCTACTACACGCGGGAAGCCGGTGTGCGTTCGCTGGAACGCGAGGTCTCCAAGATCGCGCGCAAGGTGGTCAAGCTGCTGCTGCTGAAGAAGGAGTCGGGCTCGGTGAAGGTGGATTCCGAGAACCTCGACAAATTCCTCGGCGTGCGCAAGTACGACTTCGGTCTTGCGGGCAAGGAGAACCAGGTGGGCCAGGTGACCGGTCTGGCGTGGACGGAAGTGGGCGGCGATCTGCTGACCATCGAAGCCGCGATCATGCCGGGCAAGGGCAACATCACGCGTACGGGTTCGCTCGGTGACGTGATGAAGGAATCGGTCGAGGCCGCGCGCTCCGTGGTACGTTCGCGGGCACGTCGTCTGGGCATCACGGACGAGATGTTCGAGAAGCGCGACATCCACATCCACGTGCCGGAAGGCGCGACGCCGAAGGATGGTCCGTCGGCGGGCGGTGCGATGACGACGGCGCTGGTGTCGGTGCTGACCGGTATTCCGGTGCGTGCCGATGTCGCGATGACGGGCGAGATCACGCTGCGCGGCGAAGTGCTGCCGATTGGCGGTCTCAAGGAGAAGCTGCTGGCGGCCCATCGTGGCGGTATCAAGCTGGTGCTGATTCCGGAAGAGAACGTCAAGGACCTCGCCGAGATTCCTGACAACGTGAAGAACGCGATCGAGATCGTGCCGGTGCGGTGGATCGACAAGGTGCTGGAGCTCGCGCTCGAGCGCAAGCCCGAGCCGCTGCCCGAGGAAGTGGAGAAGCCTGCCGATGTGGCGGACAAGTCCAAGTCCACGGTCGAGATGACGCATCACTGATCGCGCATCGCCGAAGACGAGAAACGCCACGGGAAACCGTGGCGTTTTTTCTTGTGCGCAAGGCTTGGCAAATCGCAAACACCTGGATTACAATCGCGGCCTCGCAACGCAAACAGCGGCAATCGAAGCAGTACCTGCCGAGCCGTGCGAAGCGAGATTGACTCGTGTCACGCATGCGGGTGCTTAGCTCAGTTGGTAGAGCGGCGCCCTTACAAGGCGTAGGTCGGGGGTTCGAGCCCCTCAGCACCCACCACCGCTGCGTTGCATGGGTACCGATTCAGGAGTGGTAGTTCAGTTGGTTAGAATACCGGCCTGTCACGCCGGGGGTCGCGGGTTCGAGCCCCGTCCACTCCGCCAGTTTCAAGAAAACACCCGCGACAGCGGGTGTTTTTCTTTATGCGGAGTGGAGGGGGGGGGGGGGGGGGGGGGGGGGGCGGGGGGGGG
>NZ_JASATF010000027.1:0-94924 GCF_038440175.1 Cupriavidus sp. OTU4054
CTGCAGGCCACGCAGCTGATTCGCTGGCTGCTGCTGGGTGCCAGTGCCGGCGCCCCGCACCGCCGCGCCCAGGGCCCCTCGCCCCCCGCGCCCCCCGCCCCGCCCACCGCTGGCGCTCCCGATGCGGGGCTCCGTGGCGCCCGCCCCCGTGCCCCCCCCTCCCAATACCGCCCGGGCCCCGGGGCGGGCCCCCGGCGCGCCGCCGGGCGGCCCACGGCGGCGGCTGCTGATGGTGGCCGACCGGGCGTGGCTGCGGGCGGTACTCGACGCATTTGCCGATCACAAGCACCGCCGGCGCCATGTGGTGCCCGCCCAGTTGTGTATTCCGCTGACGCCGCTGGCGTCGCCGCAGGTCCTGCGCAAATACGAGCCGAAGCTCGCGACGGCGACCGAGGGCGCGGATGCCGAGGTCGATCCGCTGGCGGATCCCGAGGACGAGAGCGAGGACCAGGGCGCGGACCAGCGCGCCATCGACGGCGCTTCAAACGGTGCCGGGGTCGCGGCCGGAGGGGCTGCGGTCGCGCCCGTACAGCTGGCGACGCTCGTGGTCGAGGGCGCCACGGCGGCCCTCGCCGACTCCGCGTCGCTGCTCGAGAACGCGCCCGCCACCCGCATCGGCAATGGCCGGCTCTGGCAGGTGACGGTGCGCACGGGCGCCTATGACGGCTACGGCCTGCTGCTCGGCGACGACGCGCTCGCCGCGTGGCAGGCCCTTGCGCCGGCCGGGCGCTGGCACGGCGACCGCGCCGCGCTCGCGCATGCGCCGGTCCCCGCGCTCTACGAACGCCGGCATACGGGCCGCGCGCCCCGGCCGCTGGACGACTGGCGCGTCTGGCTCGAGGGTGCCGAGGATTGCCTGCGGCAACGCGACCTCGACCTCGCGCAGTTCGAATTCGCGCAGGGCCGCATCGACCGCTGGAACCTGCGCGCGTGGCGCCTGCCGCTGGTGCTGGCCTGCGGCGTGCTGCTCGTGCAGCTGATCGGCATGAACGTGCACTGGCTGATGCTGCGCAAGGAGCGCGATCAGCTGGAAGCCGCGCAAACCCAGGCCCTGCGCACGGCATTTCCGCAGATCCCGGTCGTGATCGACCCGCCGTTGCAGATGCGCCGGCAGGTGGAGCAGCTGCGGCTGGCCTCCGGGCGCAGCACGCCCGACGATTTCCTGCCGCTCGCGGACCGCTTCGCCAGCGCCGCGCGCAGCCTGGCGCCCGATGCGCTGCAGGCGCTCGAGTATCGCGGCCACACGCTGTACGTGACGCTGAAACCCGGCATCGACACGAACGCGCTGCGCAATAGCGTGCGCCAGTCGGGCCTGCAGATGGATGAAGACAAGAACCCGCCGGACGCGATGACGCGCGCCACCGGCACGCCCGGGCCCGCGGGCTCGCGCTGGACGGTGAAGCCCGGATCATGAAAGACAAGACAAATACCGGGATGAACACGGGCAAAGCCGCCGCGCGCGGCAAGGGCCCGCGCGGGGCCAACGTGATGGCGCGCTTCGCGCGGCTGCGTCCGCGCATTCCCGAGCGCTGGCACGAACGGTTCGATGCCTTCTGGGAAGCCCGCAATCCGCGCGAACAGGCGATTCTCGGCGGCGGCTCGCTGATTCTGCTGCTGGTGGTCGGTTACACGGTGCTGTGGGAGCCTGCCGCCACCGGTCGCGTGGCGCTGGCCAAAACGCTGCCCGGCCTGCGCGCCAGTCTCGCGGAAATGGAAACGCTTGCGCAGGAAGCACGCGGCCTGTCCGCGAGCCCCGCGCCGTCGCTGCGCGGCGACGCGCTGACGCAGGCATTGCAGGACAGCCTCGGCCAGCACGGCCTCAAGGCCACGCGGCTGGCAACGACCGGGGACAACGCGGTGCAGGTGCAGTTGGAGAAGGTCGCGTTCGGATCGGTGGCGAGCTGGCTGCAGGACGTACGCCTGCAACAGCGCCTCAAGGTCACGGACGCGCGGTTCCAGTACGTCGGCGCCACCGCGCTGGTCAACGTCACCGCCACACTGCAAGGCCCTGGCGCCGGCGGGCGCAACTGATGGCCCGGCTGGAGTCCCTGCGGCTGCCGCGCCGGCGCAGGCGCGAGTCGAACGTCTGGCGGCGCGTGCGATGGGCGCTGCTGGGCGTGATGGTGGTCATCGCCACGCTGATCGCGCAGTTGCCCGCCGCCTGGCTGGCGGACAGCGTGGCGGCACGATCGGGGCAGCGCGTGCTGCTGGCCGACGCGGCCGGCACGATCTGGCATGGCAGCGCCACGCTGGCGCTGTCGGCCGGCGCGGGCAGCCAGACCGCAACCGTATTGCCGGGGCGGCTGGCGTGGTCCGTGCCGTTCTGGCCGCTGCTCACGGGCACGCTGCGCGTGGTCGTGTCGCATGACCACTCGCTGGCCGCGCCCGTCGCGCTGGCGGTGACGCCGCGCGGATGGACCGCGCAGGCCGGCGCGATGCGCCTGCCCGCGTCGCTGCTGGAGGGCGTGGGCGCACCGTTCAATACGCTGCGCCCCGACGGGCAGATGCGGCTGGACTGGACGGCGATGCGCGGCCGCTTTGCCGACGGCGCGCTCGAGGGTCATCTGACCCTGCGCATCGAGCAAGTATCATCGGCGGTCAGCCGGCTGCGGCCGCTGGGCAGCTACCGCGCCGAGATCGACTGGACCGGCACGGCGGGAAGACTGGAATTGAAGACCATGGCGGGGCCGCTGTACCTGGAGGGCAGCGGCACGCTGGGCAAGCCGGCACGATTCGATGGAACGGCGAAGGCCGATCCCGATGCGGCCGCGCAACTGGCTGGGCTGCTGAGCCTGCTGGGACGACGAGAGGACAATGTGACAAGGCTGCGCTTCTGAACTACGACGCATCCGAAGCCGGCTGGAACCGATTATGAAAACCCAAGCACACCGACCCTTCATCCGCACCGCCCTCGCGCGCGCCACCGCCCTGCTGTGCGGCCTTTCCCTGCTTGCGCCTGCGCCGCTCTGGGCGCAGCAGGCCGACGTCTCGCCGCCAAGCCGGGACCAGGTTGTGCTGAACTTCGTCAACGCGGACCTCGACTCCGTGGTCAAGGCCGTGGGCCAGGCGACAGGCAAGAACTTCGTGATCGACCCCCGCGTCAAGGGCACCGTGAACCTGGTGACCGAACAGCCGGTGTCGCGCGCGCAGGCGCTCGAGACACTCGGCTCCGTGCTGCGCATGCAGGGCTACGCGATGGTCGAGAGCAACGGCTTCACCAAGGTCGTGCCCGAAGCCGACGCCAAGCTGCAGGGCTCGCCGACCGTGATCGGCGGCGCGGCGGGACGCGGCGACCAGGTCGTGACCCAGGTATTCCGGCTCAACTACGAGTCCGCGAACAACCTCGTGCCCGTGCTGCGGCCGATGATCGCGCCGAACAACACGATTACCGCGTACCCGGCCAACAACACGCTCGTCATTACCGACTACGCCGACAACCTGCGCCGTCTGGCCCGCATCATCGCGGCCGTCGATGCGCCGGCGACCGGGGAAGTCGAGATCGTGCCGCTCAAGAACGCGATTGCCAGCGACGCGGCCCTCACGCTGCAGAAGCTGCTCGATCCGTCCGCGGCCGGCGGCACCGCGGCGGCGGGTACGGGCGATTCGAGCCTGCGCACGACCGTGGTGGCCGAGCCGCGTAGCAATTCGCTGATGATTCGTGCGTCGAGTCGCGCGCGCGTGCAACAGGCGCGCATGCTGATCGAGAAGATCGACCAGCCCTATGCGCGCCCCGGCAATATCTGGGTCGTGCCGCTGCGCAATGCCGATGCGGTGAAGCTCGCGGCCACGCTGCGCGCGATCGTCGCGGCCGACAGCAGTTTTGCGTCCACGACGCAGCCTGGCGGCGCGGGCGGCACGGCCGCCGCGGGCGCGGGGGGTTACGCGCAGTCGCAGGGCTCGCAGACTGGCGGGCAGTTTGGTGGCAGCAGCTCGGGCGGGTACGGCGGTTTCGGCAGCAGCGGCAGCCGGTCGGGCAGCGGGTCGAGCTTCGGCAGCGGCGGCGGCAATGCGTTCTCCGCGTCGTTCGCCACGAACCAGCAGCCGACCACGGGCGGCATCATCCAGGCCGATCCGGCGACCAATACGCTGATCATCACGGCGACGGAACCGGTCTACCGGAACCTGCGCAGCGTCATCGACGACCTCGACCAGCGCCGCGCGCAGGTCTATATCGAGTCGATGATCGTCGAGGTGACGGCCAACAACTCGGCCGAGCTGGGCATTCAGTGGCAGGGGCTGCTGAGCTCGGACAACAACAATACGGGCGTGTTCGCGGGCACGAACTTCGGGGTGGGCGGGCAGAACATCCTCAACCTGACCGGTGCCGTCGCCGCGTATAACCAGAATCCGACAGCGGGGCTCGCCGCGGCAAGCCAGTTCGTCCCGTCGCTGGGCGGCCTGAACCTCGGCATCGTGAATCGCGCGATCGGGCTGGGCGCGCTGCTGCGCGCGCTCGGGACCAATTCGAGCGTCAACCTGCTGTCCACGCCGAACCTGATCACGCTCGAGAACGAGGAAGCGAAGATCCTGATCGGCCAGAACATCCCGATCACGACGGGCTCGTACGCGCAGACCGGCAGCACGTCTACCGTGACGCCGTTCAACACGTTCGACCGCAAGGACGTCGGTATCACGCTGCGCGTGCGCCCGCAGATCACCGACGGCGGTCTCGTGAAGTTGCAGATCTATCAGGAATCGTCATCGGTGTTGAACGGCACGCAGAACAATACGTCGGGCCCGACCACCAATGTGCGGTCGATCGAGACGAACGTGCTCGTCGACGACGGCCAGATCATCGTGCTGGGCGGCCTGATCCAGGACAATGCCACCGAGAACGTGCAGAAGGTCCCCGGCCTTGGCGATCTGCCGTGGATCGGCGGCCTGTTCCGCTACGAGAGCAAGGTTCGCGAGAAGACCAACCTGCTCGTATTCCTGCGGCCCTACGTCATGCGTACCGGCGCGGCGACCGATCGGCTCGCGCAGGACCGTTACGATTTCATGCGTGCGCAGCAGTCCGGCTTCGTGCCGCAGAACATCATGATCCCTCAGCGCGACACGCCGCAGCTGCCGCCGGCCGAGGCGCCGACCGCACCATTTGTCGATCCGCGCAGCACCACGCCGCTGGCCCCGCCGCTGCCGCTGCAGCAGACGCCGCAGCCGCTGACGCCGCCGCAGCAGGTGCCGGATCCGGCGCTGCAGCCGTCGCGGCCGCTGTCGCAGCGTTCGCCGGCGTCGCCGGCACCGGCGCAACCGACCCAGGCGGCACGCCCGAACCCGGCCGTGGCGCTCGCCGATGCCTTCTCGCACGGCACCATCAACTAAAGTCCTGTCATGGCCACCGACGTATCCACCCAGCCTGACGAGACCGACCTTGCACCCGGCACGCCCGACGCGCTGGACGCGCTCGAGCCGCCCTCGGCCGTTGCCGCGCGGCTCGTGCCGTACAGCTTTGCCCGCGAAGCCGGGCTGCTGATCGCGCACCAGCGTCCCGATGGCCTCGAGGTCTGGGTCAGCCGCGCCACGGCCCCGTCCGCGCTGGCCGAAGTGACCCGCGTCCATGGCGCGCTGCGCCTGCGCGTGCTGGAGCCGGAAGCGCTCGAACGCGCGATGTCCGATGCCTATAACCGCCAGGACGGCAGCGCCGCGCAGGTGGTTGGCGAGGTGGAGGGCGAAGTCGATCTGTCCCGGCTGATGCAGGACATTCCGGCGGTCGAGGATCTGCTCGAATCCGAAGACGACGCGCCGATCATCCGCATGATCAATGCGCTGCTCACGCAGGCCGCGCGCGAAGGCGCCTCCGATATCCATATCGAGCCGTTCGAGTCGTCCTCGGTGGTGCGCTTCCGCGTGGATGGCACGCTGCGCGACGTGGTGCGGCCCAAGAAGGCCCTTCACGGCGCGCTGATCTCGCGGATCAAGATCATGGCGCAGCTCGACATCGCCGAGAAGCGACTGCCGCAGGATGGCCGTATCACGCTGCGCGTGGGCGGGCGTCCGGTGGACGTCCGCGTCTCGACGCTGCCGACCGGCCACGGCGAACGCGCGGTGCTGCGTCTGCTCGACAAGGAAGCGGGTCGCCTCGACCTTGCCAAGCTCGGCATGGCGCGCGAGACGCTCGTCAATTTCGATCACCTGATCCACCAGCCGCACGGCATCGTGCTGGTGACGGGGCCGACCGGTTCGGGCAAGACGACCACGCTGTACGCGGCGCTGTCGCGGCTGGATTCGCACACGACCAACATCATGACCGTGGAGGATCCGATCGAGTACGACCTCGACGGCATCGGTCAGACGCAGGTCAATCCGCGGATCGACATGACGTTCGGCAAGGCCCTGCGCGCGATCCTGCGGCAGGATCCGGACGTGGTGATGATCGGGGAAATCCGGGATCTCGAGACCGCGCAGATCGCGGTGCAGGCATCGCTGACGGGCCACCTCGTGCTGGCCACGCTGCACACGAACGATTCGGCCTCGGCGGTCACGCGTCTCGTCGATATGGGGATCGAGCCGTTCCTGCTGTCGTCGTCGCTGCTCGGCGTGCTCGCGCAGCGGCTGGTACGCCGGCTGTGCCCGCACTGCAAGCGCGAAGAGGTCATCGAGGTCACCGCCGCGGAGGCCGAGGTGTTGCGCACCGAGGGCAAGCCGCTGCAGCGCGTCTGGCACGCGGTGGGTTGCGACAAGTGCGGCAATTCGGGTTACCAGGGGCGGATGGGTGTCTACGAACTGCTGAGCGTCGATGACGAGATTCGCACGATGATCCATCGACAGGTGCCGGAGTCCGAGATCAAGCAGGCCGCGCTGGCCAAGGGCATGCACACGATGCGTGGCGATGCGCAGCGCTGGATCGACAGCGGCGCGACGGCACTCGAGGAAGTGCTGCGCGTCACGCGCGATTAGCCCCGGAGCCTGACGCAGCATGCCCGCATATCGTTACGAAGCCGCGGACGCCGCCGGACGCGCCGATCGCGGCGTCATCGAGGCCGACAGTCCCAAGCAGGCGCGCAGCCAGCTGCGCGCGCGCGGGCTCACGCCCATCATCGTGGATCCGCTCGCGGGCAGCGGCATGGCCAAGCGGACCGGCGGCGCGCTGTTCGTGCGCCGGCTCAGCACGCAGGAGCAGGCGCTGTTCACGCGGCAGCTGGCCAGCCTGATCGTGTCCGGACTGCCGCTCGACGAAGCGCTCGGCGCGCTCGCCGACCAGGCCGAGCGGCAGTACGTGCACGAACTGCTCGCCGGCATTCGCGCCGAGGTCATGGGCGGCAGTTCGCTGTCCGTGGCGCTGTCCCAGCATCCGAAGGACTTTCCCGATATCTACCGCGCGCTCGTGTCGGCCGGTGAGCATTCGGGGCATCTGGGGCTCGTGCTCGAGCGGCTGGCGACCTATATCGAGACGCGCAACACGCTGACCTCGAAGATCCGGCTCGCGTTCACCTATCCGGCAATCGTCACGGTGGTGGCGTTCGCGATCGTGATCTTCCTGCTGTCGTACGTCGTGCCGCAGGTGGTCAGCGTGTTCGCCAACACCAAGCAGAAGCTGCCGACGCTGACGATCGTCATGCTGGCGCTGTCGGACTTCGTGCGGAACTGGTGGTGGGCGGCGCTGGGCGTGATCGCGGTCATCGCGCTGATCGTCCGCAGTCTGCTGCGGCAGCCCGATGTCCGGCTCGCGTGGCATCGCTGGCTGTTGACGGCACCGCTGATGGGCAAGCTGATCCGCGGGTACAACACCGCGCGGTTTGCGAGCACGCTGGCGATTCTCGTATCGGCTGGCGTGCCTATTCTGCGCAGCCTGCAGGCGGCCGGCGAGACGCTGACTAATCAGGCGCTCAAGACCAACGTCGATGATGCGACCACGCGCGTGCGCGAAGGCGCGTCGCTGGCGCGCGCGCTGGCGGCGCAGAACCAGTTTCCGCCCGTGCTCGTGCATCTGATTCGCTCGGGCGAGGCGACCGGCAACCTGCCGGTGATGCTCGAGCGGGCCGCCACCGGCGAGGGGCAGGAGCTCGAGCGGCGGACACTGTTCCTGACCAGCCTGCTCGAACCGCTGTTGATCCTGACGATGGGCGTCGTGGTGCTGCTGATCGTGCTGGCGGTGTTGATGCCGATTATCGAGATCAACCAGCTGGTGCGCTGAGGATTAGCCCTCCGCCTTCTTTGAGCCCTCGGCTTTCTTTGGGGCGCGCTTTCGCGGTGCGCGCTTGGCGGGGGCCTTCCTCGCGGGGGCCGGGGCCGCCTCGTCCGCTTCCGGTGTGTCGATAGCTGGAGCGACGGCCGGCTCGGATTCGGGCTCGGCCACCGGCGCGGTTTCCGGTCTGGCCGATACCACCGTATCGCCCGGCGCCGCGAACACCGATGCGTCGATCGGCCAGGGCTTGTCGCCGAGGGTCACCTCGGGACGCCGCGTGCGCTTGCCGCGCGAGCGGGACTGCCGGGGTGCCTCGTCTTCCCCCTCGTCCACGGTTTCCGGAATCAGCGTCGATGCCGAGCCCGCGTTCTCTTCCACTTCCGGGGTCAGGGTGACCGGTGCCGGTTCGGGCGTAAGGTCGAGGTCGAGATCCGATTCGGGTTCGTCGTCGAAGTCAGGCGCCGCGGCGGGTACGGCCGGCGCGTGGTCCACCTCGTCCAGATCGGCGCCGAAGGCGGCGTCCGACGCAGGCGCGGGTACGGGGCGCTGCGGCGGTTTCACGTCCTGTCCGCCACCCTTGTTGCGCTTCTTCAGGCGTACCCAGATCGTCTTGTTGTTGCCGCCGTTGCGCGTCTCCACCTCGAACAGGCCCGTAGCCGCCACGAGTTCCGAGAGCTTGCCGTAGCCATAGTTGCGCGAATCGAATTCGGGCGCCTGCTTGGCGATGTGGTTGCCCATGCCGCCCAGCGTCGACCAGCCGTCCTCGTCGGACACCGCCTTCGAGGCGCTCTGCAGCAGGCGCACGAGGCGCGAGTCCTGGCGCAGTTCGCCCGTGTTGCGGCGGCGGGCCGGTGCCACCGCGCCCTCGGCGCCGTCCACGCCCTCGACACCCTCCACATCCACTTCGGCGCGCAGCACGTCCGAGTAGATGAACTTGTCGCAGGCCGTGACGAAAGGCTTGGGCGTCTTGCGCTCGCCGAACCCATAGACCGTCAGGCCCTGCTCGCGGATACGGGAGGCCAGGCGCGTGAAGTCGCTGTCGGACGACACGATGCAGAAGCCCTGGAAGCGGCCCGTGTACAGCAGGTCCATCGCGTCGATGATCATCGCGCTGTCGGTGGCATTCTTGCCGACCGTGTAACGGAACTGCTGGATCGGCTGGATCGAGTGCGACAGCAGCTTTTCCTTCCATCCGGCAAGGTTGGGCTTGGTCCAGTCGCCGTAGATGCGCTTGACGGCGGCGACGCCGTACTTGGCGACTTCGGCCAGCAGGCCTTCCACGATGGCGGGCGTCGCGTTGTCGGCGTCGATCAGCACGGCCAGGGTCGCGGTGCCCTGGCGGGGAACAATGGTCATGTCGTTTGCGGAATAAGCGGCCGGGCGAATCTGGCGGTCTGTGCGATGCGGCGCATGCGCATCTTTGGCTCGGGAAAGACACCCGGTGGTGCGGTCTTGGATGCAACGCAGTGTACACGCGATAGACCTGTCCTTAGGGGAAACCATGGGGGATCTGGCCCGTTTTATGCTGCATGGCAAGGTACCGCCGGCGCGGCGGCAGTGCTACCATCCGCGCAGAGACACAGTCACGCGGCGCCTTCACAAGAGGCAATGCCTGCCTGCCCCATAAATGATGTGTCGGCGATCCCGACAGCATGCCCCATAGAGGAGCCTTCATGAACGCACCCCTGACCGCCCCGGTCAGCGACGCCATCCGTCGCGCGCTCGACAATGTTTCCCTGGACGACAAGTACACGCTGGAACGCGGCCGTATCTACATCAGCGGCACGCAGGCCCTGGTACGCCTGCCCATGCTCCAGCGCGAACGCGATCGCGCCGCCGGGTTGAATACCGCGGGCTTTATCTCCGGCTACCGCGGCTCCCCGCTCGGCGCGCTCGACCAGTCGCTCTGGAAAGCCAAGAAGCATCTGGCCGCGCACGAGGTGGTCTTCCAGCCTGGACTCAACGAGGACCTTGCCGCCACGGCGGTCTGGGGCTCGCAACAGGTCAACATGTACCCGGACGCGAAGTTCGATGGCGTGTTCGGCATGTGGTACGGCAAGGGACCGGGCGTCGATCGGACCGGCGACGTGTTCAAGCATGCGAACTCGGCGGGCTCCTCGCGCCATGGCGGTGTGCTGGTCCTTGCCGGCGACGATCACTCGGCCAAATCCTCCACGCTCGCGCACCAGTCCGAGCATATCTTCAAGGCCTGCGGGCTGCCCGTGCTGTTTCCGTCCAACGTGCAGGAATACCTGGACTACGGCCTGCACGGCTGGGCAATGAGCCGCTACTCCGGACTATGGGTCGCGATGAAATGCGTGACCGACGTGGTGGAGTCGTCGGCGTCGGTGGAGCTGGATCCGCACCGCGTGCGCATCGTGCTGCCCGAGGATTTCATCCTGCCGCCGGGCGGGCTCAATATCCGCTGGCCCGATCCGCCGCTGGAGCAGGAAGCGCGGCTGCTCGACTACAAGTGGTACGCGGCGCTCTCGTACGTGCGTGCCAACAAGATCGACCGTATCGAGATCGATTCGCCGCACGCGCGCTTCGGCATCATGACCGGTGGCAAGGCATACCTCGATACGCGCCAGGCCCTGTGCGACCTCGGGCTCGATAACGAGACCTGCTCGCAGCTTGGCATCCGCCTGTACAAGGTCGGCTGCGTCTGGCCGCTGGAAGCGCACGGCGCGCGCGCGTTCGCCGAAGGGCTGCAGGAAATCCTCGTGGTCGAGGAAAAGCGCCAGATCATGGAGTACGCGCTCAAGGAAGAGCTGTACAACTGGCGCGACGACGTGCGGCCCAAGGTCTACGGCAAGTTCGACGAGAAGGACAATGCGGGCGGCGAATGGTCGATTCCGCAGAACAACTGGCTGCTGCCGGCCCACTACGAGCTGTCGCCGGCGATCATCGCGAAGGCGATTGCGACGCGGCTCGAGAAGTTCGAGCTGCCCGCCGACGTGCGCGCGCGCATCGCCTCGCGGCTGGCGATCATCGAAGCCAAGGAGCGCGCGCTCGCCACGCCGCGCGTGACGGCCGAGCGCAAACCCTGGTTCTGCTCGGGCTGCCCGCACAACACGTCCACGAACGTACCCGAGGGGTCGCGCGCGCTGGCCGGCATCGGCTGCCACTACATGACGGTCTGGATGGACCGCAATACGAGCACGTTCAGCCAGATGGGCGGCGAGGGCGTGGCGTGGATCGGGCAGGCGCCGTTCGCGGGCGACAAGCACGTGTTTGCCAACCTCGGCGACGGCACGTACTTCCATTCGGGGCTGCTCGCGATTCGCGCGTCGATTGCCGCGGGCGTGAACATCACGTACAAGATCCTCTACAACGACGCGGTGGCCATGACCGGCGGCCAGCCCGTCGATGGCCAGCTGTCGGTGCAGGACATCGCGTTCCAGGTGCATGCCGAGGGCGCGAAGCGCATCGTCATCGTCACGGACCAGCCCGAGAAGTACAACAGCGCCATCCGGCTGCCGGAAGGCGTGACGGTCCATGGCCGCGAGCAGCTCGATGCCATGCAGCGCGAGCTGCGCGAGGTGCCCGGCTGCACGATCCTGATCTACGACCAGACCTGCGCGACCGAGAAGCGCCGCCGCCGCAAGCGCGGCACGTATCCCGATCCGGCACGGCGCGCGTTTATCAACGACGCGGTGTGCGAGGGCTGTGGCGATTGCTCGGTGAAGTCGAACTGCCTGTCGGTGGAGCCGCTCGAGACCGAGCTGGGCACCAAGCGCCAGATCAACCAGTCGTCGTGCAACAAGGACTTCTCGTGCCTCAACGGCTTCTGCCCGAGCTTTGTCACGGCGGAAGGCGCGCAGGTGCGCAAGCCCGAGGCGCATGGCATCTCGATGTCGAGCCTGCCCGCGCTGCCGCTGCCCGTGCTGCCAACGCTGAACCGCGCGTATGGCGTGCTGGTGACGGGCGTGGGGGGCACCGGCGTGGTGACGATCGGCGGGTTGCTCGGCATGGCCGCGCACCTCGAGAACAAGGGCGTGACGGTACTGGACATGGCGGGCCTCGCGCAGAAGGGTGGCGCGGTGCTGTCGCACGTGCAGATTGCCGCGCGACCCGATGACCTGCATGCGACGCGGATCGCGATGGGCGAGGCCGATCTCGTGATCGGCTGCGATGCGATCGTCTCGGCAACCGACGAGGTCATCTCGAAGACGCAGGCGGGCCGGACGCGCGCGGTGGTCAATACCGCGCAAACCCCGACGGCGGAGTTCATCCGCAATCCGAAGTGGCAATTCCCGGGCCTGTCGGCCGAGCAGGATCTGCGCAACGCGGTGGGCGAGTCGTGCGACTTCATCAACGCGAGCGCGCTGGCCGTGGCGCTGATCGGCGATGCCATCTACACGAACCCGCTCGTGCTCGGCTATGCCTGGCAGAAGGGCTGGATTCCGCTGACGCTGGAAGCGCTCGAACGCGCGATCGAACTCAACGGCGTGTCCGTCGAGAAGAACAAGGCCGCGTTCGACTGGGGCCGCCATATGGCGCACGACCCCGAGCATGTGCTGTCGCTGACGGGCAAGCTCGGCAACGTGGCCGAGGGTGGCGACGTGGTGAAGCTGCCAACGTCGTCGGGCGCGCTGCTGGAGAAGCTGATTGCCAGCCGTGTGGATCTGCTGACGAAGTACCAGAACGCCGCGTATGCCGAGCAGTACCGCGAGGTGGTGCAGCGGGTCCGCGCCGCGGAGTCGGCTTTGGTGGTGGGTGGCAAGCCGCTGCCGGTGACCGAGGGCGTGGCGCGCAATCTGGCCAAGCTCATGGCGTACAAGGACGAGTACGAGGTGGCGCGGCTCTATACGGACCCCGTGTTCCTCGACAAGCTGCGCGCGCAGTTCGAAGGCGAGCCGGGGCGCGACTACCAGCTCAACTTCTGGCTTGCGCCGCCGCTGATGGCCCGGCGCGACGAGAAGGGACATCTGGTCAAGCGCCGCTTTGGGCCATCGACGATGACGCTGTTCAGGATCCTTGCGAAGCTCAAGGGGCTGCGTGGCGGCGTGCTCGATATCTTCGGCCGTACCGAGGAACGCCGCACCGAGCGCGCACTGATCGGCGAGTATCGGGCGCTGGTCGAGGAACTGGCTGGCGGGCTGTCGCAGGCCAATCACGACACCGCGGTCGCGCTGGCGAATCTGCCGGACGATATTCGCGGGTTCGGCCATGTGAAGGAGAACAACCTCGCGGCGGCGCGGGCGCGGTGGGCGAAGTTGCTCGAGCAGTTCCGGCATCCGGAGACGGGACAGCGCGCCGCCTGAGTCCGGCATGGGTACACTGGTGGTTTGGCCCGACACCAGTCCCATGCAACTTCGCTCCTACACCCCGGCCGACGAAGCGGCCGTGATTGCCCTCTGGCACGCCTGCGGCCTCACGCGGCCCTGGAACGATCCGAAGCGCGATATCGCGCGCAAGCTCACCGAGCAGCCCGAGCTGTTTCTCGTCGGCGAGGACGACGGCCGCGTCGTGGCCACCGCGATGATCGGATACGACGGTCATCGCGGCTGGGTGTACTACGTGGCGGTGGAACCCGCATTGCAGGGACGCGGGTACGGGCGCATGCTGATGGCGCGCGCCGAGGCGCTGCTGCTGGAACGCGGCTGCCCCAAGATCAACCTGCTCGTGCGCAAGGGCAACGACGCCGTCATGGCGTTCTACGAGAAGCTCGGCTACGGCGCCGATGCCGCCGTGAGTCTCGGCAAGCGCCTGATTCCGGACAACTGAGTCCGGCCGCCACCCACGAAGCCACCCACGAAGGGAGCCACCATGTTCCGCATTGCCGGCCTCGATCACCTCGTGCTGCGCACCGCAGATGTCCCGCGCCTCGTGCGCTTCTACGTGGAAGCGCTCGGCTGCCATGTGGAACGCGAGCAGGCGGCTCTCGGCCTCACGCAGCTTCGCGCGGGCAGTGCGCTGATCGACGTGATTTCGCTCGACGGCACGCTCGGCCGGATGGGCGGCGCCGGCCCGGGCCGCGAGGGACGCAATCTCGATCATTTCTGCATGCGTATCGAGCCGTTCGATCCCAAGGCCATCTACGAGCATTTTCGTATTCATGGCGTGGATGCCGGGCCCGTGGAACAGCGATATGGTGCGGAGGGACTGGGGCCGTCGATCTATCTGCACGATCCGGACGGCAATATGGTCGAGCTCAAGGGGCCTCCGGATCTTGCTGACGATGTGCCATGACATGTGGCTGCGATGCGACGCCATGGTCACGCCCGGCCACCGCCAGCACCACCCCCGATACAATGGGCCGACCCCCATCTCCGTGACCTGCGCGCAGCCGCGGGCGCGCCATGACTCAGTCCGCTCCCTCACCGCAGAACGCGTATAGCCGGCCTTTACCCTCCCCCCGGACGCTCGTCTGGACCCTCGGCCTGACCGAAGTCATCAGTTGGGGCACGCTCTACTTCTCCTTCACCGTACTCATCGATCCGATGCAGGCCGCGCTCGGCTTCAGCAAGCCGTTCCTCGCGGGCGGCTTCTCGCTTGGGCTGCTGGTCTGGGCGCTGTGCTCGTTCGCGGTGGGCCGATTGCTCGATCGCGTACCCGCGCATCGCGTGATGTGCGGCGGCTCGGTGCTCGCGGGCATCGGCCTGCTGCTCTGGGCGTGGAGCCCGTCGGAGACGATGTTCCTGCTGATGTGGATCCCGCTCGGCGTGGCCATGGCCTCCACGTTGTACGAACCCGCGTTCGTGGTGCTGCGGCAGGCGTTCGGCGACGGGTATCAGAAGCCGATCGTGCACGTGACGCTGATGGCGGGGCTGGCGAGTACCGTGTTTATTCCGCTCGCCCAATGGCTCGTGCTCCATGTGGGCTGGCGGCCCACGCTGATCGGCTTTGCGGCGATGAACCTGCTGGTCTGCGCGCCGATGCATGCGCGGCTGCTGCGCTATACGATCCATCCGACCTACCACGCAGTGCAACCGGCCACGCCGCTCGAGGGCGCCGCGACGGGCGCCAATGCGGGCATCGCGCGCGCCACGCTGCGCGAGCCCGTGTTCTGGGCCGTGGTGATCGCGTTCACCGCTACCGCGGTCATCGCCTCGCTGCTGGGCGCGCACCTGATTCCGATGCTCAACGAGAAAGGCCTGCCGCTGGCCGAGCAGTTGATCGTGGCCGCGCTGATCGGTCCCGCGCAGGTCGCGGGCCGGCTCGTGATGACGCAGTTGCCGGTCCGGCAGCCCATCCGGCTCTCGCTGCCGACCTATACGGTGCTCGGCATCGGCCTGGCCTGCCTCGCGGTCGGCAAGGGCGGCTGGCTCATGATGGCCGCCGTGCTCTATGGCTGCGCCAACGGCGTCAATACGATGCTGCGCGCGATGGCGATGCCCGAGCTGATCTCGCGCCATCACTACGCCACGCTCAATGGCCTGATGATGACGCCGGTGCTGCTCGCGCAGGCCGTGGCGCCATGGCTTGGCGCGTTGATGTGGCGCGCGGCGGACGGATACTGGCTCATGCTCTGGACGATGGTGCTGCTGGCCTTCGCGGGCCTCGGCGCGTTCGTCTTTGCGTTGCGGCGGCGGGGCCTGCTGCACGCGACAGCCACGGCATTGTGAGACCATGCGGCTTGTCTTTCGCATGGCCTCCGATGTCCGATTCCACTACCGTACCGACTGATTCCGTCTCCCGCGCCACGCGCGGCACCATGGCCCTGTTCTTCGTCAACGGCGCGACCTTCGCGACGTGGGGCGTCCATATTCCGACCATCAAGGCCCGCTTCGAACTGTCCGACGCGATGCTGTCGTTCGCGATGCTCGCGGTCGCGGGTGGCGCCATTGTCGCAATGGGGCCGGTCGGCCGCTGGGTTGCCCGCGTCGGCAGCGCGCGCGCCTCGATGCTCAGCGGGCTCGCCTACGCCCTGGCGACCGTCGCCATCCTGGCCATGCCCACGTTCGTCCTGCTGCTGCCCGCGCTGCTGCTGTTCGGCATGTGCAATGCAGCCTTCGACGTCGGGATGAACGCGCAGGCGGCCACGGTAGAAGCGAGCCGCACGCGGCCCGTGATGTCGGCGCTGCACGGCATGTTCAGCCTCGGCGGCATGGCCGGGGCCTCGTTCGGCGGCCTGATGCTGTCGCTGGGCGTCGCGCCGCTCGCGCACGCGGCGATGACGGCCGCGCTGACGGCCACCGTGGCCGTGGTCACGCTGCCCGGCCTGCTCGCCGATCATCCGGTCATGCCGTCCGCGGCCCATCATCGCGAGCATGCGACGCGCGCGCTCTGGCTGCTCGGGCTGATGGCCTTCCTCGGCCTGATCGGCGAGGGCGCGATGTACGACTGGACCAGCGTGTACATGCGCGACGTCGCGGCGTCGCCGCCCGACTGGGTCAGCTTCGGCTATGCGGCGTTCTCGGGCGGCATGGCCTGCGGGCGCTTCGGCGGCGACTGGCTGCGCGCGCGGCTCGGCGACGGCCCGACGCTCACGGCCAGCGCGTGGACGGGCTTTGCCGGCATCGTGCTGGCCCTGCTGCTGCCCGTACCCACCGCAGCGCTGGGCGGCTTCTGCCTGATGGGGCTCGGCGCCGCGAACATGGTGCCGATCTTCTTCGTGGCCGCCTCGCGGCTGCCCGGCGTGGCGCCGGCCGAGGCCATCGCGCGCGTGGCGCGCTTCGCGTACGTCGGCCTGCTGCTCGGGCCTGTGCTGATCGGCGGCGCGGCGCACCTGACGAACCTGCGCATCGGCCTCGCGCTGGTGGCGCTGACCATGGGCTGGATCGCACTGTTCGGCGCGCGCGCCGCGCGGCGTTACCTGACCGCGGCGCCCTCGGCCAGCGGCGCCTGAGCGCCGGCACCGATGCCCTCGAACACAAAGGTGTCCATCGCCAGCACGCCGTAGGTGACGTCGTCGGCCACGCGGTCGACATGGGCACTGCCGTCGGCATCGTCCGGCGCCGGACCCAGCGCCGCACCGAGCGCCACGTAGAACGGCAGCAGATGCTCGTCGGTCGGGTGCGCGCGGCGCGCATAGGGCGCCTGCTCGCGATAATCGGCGATACGGCTGGTGTCGCCGGTGGCGAGCGCCTCGTCGAGGGCGGACCGCATCCAGCCGCGGAACGCGTCCACATAGGGGGCCACGTCGGTGCCGTGCTGCACGGGCCGGCCGTTGCCGAACACCTCCTGCAGGTTATGCGTGAAGCTGCCCGACGCCATGATCAGGTAACCCTCCTCGCGCAGCGGCGCCAGCGCGCGGCCGATCTCGATCTGGCGCGAGGGCGGCAGGTACGGGTTCAGCGCCAGCTGGATCACGGGCACGTCGGCATCGGGGAAGAAATACCGCAGCGGCATCCACGCGCCGTGGTCGAGCGGCCGGTCGTTGTCCTCGGCCACGTAGCTGATGCCCGGCACCTTTGCGCTTTCCAGCGCCTGCTTGACGCGGGCGGCCAGCGCGGGGGAGCCCGGCGCGTCGTAGCGCAGCGCGTAGAGTTCGCGCGGGAAGCCGCCGAAGTCGTGCCACGCCTCCTGGCGCTCGCGCGTGCTGACGGCCAGCGTGCTGTAGATCCAGTGCGCGGAGATGACTACGATGCCCTTGGGCGCGAGCGCGCGCAGGCGCTCGCCGAGCGCGTCGAACGCGGTGCCCGTCGGACCTGGGTCGATCGCCAGCATGGGGGAACCGTGCGAAACATAAATGGCGGGAAGCATGTTGCACCCTTCAAAAGCTTTCTTCGATGTATTCAGTGTGGCCAATATGGATGGCCGTGGAGGGAGTCAAATGCGAAGGGGTCGTGCAAAAAAACTGAAGATCGGCGCGCCGTCGCGGCGCCCGGAAAGCGTGGGTGAACGCACACACACGAATGGCCGACACGGCACTGGAACGGCCGGACTCAAGGGTTTAGGCCTATGATGCAGACAGGGCGGCAACTCCTGTACAAGTACCGCCCGGCAACGCCCGGACAGCCTGTCCGCGCGCCTCGCAACCGCGTTTTCTACCCCTTCACGACCGTGGCCAAGCGCACGCCCCATGACCCGACCCTCCCCCACGCGCTGTGGTGGCAGGCGGGCGTCTATGGCAGCGTACCCGCGGTGCTGCTCTGGATCGTCGCGCGTCTGCCCGCGGAAATCCTGAACATGCTGTTCGGCAATGCCGCGACGGCCGCCGCCCTGTTCAACCACGCGGGCGACACCGTATTCGTGACCGGATGGCTGGCCAGCGCCGTGTGGCTGTGGTTCACGAGGCGGCGCCCGCACGGGCGCCCGCGCACCCAGCCGGACCATTCCGGCGCCGCGGACGCCGCGCACAAACCCCACCCGCCGGGCTGACCTCTCTCTGGATGTTGTAAGGAATCGCTTAAGATGGCGTCGGGCCGTGCCCCATATCGGCGCATCGCCCGCACAACGATTCCCAAAACATCCATGCAAGCCACTGCCACGCAACATTCCCTTCCTTCCGCCGCCAAACGACGACGAACCATCCTCGCCGCGACCATCGGCAACGGTCTCGAATGGTTCGACTTCACGGTCTACAGCTTCTTCGCGGTCATCATCTCGCGGCTGTTCTTCCCTACCGGCGATGACATCACGTCGTTCCTGCTGACGGTGGCGACCTTCGGCGTCGGCTTCGTCATGCGCCCCGTCGGCGCGATCGTGCTCGGTGTCTACGCCGATCGCGTGGGCCGCAAGGCGGCACTGACGCTGACCATCCTGCTGATGGCGCTGGGCACGGCCATCATCGGCTTCGCGCCGACCTACGCCTCCATCGGCCCGTGGGCGCCCGCGCTGATCGTGCTGGCCCGCCTGATCCAGGGCTTCTCGGCCGGCGGCGAAGTCGGCGGCGCCACGGCGTTCCTGATCGAACACGCGCCCGACAGCGAGCGCGGGGCCTATGCGAGCTGGCAGCAGGCCAGCCAGGGCATCTCGTTCATGCTCGGCGCCGCGATGGGTGCGCTGGTCATCAACGGACTGGAACCGGCACAGGTGGATGCCTGGGGCTGGCGCATTCCGTTCCTGTTCGGCCTGCTGATCGCGCCGGTCGGCATGTATATCCGCTCGCAACTGGAAGAGCCGCCCGAGTTCGAGGCGCGCCAGGCCGAGCGTGCGGCCTCCAAGGTCAAGTTCTCGCCGCTGTCGCAGGTGCTGCGCGAGCATCCGCGTGAAGTGGTCGCGGGCCTGGGCGTGACCGTGCTGTGGACCGTCTGCACGTACGTGCTGGTGTTCTACATGCCGTCGTACGCCAAGCAGCAGCTCGGTCTGCCGCTGGGCGCGACGTTCGAATCGACGGCCATCTGCGGCGCGATCATCCTCGTGCTGTGCCCGCTCATGGGCATGCTGTCGGACCGCGTGGGCCGCAAGCGCATGCTCGGCACCGTGGCGCTCCTGATCGGCGTGCTCGCGTACCCGCTGTTCCACTGGCTCAACGTGTCGCCGACCACGAGCACGCTGCTGCAGGTGCAGATCGTGCTCGGCATCCTGCTTGCCGCCTTCACGGGTCCGGCACCGGCCGTGCTGGCCGAGCAGTTCCCGACCGACGTGCGTTCCACGGGCCTGTCGCTCGCATACAACTTCGCGGTCACGATCTTCGGCGGCTTCTCGCCGCTGATCGTCACGTGGCTGATCCAGTCGAGCGGCGACAAGCATGCACCCGCCTACTACGCGATTGCCGCGGCGGCGCTGAGCTTCGTCGCGCTGCTGTTCATGCACGATCGTACCGGCAAGCCGATTGCCTGATTGGCTGTTTCCGGCCCTCTGATCGGGGGCCGGGCGCGCCTGCAACGGGCCGCGCTTCCCGTCGGGAAGATTGGGTATATTCCGTTGGCGATATCCCCATCCTTCCCGCGGACTTCTCTCATGACCCAATCCCCGAACGCAGAGCGCGAGCGGTGCAGCTGGTGCGGCACCATCGAGGACTACTGCCACTATCACGATAACGAATGGGGCTTTCCGGTAGACGACGACCGGCGCCTGTTCGAGAAGATCTGCCTGGAGGGCTTTCAGTCCGGCCTGAGCTGGCTGACGATCCTCCGCAAGCGCGAGGCCTTCCGCAAGGCATTCGCCAATTTCGATATCCGCAAGGTCGCGCGCTTCGACGAGCGCGACGTCGAGCGCCTGCTCGGCGATGCCGGCATCGTGCGGCATCGCGGCAAGATCGAGGCCGCCATCAACAATGCCCAGCGCGCGCTGGAGCTGCTGGAGACCGAACCTTCCCTCGCTGCGTACTTCTGGCGCTATGAGCCCAAGCCCGCGACCCGCCCGAAGAAGATCACGCGCGAGACGCTGGCCGCGATGACCACGTCGCCCGAATCCATCGCGCTGTCCAAGGACCTCAAGAAGCGTGGCTGGAAGTTTGTCGGGCCGACGACCATGTATGCGCTGATGCAGGCCATGGGACTCGTCAACGATCACGTGGAAGGCTGCACGACGCGCGCGGAAGCGTTGCGCGCGCGCAAGGCATTCCAGGTGCCCCGCTAGGGCGTCCGCGGCCGCTCAGGCGGCCGGCGGCGTCGGATCCGCGTCTGGCGACATCTCTCCGCCCCGTGGCGCGGACCACAGGATCCGTCGCAGCATCCACGCGCCCACGATGCCGGCCGCGGCGAACACCGCGCAGACCCATACGGGCGGCCATGCCGCCGCGGCGCCGGATGCCTGGCTGCCGAGGTTGGCCCAGATCATCACGGCGGTATTGAGTCCGGCGTGGAGCAGGATGCCGGGCCAGAGCGACTGCGTGCGCCGATAGAGCGCGGCGGCAAACAGTCCCATCAGGAATGCGATAACGAACTGGTAGACGTTGAGGTGAGCGAAGCCGAACACGAACGCCGAGTAGACGATCGCATCGGCTGGCGGATAGCGCTTGAGCATGCCGCGCAGCAGAATGCCGCGGAAGAACATTTCCTCGACCATCGGCGCGATGGCACAGACCAGCACCCAGCTGCCGATACCGCTCGTGAGGCCGTGTTCGAGCCAGTTCGACTCTTCCGCGGACATCGGCAGCACCTGCATCAGGACCCAGTTGACCGCCGCATCGAGCAAAACGATCATCGGCACCATCATCAGGATCGGCAGCGCCAGCAGGCCCACGGTGGCGCCTACGCTCGCCCGGCTCGGGTGCAACAGCTGTCGGTACGTCATCTGGCTGGCATGCAGCATCCACGAGAACACGCCGCCATAGCAGATCACGCGAATCACGCCGCCGGCGGCGATCGGCTGGATGCCATGACGCAGCAGCGTGGGCCGCAGCAGGATCGTCAGCAGGACTTCCGCGAACCAGGCGACGAACGTCAGCGCGAATCCCCATTGCAGGGAGATCGGACGGAGGCCGTCCGGCGAGGAAGGACGATCCGGTGTGTTCTTGTCATGCATGGGTGACCGGCCCGAGCGGGATCTGCGGAAGGATCGGCCATTCTAGGCGCGCGACTTGCCAGACGCGAGGCTTACGGCACTTTTGAGGAAGGATGCGTGCATTCCTGCAACAGCCCCTTCAAGCCTTCCTGCATTGCCGCTGTGGAAATCTTTCGTTTCCTGCAACGGCACGCGTATACGTTTACTGCATTGTTTACGTATACGAAGATAGTAGTAGTAGTTAACACAGGCCTCGCGCCGTGGATAACCGCAACTTTCCCTTTTGGCTCAGGGAGTTGCCGCGCTCACAACCGTCTGGGCAACGCTGTGCGTATACGCTGGGTCATCCACAGGGCCTTTTGCGTATACGTCGAAAGCCGCGAGTTATTCGTATACGCTCCACAGCGCATCCCATGGCGAACCCCCAGCGTGGCCACAGGGTTTTCCCGAGTTTTTCCACAGGATCCGATCGATGGACGCGACGACGTTGCTGCTTTACACGATGGCCGTTTCGGCGGTGATCGCCACACCGGGGCCGACCGTGCTGCTGGCCCTCAACAACGGCGCGACGCGCGGCATGCGCGTGGCCGCCTGCGGCATGGCGGGCGCCGTGCTGGCGGATCTGATCCTGATCGGGACCGTGGGCTGCGGGCTGGGCGCGCTGCTGCTGGCGTCGGAGCGGCTGTTCGAGGCCATCAAGTGGATCGGCGCGGTGTATCTGCTCTATCTGGCGTGGGTCATCTGGCGTTCGCCCACGCATGCGCTGGTGGCGGAGCGCGACGACGCCTCGGCCAGCGGCCGGGCCGCGTTCCTGCGTGCGCTGTTCGTGGCGCTGTCCAACCCCAAGGCGCTGCTGTTCGTCTCGGCCTTCCTGCCGCAGTTCGTACACGCGGACGGGCCGATCGCGCTGCAATACACGGTGCTGGCACTGATCAGCGCGACGATCAACCTGATCGTGATGACGATCTACGCGCTGGGCGGCCGCCATGCGGTGCGCACGTTTTCGGCGCGGACGCTCAAATGGATCAACCGCAGCTGCGCGGGGATGCTCGCGTTCCTGGCGGTGGGCCTGAGCCTCTACCGGCGGGCCGATCTGCGTTAACCGGAGCGGCCTAGCGCCGGACCGGATCGACGTGCGTCATGACATTGAGCACGTCATCGCGCCGCATTGCGCGTTCGCGCGCGTCCACGGCGATCGCGTGGCCCTGCTCGACGGTCAGGTCGGCGGCAATCTCCAGGTGGACATCGACGAGAATCAGGTCGCCCATCTTCCGCGTCTTGAGATCATGGAGGCCCAGCACCCCGGGCGTCTCGAGCATGGTCTGCCGCAGGGCCGCCACCGTATCTTCGTCGGCCGCGCGGTCCATCAGGTCGCTGAGCGCATCCCATCCGAACTGCAGGCCCATGCGCGCCACCATCAGGCCGACCACGATGGCGGCCACGGGATCGAGCACGTGATAGCCGAGCAGGTTGCCACCAATGCCGAGCGCGACCACGAGCGATGACGCCGCGTCCGAGCGCGCGTGCCACGCGTTGGCCACCAGCATGCTCGAGCGCACGCGTTCGGCCACGCGCAGCATGTAGCGGAACAGCAGTTCCTTCGCGATCAGCGCGCCAATGGCCACCCACAATGCGACGAGCTTGACGGGCTGGACCTGCTCCGGATGCTCGATCTTCTGGACCGCCGTCCATAGCATGCCGATGCCGACGGCCAGCAGCAGCGCGCCCAGCGCCAGCGATGCCGCGGTCTCGAACCGCTGGTGGCCGTAGGGGTGATCGAGGTCGGCGTCCTTGCGGCTGTGATGGCCCGCGACCAGCACCACGAAATCCGAGACGAGGTCCGACAGCGAATGCGCGGCATCGGCGATCAGCGCCTGCGAGCCCGCGACGACGCCGATGGCCGCCTGCACGATGGTGAGCGCGATATTCACGAACACGCTGACCAGCGTGCTGCGGCGTGCGGCGAGGTGGCGGACTTCCAGCGCCTCGTCGGTGACGGGCGGGTTGGCTTCGGCGGGACTGAAGGTCATGGATGGCAAATCAAAGGATGTCCGCGATGGGCGAGGACAGACGCGGCTAGCATGCCACGCGCGGCGGCATTTGTGCGCCGTGGGCGTTATTCCACCGTCCCGTGATGGATACACATTGTGTATCCACTGTGCTACGCTCCGTTGCCATGTCGCTCAAAGATTCCGGAATGCGTATCAGGGTCGAGAAAGACCTGCGCGATGCGTTCGTGCAGGCCTGCCGTGCCCATAACCGCGCCGCCGCCGATGTGCTGCGGGACTACATGCGCGCGTTCACCGAAAGACAGCAGCAGGGTCAGGCAGACCTGTTTCCGCCCGGCGATCGAGACAAGACATGATGCTGCGGACCGAACAGGATCTGGTCTCCGTGTGCCACGCGCTCATCGGAGACGACAGCGGCTTGTCCGCGGCCGAGCGCCGGCTCGTGAAAGGCGTCGAGGCTGTGGATAACAAGGCCGTGCAGGCATTGCGCAGGCAGATTGCGCGCGGGGCCGATCCGCTCGGCGAGGCGTTTGCGTCGATCCGTTCCGCGGACGACCGGCGCGCGGCCGGCGCGGTCTACACGCCGCAGCCGATCGTGGACGCGATGATGGCGTGGCTGGCCACGCAGGGCACTCCCGTGCGCATCGTCGATCCGGGCGCCGGGTCCGGGCGCTTTATCCTCGCGGCCGGCCAGATGTTTCCCGACGCCGAACTCGTCGCGGTGGAGATGGATCCCCTCGCCGCGCTGATGCTGCGCGCGAATGCTGCCGCGCATGGCTGGGCCGGACGCGTCAGCGTGCTGGTCAAGGACTATCGCAAGGTCAAGCTGCCGCGCGTGGACGGCATGACCGCGTTTATCGGCAATCCGCCCTACGTGCGCCATCACGATATCGGCGAGGCGTGGAAGGCCTGGTATGCCGAGCGCTTTGCCTCGCTCGGGATCAAGGCCAGTGCGCTGGCCGGGCTCCATCTGCATTTTTTCCTGCAGACGCGGCTGCTCGCGCACGACGGCGATGTCGGCGCGTTCATCACGTCGGCCGAATGGATGGACGTGAACTACGGGTCCGCGCTGCGCAAGCTGCTGATCGATGAGCTTGGCGGCACCGCGTTGCATGTGCTGGCGCCGACGATCGAGGCGTTTCCGGGTACGGCCACGACGGCCGCGATCACGTGTTTCCGTGTGGGCGAGCATGCCGAGCCCGTCACCGTGCATGCGGTCGAGGCCTTGCCGGAACTGGGGCGGCTCGCGGGCGGCACCGAGATCGCGCGGGCGACGCTGCAGACCGCGCACAAGTGGTCGATCATCGTGCGGCCGCCGGCGGCGCCGCGGGCGGGCGAGATCGAGCTGGGCGAACTGTTTCGCGTGCATCGCGGGCAGGTGACGGGGGCCAACGGTATCTGGATCGCGGGCGATCATGCGCGCGATCTGCCCGCGCGGGTCAAATTCCCGTCCGTGACCAAGGCGATGGATCTGATTCAAGCGGGCGCGCATCTGCGGACGGCGGGCGCGCTGCGCAGCGTGATCGATCTGCCCGCGGAACTCGATGGCTTTACGCGCGAGGAGCGCAAGCGCATCGACGCGTTCCTGTCGTGGGCGCGCAGGCAAGGCGCGCACGAGGGGTATATCGCGACGCATCGCAAGGCGTGGTGGTCGGTCGGGCTCAAGGCGCCGGCGCCGATCCTCTGTACCTATATGGCGCGACGCCCGCCGCAGTTCACGGTCAATACCTGCGACGCGCGGCATATCAATATCGCGCACGGGCTGTATCCGCGCGAGGTGCTTGCGCCCGAGGTCATGCATGCGCTGGCGGCATGGCTCAATGGGAATATCGATACCGGGAGCGGTCGCACCTATGCGGGCGGGCTGACCAAGTTCGAGCCGAAGGAGATCGAGCGGCTGCGGATTCCGACGCTGGAGCGGCTGCTCGGATGACCGTCCTGCCGCGCCACTGGACCCATGAGGAGCTCGCCGGCGACGCGGCCATCGCTGCTGCGCAGTTTCGTGCCGAGCGACTGGAAATCTCCGACGCATGGGATGTGAAATACCGCGAGGCGCGTGACAAGTTCGACCAGCTGTTCCGCACGCTGGGCGACCTGACGCCGGCCGGCATTACCGACACGAGCCTGGCGGCCGCGTATGGGCAGGGCCTTGGCGAAGCGCTGCGCTACCTCGCCGGACCGCCGATCTCGGATGACGACCTGCGCGTGATCGCCGACGTGGACTCGAGCGCGCCGGGCGTATTGCGCAGGGATGCCGCCGCATTGCGGAAGGTCTTCGGCGTGATCGAACGCGTGATCGACCCGCATCGCTTCCCGTGGTTCGCCGCGGGCACGGCGCCCACGGCCGCCGAGCGCGAAGCCGCCCTGCTCGCCTCCGCGGCACTGCTGGCCGCCCAGCGCATCGCGACCGAGCGGCGCAACGATGGCAAGGATACGCAGGAGACGATGGTCAAGGACTACCTGCGCGGGCTCGGCTTCCACGAGGTGGCGGCGGTTCCCATCAACACGCTGGTACGCGGCCCGCAGGCGATGGAATTCTGCGCGGAATGCCCGCTCGGCGAACGCAAGGCGGACGTCGTCGTGCGGCTGCACGACACCCGGCTGATGGCCATCGAATGCAAGGTGTCGAACAGCGCCACCAACAGCGTCAAACGCCTGAACAACGACGCGGCCGTCAAGGCCGAGCACTGGATCAAGCAATTCGGCACGATCCAGGTCGTACCCGCCGCTGCGCTGGCGGGGGTGTTCAAGGTGCTGAACCTGCGACAGGCACAGGAGCGCGGCCTATCGCTGTTCTGGTCGCACGGACTGGAACGGCTCGGGGCGTTTATCGACAGCGCGCGGTAAGTGCGCTGCTGCGGCGATTGAAATCGCTCTTCGCTTAATTTGCTACGGTGTTTCTTGATTTCCACAGGGGTGGCGGCGGCGACTTGCGATTTAACAAGGCGACACACCAGTGCGGGTTCTCGTCGCGCCAGGATGCCTCAAACGACCTGGCGTGCCGTGTGACGGCCGCCATGTGAGTATGTCGGCTCGCCCTTATTCTGGAGAAGACCATGCCGAGGCGAATGAAAGTGATACGCAGCAAGAAGCTCGAGAACGTCCTTCGCGATCCGAAGGCGGCGGAGCAATTGCGCGCCTTTCTGGCATCCGCATCCGCTGGCGGCGAAAGCCAGGTCAGGATCGAAACGCGCGATGCGCACGGCAAGCCTGTCTGCTATTGGCCCAGGCTCCTTCGGGTGATCGGCTGCGGCGCATGAGATGAATATTGCGTTTCCGGCCGTACTTCTCTTTCTCCTGGTTCTTCCTGGCTTTGTCTTCCGGCTGTTCGCCCAGAGACGGGAAGTCAGAACGGTTGACCAGTGGGTGCGTGGAGAGGCACCGTGGTACTACCTTTTTTCGGGACTCGACCATCCAGACGCCCGAGAGGTGGACGGCACGGTGGTGGCAGCAGTCGTCGAGTTCAAGGCAGAAGGCTCCTACCTGTGTCAGGGCATGATGCTCGACTACGAAGTCAACGAGGCCGGCGACCTGGACCGGCTTCTGCTGGTGCAGGCCCAGCGCCGCAAACTCACATCCGATCGTGCTTACGACGCCGCAATGGGTCAGCACGAAGAAGACACGAACCGCTTCTATCCGATCGCCGGGGACGTTTTTGTTCTGCGCTATGACGAGATCAGGACGCTGAACGTTACGTACCTGTCCTTGGGATCTTCCGGCGTATAAAGCAAAACAACGCACTGCAAAGCAAAACAACGCACTACATCGCGAGACGTAGTGCGTTGTTCTACAAGGAAATTTCTGGTGGACCGAAGGAGGATCGAACTCCCGACCTCTGCATTGCGAACGCAGCGCTCTCCCAGCTGAGCTATCGGCCCGTAGCGGATGATTCTAGCGCAAAACCTTTTGCGCTTTCAATCGTGCCGTTGCAGGCGCACGACCATGGGTCTTCAGGTGGGCGCGATGCCCGCGTTGCCGTCCATGCCGACTACCCTCGGGACGTTCAGCGGGCGGGCCGTGACTTCCTTCTGGGTGCGTAGCCACTGGGCCATGACGTCCCAGATCGGCTTGCCGCCGGTCTGGCGGGCTTCTTCGGCGACGGGGGCCCAGCCGGCCACCTTGTAGGTTTTGCCCGCTTCCAGCGGTTTGCCGTGAAGGCGCATGTCCGTGATGCGGTGGCCGATCGTCTGGTTGGGGTCGATCGTGTACTGCAGGCCGCCCACGCGGACCATGTCGCCGCCCTGCTGGTAGTACGGGTCCGGATTGAACAGGTTGTCCGCAACGTCCTCGAGCACGGTCTTGATCGTCTCGCCCGTCATCGGGGTCACGGTCGTGTAGGGGTACGTGATGGCGGTCTGGTCCATCAGCGCTTCCATCGTGATGGCCTCGCCCGGCAGCAGCGTGGTGCCCCAGCGGAAGCCTGGCGAGAACGCGATTTCGGCGTTCTGGACCGCCATCAGGCCGTCCAGGATCAGCTGGTCGAACGTGCCGTTGAAGTTGCCGCGACGGTACAGCAGGCCGCGGTTCACGGCCAGTACCTCGTTCAGCTGCTTCTCGTATGGCGCCCGCACGCGGGTGATCAGCCGGTTCATTTCCGTATCGGCCGGCAGGTAGTTCGCGAACACCGGCAGCAGCTTGTAGCGGAAGTCCGTCACGCGGCCGTCGCGCACGTCGAAGTCGAGTACGCCGAGGAACTTGCCGTTGGAGCCCGCGTTGGTTACCAGCGTCGTGCCGCCCGCATTCCGCACCGGCACGGGCGCGGGCACGCCGTCGTGCGTATGGCCGCCGAGAATCGCGTCGAGGCCGCGCACGCGCGAGGCGAGCTTCAGGTCGACGTCCATCCCGTTGTGCGACAGCAGCACCACGACCTTCGCGCCCTTGCCGCGCGCCTCGTCGATGACCTGCTGCAGGTTCTCTTCCTGGATGCCGAACGTCCAGTCGGGCACGAAGTAGCGCGGATTGGCGATCGGCGTATAGGGAAATGCCTGGCCGATGATGGCCACCGGCACGCCATTCATCTCGCGCATCGTGTACGCATCGAACACGGGGTCGCCGAAGTCGTTCGTCTTGATGTTCTGCGCGAGGAACGCCACGCGTCCCTTGAAATCCTTCTCCACGACCTCGCGCACGCGCTCGGCGCCGAGCGTCATTTCCCAGTGCGCGGTCATGATATCGACGCCGAGCAGCAGCGCCGCATCGATCATGTCCTGACCCTTGGTCCACAACGCAGTGGCGGAGCCCTGCCACGTGTCGCCGCCATCGAGCAGCAGCGCACCCGGCCGGCCCGCGCGCATGCGCCTGACCAGCGTGGACAGGTGCGCAAACCCGCCGACCTTGCCGTAGCGCCGCGCGGCATCCGTGAAATTCAGGGATGTGAAGGCATGCGCGGCCGCACTGCCCGGCGCGATGCCGTAGGTGCGCAGGAACGCGTCGCCCACGAGATGCGGGGGCTTGCCGGCCCACTCTCCCACGCCGAGATTGACGTTGGGCTCGCGAAAATGGATCGGCCGCAGCTGCGCGTGGCAATCGGTGTAGTGCAGCAGATGCACATTGCCAAAGCGCGGCACGTTGTAGAGGTTATCCACAGCGTTCGCGGCCAGCGCCTCGCTCGTGGGGAACGCCATGCCGCCAGCCCCCGCGACGGCCAGTATCTGGAGGAATTCGCGCCGATTCATGCGTGTTCGTGCCTGTTTGGCGTATCTATCTGGCGTAACGGGCCAGCGCGGCCACGTCGTCGTCGAGCATTTCGCCGAGCTCCTTCTGGACGACGCGGCCACGCGCGTCGAGCACATAGAGTTCTGGCAGGCCCTTGCGCGGACCCAGCGCCTTGCGCAGATCGGGCGAGTCCATCGTGGCAGGGAACGTGTAGCCGCGCTGCTTCAGGTACTCGGCGGCGACTTTCGGTTCCTTGTCGATGCTGATGGTCAGCACCTGAAGCGGATGCCCCGCCTTGCGCGTGCTGTCGTAGAGCGCCTGCAAGCGCGGGTTCTGCAGCGCGCAGAACGGGCACCACGACGCCCACACCTCGATCACGAGCGGCTTGCCGGCCCACTGCGAGGGCGGCACCGTGCGGCCGTCGAGTAGTTGCACGGGCGGCAGCGCGATGACGTCGCCCACCTCGGCGGCCGTGGCGCCGGTCACGCCGGCGGCGGACAGGACCCCGGCCGCGAGGGCGAGCAGGAACCGCCGGCGCGCGCCCATCGTGCTTACTGGTTGACCGGCGAGGCCGGGTCCAGCAGCAGTGCCATCACGTCGCGGATCTGCTGCTCGGTGAGGATGCCCTTGTGCCCGAAGCGCGGCATGTTGGAACACGCGCTGAACGCGTTCGAGTCCCAGATCTTGCCCCACGTGTACTTGATGACCGCTTCCGAGTTGCCGCGCAGCTTGCCGTACTGATACAGCGACGGCCCGATATTGCCGAACGAGATCTCGGCCTTCGTGAGCTGGTGGCACGCGTAGCAGTTGGCGCCGTTGGTGCCGCCGACCGGATCGGAGAACTGCATGCCGCGGCCGTTCTGCGCGATCTGCTCGCCCGCCTTCCAGTCACCAAGGTATTTGCCGTCAGCGGGGTACTTCACCTGCTTGATCTCGGCCGCCTCGATCTTCTTGGCCACGGCTTCGGGCACGCTCGTGCGGTCCGGATACTGGCTGCACGCCTGCTGCGTGGCGTCCTGCTGGAGCACGCCTTCGAGCGTGGCCGGGCCCTTCGAGTGGAACGACAGCGCGATGAGTTTCTTCAGGTCGCCCTCGCCCACGTCCGCGACGGGCGCGGTGGTTTTGGCCGAAGCTTTGGCGGCGGCCTTCGCGGCCGGCTTGCTGTCCTGTGCAAACGCCGGCGTTGCGATCGCCGCAGTCGCCACGGCACTCGTCAGCATCCATGCATGGATTCGATTCATATTGGCTCTCCCGCTCAGCGCTTCAGGTTCGGACCGTCGTAGGTGCCGCCGTTCGCGTTTTTCGCGAGGAACATCGTCAGGGCGGTGATCACGTCGGAACCGTAGTCGGGTTCGGGAAAGCGCTGCTGGCGCAGGCAGTCGTACAGGCGGTGCTGCATCGTGCGTACCTCGCCCTGCGAGACGCGATAGGCGGGCCACGTCGTGTAGGCCGCCTGCGCGCCGCTGGCGTGCAGCAGGTTCGGCAGATCCTGCAGCCGGATGCGCTGGCCATCCACCGCATGGCAGGTGGCGCAGGCAAAGTCGTAGGCGCCGCCGCGGTAGAAGAACATCTTCTGGCCGAGCGCGTAGACCTTCTTCTCTTCAGGCGTACTTAGCTGGACGTTGATCTTCACGCCGCGCGATTCGCCGGCGATGAACGAGACCAACCGTTCGATATCGGAGGATTTTCCGGGCGAGGAGAACGGATTCGCCGTGGCCTGCGCGGGCGTCAGGCCCTGCAGCGTCACGCGGCACCAGGCCAGGCGCTGCTCGAGGTCCATGACCTTGCCCGCGTCCTTGAAGTAACGCGGCAGTTCGGCGTAGGCGCCCTTGGTCACGCCCGGACCCTTGCCCAGATCGCACTGTTCGAGCGAGGCGTTCTTCGGGCCGGCCGGTTTTTTCCACAGTTCCTCGCCAGCGGCTTCCCACAGTTCGGCGGGATTGCCTTCGGCCAGCATCTGGCGGTACTTGGCCAGCTCTTCGGCGGTGCTGCCCTGCGCCTGGACGGGCAGTGCCGCGACCATGGCGGCGGCCGCAGCGGCGGTGCCGGCAATGGCCAGCAGCGCCGCACCGGGGCGGCGTCGATGGTTCTGCATGGGGACCTTCTCCTCGCGATGCGGTGGCTCCCGCATCGTTCGCGTTATGGAGGGATTCGGGCGTACGGGCCGTGACAGCGTTACGGCTTGATGTACGCGTACCCTTCGTTGAACTGCAGGTTGGCAACTTCCACCACGCCCGCGGGGACGACCTTGGCCTCGAGCAGCAGGCTCGACGGCGAAATGCGGCGCGCGGCCAGCGTGTTGCCGCAGGCGCGGAATTCCACGCCATCGGCGGCCAGCGCGGCCACCGGCGCGTCGAACGCATTGCCGCGCGCATCCTTGGCGCCTTCCAGCAGGAAGTCGATGCCGTAACCGAAGGCCACCACCACGATCTTCGTGCCCGGCGCGCCGTTCAGATGGTTACGCAGGTTGCTCATCATGCGGACGGCCTGATCGAGCCCTTCCGACATCTGGTAGACGACCTTGACCTTGTTGCCGCCCTTGCCCTGCGCGGCCGAACTGGCCTGCGCCATGGCCTTCGCGGACAGACCCACCGCGGCGAGTGCCGCCGTGGCCTTGAAGAATGCTCGCCGCATGCTGCGTTCCTTCGTATATGCGTGTTCGAGGCGTCGCCGGATCAGGCGATGGTCGCTTCGTCGGTGCGCTTGTCGCCGCGGTTGTCGACCCAGGTCACCGTGACCTTGTCGCCCTTGTTGCCACCCTTGAACTTGAAGTTCAGGAACGGGTCCTTGGACACCGCCGTGCCGAACTGCGCGTTGAAGACTTCCTTGCCATTGCATTGCGCGACGACGGTCTGGATATGCCAGGCCGGAACGGTCTTGCCGCTCGCATCCTTGCGCTGGCCGGTTTCCATGTCGTGCTTCATCAGAATCTTGACGTCCACGACGCCACCGTTCTCGGTGGCGCGGACGCGCATCGGATCTGCCATGTTCTCTCTCTCCTGATGAATGCCTCAGCCGCCGCAGCCGCCGAGCGTGACCTTGATTTCCTTCTGGGCCACGTACCACTTGCCCCCCGCCTTGACCGCGGCGTACACGACCGAGGTCTGGCCCATCTTCACGCGCGTGGAGACGAACGGCTCGGTGCCGGCCGGGATCTTGAAGTCCGCCGCCAGCGTGTAGGGGTTCTTTTCCACCAGGATCGCGATCTGTTCGGTATCGGGAATGCTGCTCGTTACCGCCACGGGCACCACGGCGCCGTTCTCGGCGATATCGGGTGCGGTGAAGGTGATCGAACCGGATTTCTCGGTACCGTTGCCGCCGAGCGCCTTGATCACGTCGGCCACGCTCTTGCCGTCAAAAGCGTTCTTGTTCCACTCCGCGGCCTGCGCTTCGCTGATCAGGCCGGTGGCGGCCATCAGCGACAGCACGGCGGTGACCCGCAGGACGTCTCGTCGTTTCTGATTCATGTCGTCTTTTGTCTGCTACCCGTTTCGACTGCTATAGGTTTTGCTGCACTGCCTGACTGCCAGCGGCGGCCGCCGTGTCGTGCCGGAGGCCGCCGCCGTTGCTGCGTTGCGATCTGGCTTACTTGGCCGGCGCGCCCGCGAGGACCCACTCGACCACGGTCTTGATGTCGGCATCGCTGACACCCGCGTTCGCGGGCATCGGCACCGGACCCCAGACGCCCGCGCCGCCGTTCTTGACCTTCGCGGTCAGCTTGGCCAGCGCGCCCTTGTCACCCTTGTACTTGGCGGCGACGTCCTTGAACGACGGACCCACCAGCTTCTTGTCGACCTGATGGCAACCCATACAGGCGTTCTTGCTGGCGATGTCCTGTGCCTTGGCGGCATCGACGGCGTGCGCCGACGCGGCAGCCGCCAGCATCAGCGTTGCGATTACGAACTGCTTCATTTGTTGTTGGCTCCAAACTCGTAAGCCGTGGGGACGGCAAAAGGCGCCGCGTGCGACGCATGTTGGCCACCCGCATCGTATCGGTGATCAGGATGGGGGGCGGTGCCCGATGTTCCCCGGGCATAAGCGGCCAGTCCGCTATTTTGCCTCAAGAATCCAATGCCCTACGGACGCCGCGGTGATATCGATATGCCTGCGGCAAGGGGTCGCGGCGCCGATTTAAGGGTTAACCCTCGCGTTGCGGGGTTCACGAGGGCCGATCCAGCCTGCGCGCCGGCACCAGCCGGCCGCCGAACACGCTGAGCAGCAGCCCGGCCATGACCACCATCGCGCCGATCCACTGCGCGGCCGCGAGGTCCTCGCCGAGCAGCAGGTGGGCGGAAATCAGTCCGACCGGCGGCACCAGCAGCGTGAGCGGCGCGACCTTGCTGGCCGGGTAACGGTTCAGCAGGCGGCCCCAGATCGTGTAGCAGAAGAGCGTCGCGGCGAACGCCAGATAGCAGACCGCGAAGACGGCCATGCCCGACAGGTGCGTCAGGCTGTCGGCGACGCGCGCGGGCCCCTCCAGCGCCAGGGACAGCAGCAGGAACGGCACGACGGGCACCAGCGCGCCCCATACGACCAGTCCGAGCAGATCGACGGGGCCGATGGTCTTGCTGACGATATTGCCCGTGGCCCAGCAGGCCGCGCCACACAGCGTGAGCACGAAGCCGGCGAGCGTCATGCCCTGCGCGCCGCCGCCCGTCTGGCCGGACATGCCGGTGCCGATGAGCGCAAGGCCCGCGGCCGCGACGATCATGCCCGCCAGATGGTGCCACCGCACGGGTTCGCGCAGATACAGGGCCGCGAAGGCGACCGTGAAAAACACCTGCGATTGCATCACCAGGGAGGCCACGCCCGCGGGCATGCCCACCGTCATCGCATAGAACAGGAACGCGAACTGGCCCAGGCTGATGAACGCGCCGTAGGCCACGAGCTTCGGCCAGGGCACGCGCGGGCGCGGCACGAACAGCACGGCGGGAAACGCGACGAGCAGGAATCGCAGCGCGCCCAGCAGCATGGGCGGCATGCCGTTGAGGCCCATCCGGATGACGACGAAGTTGAGGCCCCAGACGACGATGATGCCGAGGGCGAGAAGGCGGTCTTTGGCCAGCATGAAAATAGGGGCGGGGGTTAGCCCAGCATGTCCGTCCAGATGCCCTGCGCCCAGGCCTGCGCATAGCGGCCTTCGAGATCGCTCGGCGCCGGCGACAGACCGCCCGAGCCGGGCACCGTCACCATGGTCTTCTGCGCGGGGTCGTAGCGGTGCACGCTTGCGATGTGGACGGCCTCGCTGGCCGACGTGAAGCTGTAGCAGGTGTTGTTGTAGAGCGGCGCGGGATTGGGCGCCTGCCCCGCCAGCAGTGCGACGATGGCGCCCGCGGCCACCTTGCCGTGCTGGTTGGCCATATGGCCCGACTTCGGCATCAGCGGCGCGATCTGGATGGCGTCGCCGATCACGTGGATATCGGGCGCCGCGCGAGACGCCATTGTCAGGAAGTCCACCTCGCACCAGCGGCCATTGGCGGTGGCCAGCCCCGTGGCGACCGCGATCGCCCCCGCGCGCTGCGGCGGCAGGAGGTTGATCACGTCGGCGCGCTCGTCGTCCTGCACATCGAACTTGAGCGTGCGCGTGGCCGGATCGACATCGACGGTCTCGTACTGCGGGCGGTACTCGATCATGCCGGCATAGCGCGTCTGCCAGACCTGCCGGAACAGCGCGCCCTTGGACGTGATGTCCGGATTCGCGTCGAGGATCAGCACCTTGCTGCGCGGCTTGTTGCGCTTGAGATAGTCGGCTACGAGGCTCGCGCGCTCGTATGGCCCGGGCGGGCAGCGGTACGGCGCCAGCGGCACCGTGATCGCGAACGTGCCGCCGTCGCGCATGGCCGCCAATTGCCTGGCGAGTGCCTCGGTCTGCGGGCCGGCCTTCCACGCATGCAGGATCTGGTCGCCGCCGGGACGGCTCAGGCCCGCGATGGCGCCGGTCTGCATCTCCACGCCCGGCGACAACACCAGCCGGTCATAGGGCAGCGTATCGCCGCCGGCCAGCCGCACGGTACGGCGCGACGGATCGATGGCGGTGACGGTGTCGCGCACGATGCGCACGCCAAAGCGGCTCGCGAGCGTGTCGTACGAGCGCGTGATGTCGGCCATGGTGCGCTGGCCGGTCACGACCAGATTGGACAGCGGGCACGATACGAACGCCGCGTCCGGCTCCACGAGCGTGACCTCGATCGCGTTGCCGCTCCAGGCGCGCAGATAGCGCGCGGCCGTGGCGCCGCCATAGCCGCCGCCGACCACCACCACCTTCGCGGGGGCGGCCGCGCGGGCCTGGCGCGGGGTCAGCATGCCGAGACCCGTACTCATGACAGCGGCGCCGGAGAGCGCGCCGAGGAACGAACGTCGTTGCATGGCGTTATCTCCGCGTCTGCGCCGGATCGCTGAACCAGGCCGCGATCGCGACGATCTCGGCATCGCTGTAGCCCCGCGCGAGCTGCGGCATGACCGTGCCCGCGCGCTGCCCGTTCTTGAACGCGAGCATCTGTTCGATCATCTGCGCCTGCGGCTTGCCGGCCAGCCCCGGGATGGGACTGCCCGCCGGTGCGTGGCCGTCGGGGCCATGGCATGCCGCGCAGCTGGCGGCCTGCTGGCGTGCCTGCAAGGCGCGCTCGGCCTGCACGCCGACGGTCGTGCGGCTATCGGGGACGGCGGGCTGGGCCTGTGCCGAGCCCGGCAGGACGCCGAGCGCGGCGCAGGACAACGCGCCGAGCGCGCCGGCCAGCCGGAGGGCGACCCGGGCGCGGCGGCCGGCGCCGGATCGCGCACCGGATCCCGCGCCGGATCGCGCGCCGGATCGCGCGCCGGGCTGTGCGGCGGACTGTGCGGCGGACTGTGCGGCGGCTTGTGCGTCCACCTGTGCGTCCACCCGTGCGGCCATCAGGCTGTTCCCCGGCGCGCGCATCGGTCAGGGCAGGTTGCGGCCCGCCGGCACCGTGACGGGCGAACCCACCGGCGTGCTGACGGTGCCATCGCCCGCGGTCGGCACGGGCGTATTGGCGGGTGCGCCCGACGTGACCGGCGCGTTCGGCGCGGTGCCCGGCACGGACTGCACCGGGGCCGGCGTGCCGACCGGCGTGTCGCCGGTATTGCCGTTGCCGCCCGCCGCCGCCTGGTCGAGCCGCGCGCGCTCGGCGTCGCTCACGTAGTCGAAGGCCTTCACCACCTTGACCACGCCGCTTGCATTGCGCGCGATATCGGTCGCCTTGTCGCCTTCGGCCGTGGTGACCACGCCCATCAGGTACACGACGCCCTTGTCGGTGGTGACCTTGATCGAGTTCGCGGGCACGCCGTCGGCCGTCGCCAGCAGCGTCTTGACCTTGCTGGTCAGGTACGCGTCGTTGCTCGTGGTCATAAAGCCCGGCGACGACGTGATCTGCAGTTCGTTGATGACCTCGCGCGCGTTCGGCAGGCTGCGCACGTACTGCTCGATCTGCTGCTTGACCTGCTCGTTGCTGGCTTCGCCGGTCAGCAGGACCTTGCGGTTGAAGACCGTGACGCTCACGCTGGCCTGGCCGCCGCTGTAGCGGGAGCTCAGCGTGTTCTCGATCTCGAGTTGCAGGCCGCGGTCGATCGCCTGCGTGCCCGTGGGGCGGCGGTCGGCGGCCAGCAGCACGCCGCCCGCCATCGCGCCGGCGAGCACCGGGAAGCAGCCGGCCAGTTGCGTCGCGGAAACCAGCAGTGCGGCCACCGTGACGGCAGTGCGCGCGGCACGGGCGGTGCGCGCGCGGCGCGTGGACGAAGCGGGAATGGAGGGGTTCGGGAGAAGCACGTTCTTCATGCGGTCCTTGGCTCGGGGCAATAACGGTGAAGTTGATGGCGCATTGTGGGTATCCGGTGGATAACCGCCCCTTTTCCAGTCGATAACCGGGTGAATAACCGGTCGATATCCGGTGGATAAGGGGTGAACAACCAGCTGAAAAGAGCGTCGGGCTGTGGATATCGCTGTGCACAACCCGGGATAACTTTGCCGGTCCATGCCGGCGCGAAGACTTTTTCGCGGCCTCAGGCCTCGCCCAGCAGCGCGTCGTCGATACCGTCGCACAGGCAGTGCAGCGTCAGCCGGTGCACCTCCTGCACGCGCGCGGTCCGGTCGCTGGGCACGCAGAGGTGGATATCGAACTCCTCCAGCATGGTACCGATCTGCCCACCGCCGCGGCCCGTGAGCGCGATCACGGTCATTTCGCGATGGCGCGCCGCCTCGATCGCGGCGACGACGTTGGCCGAATTTCCCGAGGTGGAAAGCGCGAGCAGCACGTCGCCGGGCTGGCCGAGCGCTTCCACCTGCTTCGAGAACACGACCGAAAAATCGTAATCGTTGCCGATGGCGGTCAGGATGGAACTGTCCGTCGTCAGCGCGATGGCCGCGAGGCCGGGACGCTCGCGCTCGAAACGGCCAATCAGCTCCGCCGCGAAATGCTGCGCGTCGGCGGCCGAACCGCCGTTACCGCACGCGAGAATCTTGTTGCCGCTCGTCAGCGCGGCCACGGCGCGCTCTACCGCCGCGTCGATCTGGGGCGCCATCGTCGCCGCGGCCTGCCGCACGACGTCGGCGCTGTCCAGGAAATACTGCTGGATACTGTCGATGCTCATGGCTCTGTGGGCCTTCCTTCTTCCTTCTTGCTTGCTGCGGGTGTCACGGTTGCCGCCGCATTATGACGCAGCCGCGTCGAGATCGAACGCGTTCTGCAGCCATTCGAGGCGCCCGCCTTCCATCGCGACCACGTCGAAGCGGCATGGCGGCGTGGAATCGAGCGTCAGCAGGTAATGCGCCGCGGCGGTCAGCAGGCGCCGCTGCTTGGCCGTCGTGACGCTGGCCGCAGCCCCGCCGAACGCGCGGCCGCGCCGCGCGCGCACCTCGACAAACACCAGCGTCTGGTCGGCTGCGCGCATGATCAGGTCGATCTCGCCGCCTTTGCAGCGATAATTCCGGACGACCAGCGTCATGGCGCGTGCCTCGAGCCAGGCCAGCGCGCGGTCTTCCGCCCGTGCGCCCGTCTGCGTCGTGGTGGTTTTGAATGGACGATTCAAGGGAAGTTCTCAAGCATGGCTGACTGGAACTCGCTGGCCGCAGGCCAGACCTATCCACCCGGCACCCTGTACGTGGTGGCCACCCCGATCGGCAATGTCGCGGACCTGTCCCTGCGCGCGCTCCATGTGCTGGGGCTGGTCGATGCCATCGCCTGCGAGGACACGCGCAATACCGGCCAACTGCTGACCCGCGTGGGCCTGCATCGCCCGCTGCTGGCCGTGCACGAGCACAACGAGCGCGAGGCAGCCGACCGCATTGTCGCGCGCCTGGCGGCCGGCGAGCGCATCGCCTATGTCTCCGATGCGGGCACGCCCGGCATTTCCGACCCCGGCGCGCGGCTCGTGGAGGCCGTGCGCGCGGCCGGCCATGGCGTGGTGCCGCTGCCCGGCCCCAGCGCGGCCGTTGCGGCGCTGTCGGTGGCGGGGGACATGCTCGAGCACGGCGAAGGGCGTTTCACGTTCGTCGGCTTCCTGCCGGGCAAGCCCAAGGCCCGCGACGAGGCGGTTGCGGGACTGGCCGGACTGGCCCACCCATGGGTCATCTACGAGGCCCCGCACCGCATCGGCGAGACGCTGGCCGCGCTGGCGGCCGCGCTGCCCGCGCGGCGCCTGATGATCGGCCGCGAACTGACGAAGCTGTTCGAGGAAACGCCGGTCCTGTTGGCCGCGGACGCGCCGGCATGGCTCGCCGCCGAAGCCACGCGTGGCAAGGGCGAGTTCGTGATCGTGGTGGAAGGCGCGCGGCGCGGTCAGGCGGAGGACGCCGATGCCGCGCTGGATCCGCAGGCCGTACGCGTGCTGGATCTGCTGTTGCCAGAACTGCCCGCCAAGCGCGCGGCCAAGCTGGCTGCGTCGATTACCGGGGCCAAGACCGATGCGCTGTACCGGCTCGCGCTGTCGCGCAAGTCGCAAGGGGAAGAGGACGGGGAGGATTGAATCCGCGGACGCGGGAGACTGCGGGATGGCTCCGGGAGGAGCCATCGATGGGCGGGGCGCGGTAGGAGGATCTTTGCGGTCCGTCACCGGGGCTGAAAGACTACATCAATGCTTGCGCTTGACGGTCCTGGCCCGGGTGGCCGCTTTCTTCTTGCCAGCCGGGACCAGCGTATTCGCGGTATCGGGCGGGCTCAGATCGTCGGCTCCGGTACCGTCGCCGGCCTCGTTGTTGCCAGCGTCGATCTGCGGACCCAGCGCCGCCACCTCGGTGCGCGACAGCCGGCGGATTTCCACCTGCGTGGCGCCGTGATCGACGAAGTTCAGGCGCTTGGCGGCCGCGTACGAGAGGTCGAGCACGCGGTTGCCGTGATAGGGACCCCGGTCGTTGATCCGGACCACGGCCACCTTGTCGTTGCGCAGGTTGCGCACGAGCACCCAGCTATCGAGCGGCAGCGACGGGTGGGCGGCGGTCATCGCACGCATGTCGAAGCGCTCGCCATTGGCGGTCTTGCGGCCATGGAAGCCCTTGCCGTACCAGGACGCCATGCCGCGCTGTTCGAACGTGCCCATGTCGGCGCGGAGGCCTTCGAGCGACGACGCGTTGTCGGGCGTATCGCGATCCTGCTTGCCCCACCCGAACAGGTCCCAGTTGCCGCGGTCGTCGGGCTTGGCGCCTTCGGACTTTGCAGACTTGTCGGACTTGCCCTGCTGGGCGGACTTGATACCGCCCTTCGTGGCGCCGCGCGTCGCGGTACCCGGGGTGGCGATGGTGCCCGGCGAGCCCGCCACATCCGCGCCGTCGCTGCCGCCCGGAGGCGTCGCGCAGGCGGCCATCACCAGCGCGCACGCGATGACGGCGCAACGGTGAAGCAAACGGTGGCCCCCCTCGGTAATACCGGGGCGCATGGTGGCTAGACTGGTCATGGCCCGAAGTCTAACACTGGGTCCCCGAGGCTTAAGCCTTGATTTTGTTACGAAATTTAAGACAGCCGTCTGAATCGGCGTCACAAATCGCCGCAATCCTTGGCCTGATAAGGGATTGCGGAAATTTACATTCCCCCGAAACCGCGTGTCGTAAGATGCACTTATAGTGGGCCGCGCGTCGGTCCGAATGCGCGTCGCGGGCTACAATGGCCCACCTCCGGGCCACCGCGCCGATGCCTGCCAGACGCCATGAAAGTCCTCCTGATTCCCGTCACGCCCTTCCAGCAAAACTGCTCGCTGCTGATCGACGAAGCGACCGGCCGTGCCGCCGTCTGCGATCCCGGCGGTGACCTCGACCGCATTCATGCGGCCGTGGCCGAACATGGCGTGACGCTCGAGAAGATCTTTCTGACACACGGGCATGTGGACCATTGTGCGGGCGCCGCGGCGCTGGCGCGCGAGCTCGGCATTCCGATCGAGGGGCCGCAGCAGGCGGAACGCTTCTGGATCGACCAGTTGCCCGACCAGACCCGCCGATTCGGGTTCGGGCAGGCCGAGGCGTTCGAGCCCGACCGCTGGCTCGAGGATGGCGATACCGTGACGTTCGGCGGCGAAACGCTCGAGGTCTATCACACGCCCGGCCACACGCCTGGCCACGTGGTGTTCTTTTCGCGCGGGAACCGGCTCGCGATCGTCGGCGACGTGCTGTTCGCCGGGTCGATCGGCCGCACGGATTTTCCGCGCGGCAACCATGCGGACCTGATTCGCTCGATCCGCACGCGCCTGTGGCCGCTGGGCGAGGACGTGACGTTCGTGCCCGGCCACGGGCCGGTCTCCACGTTCGGCGAGGAGCGCCGGAGCAATCCTTTTGTCGCCGACCACGTGGTGGGGGTAGACTGACCCATGGCGAAACGACAGGCACCCGATACCCGTCCGGAAATCTACGTCAGCACCGATATCGAGGCCGACGGACCGATTCCCGGCCCGCATTCGATGCTGTCGTTCGCTTCGGCCGCGATGCTGGCCGACAAGACCGTGGTCGGCACGTTCTCGGCCAACCTCGAGACGCTGCAGGGCGCGAGCGGCCATCCCGTGCAGATGAAGTGGTGGGAAACCCAGCCCGAGGCCTGGGCTGCCTGCCGGCGCGACCTCCAGCGGCCCGAAGAGGCGATCGTGCGCTATGTCGAATGGGTCGAGGCGCTGCCTGGCAAGCCCGTCTTCGTCGCGTTTCCGGCCGGATTCGATTTCACGTGGATGTTCTGGTACATGATGCGCTTTGCGGGCCGCTCGCCGTTCGGCTGGGCCGCACTGGACATCAAGACGCTGGGGTTCGCGCTGACGGGATTGCCCTACCGCAAGACCGTCAAACCCGCGCTGCCGGACCACTGGAAGGATCCGTTGCCTCATACGCACGTTGCAATCGACGACGCGCTCGAGCAGGGTGCGCTTTTCTGCAACATGCTGGCCGTGCTACGCGAGCGTGAAGCGCAGCGCGCTGCTATCGCCGAACCATTGCCAGACACCGATTCTGCCGAAAGCGAGCAGTCACCTCCATCGCCTCGGGGTTAGCTGCCCCACGCTTCTCACGGTGGGCCGGGGCCACATTTCACGCGCGCCGGCCTATAGTAGAAGTGTGCCGATGGCGACCTGGGCCACGATGCCCAAGGAGGTGTTGATCATGCGATTCCATCCCGAAACCCACTTCAAGGATTGGACGGCCCGGATTCACTGGCCGCACTGGAACCACGATCGATCTTCGACGCACAACGCCCACAGCTCCTTCTCCCGGTCTCACTGGGCCGAGGAAGATGCGGAGATCGCCAAGGCGACGCTTTACGTAAGCACCGTCACGCTGGTCGTACTGCTGGTTGTGATGGCAGGGATCGCTTTCGGTCAGGAGGCCATGCACTGGTTGGGTGTTCAATAACGACAACCCCGCCTGAAGCGATCCCCCTAGCCTGACCGGCCGGCCCCCGACATTGCGGCGGGGGCCGGTTTGTTTTCGGCGTCAGTCGAACAGCGGGTTCACGTTCTCGGGCGGGCGGCCGATGATGGCGCGGCGGTTGCGCACCACGACGGGCCGCTGCAGCAGGATCGGGTGGTCGGCCACGGCTTCGAGCAGCTCGGCGTCGGTCAGACCTTCGTCGGCGAGGTCGAGCTCCTTGTAGACGGCCTCGCCGTCGCGCAGCATGTCGCGCACCGGGACGCCGAGCATGGCGTGCAGCTGGCGCAGCGTGGACACGGTGGGCGGCTGCTTCAGGTATTCCACGATCTCCACGGGCTCGCCCAGCCGCTCGCCGGCGGCTTCGACCAGGGCAAGCGTTTCGCGCGATTTCGAGCAGCGGGGGTTGTGGTAGATCGTGATCATGGCGGGCCTCGGCGATTGGGAATAACCGCGACTATAGCGCCTGGGGCGCAGCCCCCGCTCCCGCCCGCCAGGTGGGTGATCAGGCCATCAGGTCCGCCAGCGCCAGTGCCACCACCTTCGTCGCGCGGTTCAGGTCGTTCAGGCGCAGGTTCTCGTCCGAGTTGTGGCCGCGCGCCTCCATCAGCGTGCGGGGGCCGGCGCCGTACAGCACCGTCGGGATGCCACGGCTCGTGTAGTGGCGGGCGTCCGTGTACAGCGGGACGCCGTGGACGGGAATCTCCACGCCGAATACCGCCTCCGCGCGCGACTTCAGCGCGCCGATCAGCTTTTCCACACCCGGCAGCTCGGACAGCGGTTCGGCGAGGATGATGCGTTCGACCTTCACCTCGATGCCCGGGCGCTCCGCCGCGGCCTTCTCCACCACCGCGCGCAGTTCGCCCTCGGCATCGAACCCGATCTCCTCGGGGATCATGCGGCGGTCGACGCGGAAGGTCACGAGGTCCGGCACCACGTTCGTGTTGATGCCGCCCTTGATCAGGCCGACATTGAGCGTCGCGTGGTCGATGCCCGGCACCTTCGACTTGCGCGTGGCCAGTTGCGCGCGCAGGCCGTAGATCGCCTGCAGGATATGCGTGGCGGCTTCGATCGCGTCCACCCCCGTATGGGGCATGGCCGCGTGGCCCTGCTTGCCCTTGACCGTGACTTCCACGTGCAGGCAGCCGTTATGCGCCGAGGTGATGCCGTACGAGAAGCCCGCCGAAATCGCGTAGTCGGGCCTGGTCAGATTTTCGTCGAGCAGCAGCCTGGGGCCGATATCGCCACCGGTCTCCTCGTCGTACGTGAACTGGAGCTCGACCGTGCCGTTGAGGCGCGCGCCCTGCTTTTCCGCTTCCATCAGCGCGAGCGTGGCGTACGTGTAGGTCGCGAAATCCGACTTCGAGACCGCGACACCGCGTCCGTACATGACCGGACCATGCTCGCTGTCGCCGATCTCCGCGCCGTACGGATCGCGCGTCCAGCCCAGTCCCGGCGGCACCACGTCGCCATGCGCGTTCATGGCGATGGTCGGGCCGCCCGTGCCGAACTGCTTGCGCACGATCAGGTTGGTGGCGCTGATCATGCCGGCCGCGCGCACCTTGTCCTCGGGCACCTTGTGCGCCTCGACCGTAAAGCCGAGCTGCTCGAGCAGCGCGCGGGCGCGCTGGCCATGCGCCGCGCAGTCGCCGGACGGGTTGTCCGACGGCACCTTCACGAGCTCGGCGAGGAAGGCTTCCTGCGCCGGGCGCTGCGTGTCGATGAACTGGACGAGCGTCGTGTCGGTGGGATTCATGTTGTCGCGTGCGGTCATGTCTTGGCCCTGTGTCTCTATGTAGGTAGCAATCGCTTATTGCCGGGGCTGGAAGTGCTCGACGAACGTGCTGAACACGTTCGCGGCCACCTCGGCGTCGCCGGCGGTCATGATTTCGGTGGGGTGATGGCTGATGCCGCCGTTGCCGCAACGCACGAACAGCATCGCCACGTCCGTCAGCGCGGCGATGGCCATGGCGTCGTGGCCCGCGCCGGAAGGCAGGTGCCGGACCGGCGCGCCCGTGCGCGCGATCGCGGCGGCCCACTGGTCCTGCAGCCACGGCGCGCACGGCACGCTGGCCGCCTCGTGGGTCTTGCGTACCTGCGCGGCGCGCACGTTGCGGCGCGCGCAGACGCGCTCGATCTCGGCCAGCACGTCGTTGACGGCGGCTTCGCGCTCGGCGTCGTCGCCGGCGCGGATATCGATGGAGAACACGGCCTTGCCCGGCACCACGTTGGTGGCGCCGTTGGGCACGTTGAACTGGCCGACGGTGCCGACGAGGCCCGGCTTGCCGCCACAGCGGCGCTCGATATACAGCCCGATCTCGGCGGCCGCCATCGCGGCGTCGCGGCGCATATCCATCGGCACGGTGCCGGCATGGCCGGCCAGCCCTTCGAGTTCCACGAGAAAGCGCGAGGCGCCCGAGATCGCCGTCACCACGCCGACCGGCAACCCTTCGTTCAGCAGCACGGGACCCTGCTCGATATGCACCTCGACAAAGCCGAGCACCTTGCGGCGATCGTGCGCGGCGGCGGGCAACTGGTCGGGTTCGAACCCCGCGCCGCGCATCACGTCGCGCATGGCGGTGCCGCTGTCGTCGAGGTTGTCGAGGACGCGTGTGTCGAACGTGCCCGCGATCGCGCGGCTGCCGAGCAGCGTCGCCTTGAAGCGCACGCCCTCCTCCTCGGCAAAGCCGACCACCTCGATCGCGAACGGAAAGCGGCGGCCCGCGCGGTGCCAGGCGTCGATGCAGGCAATCGGCAGGATGACGCCGAGGTTGCCGTCATAGCGTCCGGCGTCGCGCACCGTGTCGAAGTGCGAGCCCGTCAGCAGTGCGGGCGCGTCGGGCGTGGTGCCTTCGTAGCGGCCGATGACATTGCCCGCCGCGTCGCGACGCACGGTCATGCCCGCGGCTTCCATCCAGGCGGCGAGCTGCGCGGCCGCGCCGTGGTGGGCGTCGGTCAGATAGGTACGGGTGAGCATGCCGGGCTGCTCGGTATGAACGGCGAGGGCGTCGGCCCACTCCATGATGCGCGCGCCCGTGGTGTTCACGGATGCGGCGGCCGGCGTTGGATTTGCTGCCATGCGTGTCTCCTGCTCAAGCCAGTGACTCTGCGCGAAATTGCATCTGTTGCCTAACAAGAAACGCGCCAGAGTCTTATTCTCTGCGATTCATGTTAGCACAGTGGATTCAAAAATTGCATACAAAAATTATATGCACTATATTGGCCTGCACGCACGGACAATCGGCCGCGAACAATCGGGTTCGACAACGATGACCGGCGACCTTGAACCAGACAGGACCGGCATAGGCGCGGCACGCGCGGACCGGTCCGCACGGAGACAGCCATGCAGCCTGCCGTACCCTCGCAGCGTGCGCCCGCACGCCTGCACACCCGCTTTACCCGTTCCCTCTTCGGCCAGGTGCTGATCGCGCTCGTGATCGGTACGGTACTCGGGCTCCTTGCGCCCGAGTTCGCGGCCAAGCTCAAGCCGCTCGGCGACGCCTTTATCAAGCTCATCAAGATGCTGATCGGCCCCATCGTGTTCTGCGTGGTCGTGGCCGGCATCTGCGGTGCCGGCGAACTCAAGAAGGTGGGCCGCGTCGGGATGAAGGCGGTGATCTACTTCGAGATCGTAACGACGATCGCGCTGGCGCTGGGCGTCGTGCTCGCCTACGTGTTTCAGCCCGGCGCGGGCATGAACGTGAATCCGCAATCGCTCGATGCGTCGGCCATGGCCGCCTATGTCGAGGGCGCGGAGAAGGTGAAGAGCGCGGGGACCGTCGAATTCCTGCTCAAGCTGATTCCGAACACCGTGATGGGTGCCTTCGCCAGCGGCGACGTGCTGCAGGTGCTGCTGATCTCGGTGCTGTTCGGCTGCGCGCTGTCGCTGGTCGGCGAGCCGGGCAAGCCGCTCGTGAGCCTGATCGACACGTTCTCGCAGACGCTGTTCCGCATGATGGGCTTCATCATCAAGCTCGCGCCCATCGGCGTGCTGGGCGCGGTGGCGTTCACGGTGGGCAAGTACGGCATCGGCTCGCTCAAGCAGCTGGGCTTCCTCGTCGTGCTGTTCTACGGCGCGGTCGTTGTGTTCGTGCTCGCGGTGCTCGGCGGCATCCTGCGCGCCTGCGGCTTTTCGGTCTTCAAGCTGATTCGTTATCTGCGCGCCGAACTCCTCGTGGTGTTGGGCACCGCGTCGTCGGACAGCGTGCTGCCGCAGGTCATGCGCAAGCTCGAGTTCATGGGCATCCGCAAGTCGGTGGTGGGCCTCGTCATTCCCACCGGGTATTCGTTCAATCTCGATGCATTCTCGATCTATCTGACGCTTGCCGCGGTGTTCATCGCGCAGGCCACCAACACGCCGCTCGCGCTGGGCGACCTCCTTGGCATTCTCGCGGTGGCGCTCGTGACGTCGAAAGGCGCGCATGGCATTCCGGGCTCCGCCATCGTGATTCTCGCGGCCACGCTGTCGGCCCATCCCGCCATTCCGGCGATCGGCCTCGTGCTCGTGCTGTCGGTGGACTGGTTCATCGGTATCGCGCGCGCGCTCGGCAACCTCATCGGCAACTGCGTGGCGACGGTGGTGGTGGCGGCGTGGGAGAAGGATATCGACCGCGAACGCGCCCATGCGGTGCTCGATGGAGCGATCTCCGCGGGCGAGCTCGACGAGGGCATGCCGCCTCCCGTGGCGGGCGGAATCGAGGTGCCCGCCAGCGCGCCGCTGCCCGGCAGCGCCGTGGGGCGCTAGAATCTCGGGATTCTCGTCTCAGCGCGGAGCCACGCCCGACGCGCGCCATCATGCCCGAGCATATCGATCCAGACATGACCGCCGAGGCGATTGCCGACGATATCGTCGCCGCCATCGTCTCGCACCGCCTCCCGCCCGGCACCAAGCTGCGGGAGGAGGCGCTCGCGAGCGTCTACCGCGTGAGCCGCACCAAGGTCCGCGCGGCCCTGCTGATGCTGTCCAAGGACAAGGTGATCCAGATCGTGCCCGACAAGGGTGCGTTCGTCGCCAAGCCCAGCGCCGAGGAGGCGCGGGAGGTCTTCGCGGTGCGTCGCATCCTCGAGGCGGCGCTCGCGCGCGAGTTCGTCGCCAGGGCCACGGCCGCCGACTACAAGCGCATCGACAAGCATCTGGCCGCCGAGCGCAAGTCGCTGAACGGCAACGATGCCCAGACGCGCACGCGCCTGCTCGGGGATTTCCATATCGTCATGGCCGAAGTGGTGGGCAACAGCGTGCTCACCGAAATCATGCGCGAGCTGTCGATGCGCAGCGCGGTGATCACCATGCTGTACCAGTCTCGGCGCGATGCCACGTGCTCGTCGGACGAGCACCGCGAGTTCATCGAGGCGGCACGCGCCGGCGATGCCGAGCGCGCGGTGGCGCTGATGGTGGAACACCTCGCGCACGTCGAAGCCGCGCTGCATTTCGACGAGGTGCCGGACGCCGCGCGCGGCAAGGACCTCGTGGCGGCGCTGCTCGCGTAATCCGCGCAATGCCGTCACATTTGATATCGATCAAGGCGGGGGACCGGTAGTACGCGCATCATCGGTCTGGCCATGAAGTTGCGGGGGCGCACTTCATCGGCTCTCCCCGTCCTTCGAAAGAAGGGCTGCCCGCAGACCGCAACGGCTCTGCGGGCTTTTTCTTTTCTGCCCTTTTCTGCCCTATACCCGGCCGCTCCAGTACCCGGGCTTCGCGTACTGCGCCTTCAGATGCTCGATAAAGAACCGGATCTTCGCGGGCACGGGGCGCTGCTGCGGGTACACCGCCAGGATGTCGTAGTCCGGCAACGCGAATTCATCGAGTACCGTAATCAATTCCCCGCTTTCCAGCTGCGGCAGGATTTCCCATGTCGAGCGCCAGCCCAGCCCGAGGCTTTCGCCCGCCCAGCGATGCAGCAGTTCGCCGTCGTTGCAGTCGAGGTTGCCGTTCACGCGCACGGTCACCGTCTTCCCGTTGTCGTTGAAATACCATCCGCGCTGCTGGCCGCCCTGCAGGTTGAACGCGAGGCAGTTGTGGTGTTCGAGATCCTCGAGCGTGCGCGGTACGCCATGCTTCGCGAAGTAGGCCGGGGTGCCGCACACCACGCGCTTGTTCGACGACAGCTTGATGGCCACGAAATTGGGATCGATCGCGCCGCCGATGCGGATGCCGACGTCATACCCCTCGCGCACGAGATCGACGACGCGATCGGTCAGGTTGAAGGAGATCTGCACGTCCGGGTTCGCGGCCAGGAACGCCGGCGCATGGGGCGCCACGTGCTTGCGCCCGAAGGCGGCGGGCGCGGAGACGATCAGGTGGCCCGTCGCCTTGTGCCGCCCTTCCGCAATCAGCATCTCCGCGCGATCGAGGTCGGACAGTGCCTTCTTGCACTGCTCCATGAACGCCGCGCCCTGCTCCGTCACCACGATGCGCCGCGTGGACCGGTGCAGCAGCTTGACGCCGATACGCGCCTCCAGCGCGTTGATGCGGCGGCCGATCATGACCGGTGTCACGTTCTGCGTCAGCGCGGCCGAAGCCATGCTGCCCTGCTCCACCACGGCGATGAATGCCTCGATCTGCTTGAATTTATCCATGTCGGCCAGATTGCAGGTTGTCTCCTGCCGGCCATTGTGAAGCATGCGCGGCGGCTTGCGCATCCCCCGACTGCGATACCCGCTATGCGTCGCCTCAGCGCGAGCGGCCCAGCGCTTCGTTGATCTCGGCCGCTTCGCCGAGCACATGGGCCAGCCGGCGCAGCGGCCCCGAACATTGCAGCTGGGCGAACAGCGCGAAGGCCGCGCCGGCCACGAGCACCGCGCCGTAGACGGCCACCACCTGCTGGATGCTGGCCGCGGTGGGCGCGCCGGCGGTGCCGTCGAACAGCACGAACGCGGCCGGACCGAGCGCGAGCAGCACGGCCACGGTACGCGCCGACCCTTCCCACATCCGGACCTGCAGCACCACGCGGCGCTGGCGCGCGCGCAGTTGCAGCGGTGGAATGCGGCCGAGCTGGAGCAGCAGCGCGTTCTCGGCCGTGCTTTGCGAATCCAGGCGCCGCGTCATCCAGCGCAGCGGATGCCAGAGCGCCTCCCGCCGCTGGGCGATGCGCGCGAGCCAGGCACCGAGATAGCAGGCCGCGCTGGCCGCCAGCGCCGCGTGGAAGGCCTCCGGCAGCCAGACCGGCGGCGTCTGGCGCAGCAGCAGGTGCCAGTACGCCAATGCGCTGCCGGTGATGACGGTCGGCACGACGGCGGCAATGAATGCGGCCCAGAGCACGCGTGCCACCGACACCGCCGGACTGCCGGTCGCCGCCGGCGTCGCGACGTCGGTCGCGCGAAGCGCTTCGATCAGTTCGTAGGTAGGCGGCAACCGGGCGTACATGGGTCGAATGTGAGCGGAAACATCGAACATCTGGCAACCCGACATTGTGGCGATCATGACGCGCGCCGAACAGCACCAATGTGCGAGTTCGCACGGATTCCCCACTCATTGGGGGTTCAGGACGCATGGCGATTGCATACCGCATCGATCACATTTCGAGGCTTGCTGCCAGCCATTCGAAACCTGAAGTATCGAATCAATTGATCGTCGTTCCGTTTATCCCGAGCCCGGTGCGGGCATAGCATCGAATCCAATCACAGGCCCACCCGTTATTGGAGACAAAACATGCCGAAGATGAGAGCCGTCGACGCCGCGATCGCGGTGCTGGAGAAGGAAGGCATCACCACCGCGTTCGGCGTCCCCGGCGCCGCCATCAACCCGTTCTATTCGGCGATGCGCAAGGCCGGATCGATCAAGCATCTGCTGGCCAGGCACGTCGAGGGCGCTTCGCACATGGCCGAGGGTTATACGCGCGCCGAGCCCGGCAATATCGGCCTGTGCGTCGGCACGTCCGGCCCCGCCGGCACCGACATGATCACGGGCCTGTACTCGGCCTGGGCCGATTCGATCCCCATTCTCTGCGTCACGGGCCAGGCGCCCCGCGCGCGGCTGTACAAGGAAGACTTCCAGGCCGTCGATATCGAGTCGATCGCCAAGCCCGTGACCAAGTGGGCCGTCACCGTGCGCGAACCCGCGCTGGTGCCGCAGGTGTTCCAGCAGGCGTTCCATCTGATGCGCTCGGGCCGTCCGGGCCCGGTGCTGATCGACCTGCCCTTCGACGTGCAGGTGGCCGAGATCGAATTCGATCCGGAAACGTACCAGCCGCTGCAACCGTACAAGCCGGCCGCCTCGCGCGCCCAGATCGAGAAGGCCATCGCCATGCTCAACGCGGCCGAGCGCCCGCTGATCGTCTGCGGGGGCGGTGTCATCAACGCGAACGCCTCCGAACTGCTCGTCGAGTTCGCCGAGCTCGTCAACGTGCCCGTCGTGCCGACGCTGATGGGCTGGGGCGTGCTGGCCGACGATCACCCGCTGCAGGCGGGCATGGTCGGCCTGCAGACGTCGCATCGCTATGGCAATGCGACGCTGCTGGCTTCGGACTTCGTGATGGGCATCGGCAATCGCTGGGCGAACCGCCACACGGGCAGCATCGACGTCTACACGAAGGGCCGCAAGTTCGTGCACGTGGATATCGAACCCACGCAGATCGGCCGCGTGTTCGGTCCCGATCTCGGCATCGTCTCCGATGCAAAGGCCGCGCTCGAGCTGTTCGTCGAGGTGGCGCGCGAGATGAAGATGGCCGGCCGCCTGCCCGACCGCAAGGCATGGGTCGCCGACGTGCAGAAGCGCCGCCGCACCATGCATCGCAAGAGCGACTTCGACAACGTGCCCGTCAAGCCGCAGCGCGTGTATCGCGAGATGAACCAGTATTTCCCGCGCGACGTGCGCTACGTGACCACGATCGGCCTGTCGCAGATCGCGGCCGCGCAGTTCCTGTCGGTGAACCAGCCGCGCCACTGGATCAACTGCGGCCAGGCCGGCCCGCTGGGCTGGACGATTCCCGCGGCGATCGGCGTCAAGACCGCGTCGCCCGATTCGGATGTCGTGGCGATCTCGGGCGACTACGACTTCCAGTTCATGATCGAAGAACTGGCCGTGGCCGCGCAATTCAAGGTGCCCTATATCCATCTGGTCGTGAACAACTCGTACCTCGGGCTGATCCGCCAGGCACAGCGCAACTTCGAGATGGACTACTGCGTGCAGCTCGCGTTCGACAACGTGAATGCGCCCGAGCTCGAAGGCTACGGCGTGGATCACGTGAAGGTCGTGGAAGGCCTCGGCTGCAAGGCGCTGCGCGTGTTCAAGCCCGAGGACATTGCCCCCGCGTTCGCGGAAGCGCGCGACCTGATGGCCGAGTTCTCCGTGCCCGTGGTCGTCGAGGTGATTCTGGAGCGCGTGACCAATATCGCGATGGGAACCGAGATCGACAACATCAACGAGTTCGAGCCGATCGAGGATCGCGCGGATAGCGAAGCTGCCGGCGAGGCCATCCTCTCGGAAGAGACCGAAACCGCCTGACCGCGTCATCCATCAAAGAGCCAACGATGCCAAAGCTAGCCGCCAACCTCACCATGCTGTTCAACGAAGTGGCGTTTCTCGACCGCTTCGAAGCCGCCGCGCGCGCGGGATTCCGCGGCGTGGAGTTTCTGTTCCCGTATGCGTTCCATGCGGACCAGATCGCCGACCGCCTCAACCGCTTCCAGCTCGACCTCGTGCTGCACAACCTGCCCGCGGGCAAGTGGGAAGCGGGCGAACGCGGCATCGCCTGCCATCCCGATCGCGTCAGCGAGTTCCGTGACGGCGTGGGCGAGGCCATCAAGTACGCGAAGGTGCTCGGCGTGCGGCAGCTGAACTGCCTGGCGGGCATCCTGCCGCAGGGCGTGCGGCGCGAGGCCGCCAACGAGACGCTCGTCGAGAACCTGCGCTTCGCGGCCAATGCGCTCGCGGCCGAGCGTATCGACCTGCTGATCGAGCCGATCAACACGTTCGACATTCCCGGCTTCGCGCTGTCGCGCACGCAGCAGGCCGTCGATCTGATCGAGCAGGTCAACGCGCCCAACCTCTACGTGCAGTACGACATCTATCACATGCAGCGCATGGAGGGCGAGATCGCCGCGACGATCAAGGCCAACCTGCCGAAGATCCGTCACGTGCAGCTGGCCGACAACCCCGGCCGCAACGAGCCCGGCACCGGCGAGATCAATTACCGGTTCCTGTTCGGCTATCTCGACGAGATCGGCTACCAGGGCTGGATCGGCTGCGAGTACAAGCCGCGCGCCTCGACCGAGGCCGGTCTCGGCTGGCGCGCCGCGCACGGCATCGGCTGACAGACATCAGCAAAACCTATTTCCGAATCTGGACTGGAGGAGACACACATGGCAAACCAACGCACTATCGGCTTTATCGGCCTCGGCATCATGGGCGCACCCATGGCGGGTCATCTGCGCGCGGCGGGTCACACGTTGTTCGTGCATGACGTGAACCCGGCCCCGCAGGCGCTCGTCGATGCCGGCGTCACGGTCTGCACGAGCGCGGAAGAAGTGGCCAAGCGCGCCGAGATCGTGATCGTGATGGTCCCGGACACGCCGCACGTGGAAGCCGTGCTGTTCGGCGAGCGCGGCATCGCGGCCGCATACAAGGCCGCGGGCAAGGAGGCCACGTACGGCAAGATCGTCGTGGACATGAGCTCGATCTCGCCGATCGCCACGAAGGACTTTGCCGCGCGCATCAACAAGCTGGGGGCGTCGTACCTCGATGCGCCGGTGTCCGGCGGCGAAGTGGGCGCGAAGGCCGCTTCGCTGACGATCATGGTCGGCGGCCCCGGCGAAGCGTTCGAGCAGGTGAAGCCGCTGTTCGAGCTGATGGGCAAGAACATCACGCTCGTCGGCGGCAATGGCGATGGCCAGACCACGAAGGTCGCGAACCAGATCATCGTGGCCCTCAATATCCAGGCCGTGTCCGAAGCGCTGCTGTTCGCCTCGAAGGCGGGTGCCGATCCGGCGCGCGTGCGCCAGGCGCTGATGGGCGGCTTCGCCTCGTCGCGCATCCTCGAAGTGCATGGCGAACGCATGGTCAAGCGCACGTTCGACCCCGGTTTCCGCATCGAACTGCACCAGAAGGACCTGAACCTCGCGCTGCAGGGCGCCAAGGCGCTCGGCGTGTCGCTGCCGAACACGTCGGCCGCGCAGGAACTGTTCAACGCGTGCGCGGCGCATGGCTTCGGCAAGCTCGATCACTCGGCGCTGTGCCGCGCGATCGAGATCATGTCGAACCACGAGATCGCGAAGAGCGACAAGTAACACCACACGCTTCGAAGCACGGCGTCGCGCCTCGCGCGCGATGCCTCACGCATCCCGCCCGCCGCACCAGGATTCCCCATGTACGCCTCGGACGCCAATGCCGCCAATGCCGCGCGACTGACGCCTGCCCGCCGGTCCTTCGCCGATTACCGCGATCCCCACCAGGCCCGCACGCTGCTGCGCGACCTGTTCGATACCGCCGTGGCCGCGGTCAGCGCCAGCCACTGCCTTCCCCCTCACCTGCCCTCAGCGCCGAAAGGCCGTACCGTCGTCATCGGCGCCGGCAAGGCGGCCGCTGCGATGGCGCAGGCCGTCGATGCGCACTGGCAGGGACCGCTGTCGGGCCTCGTGGTCACGCGCTACGATCACGGCGCCGACTGCCATCGCATCGAGGTGGTCGAGGCCGCCCACCCCGTACCCGATGCAGCGGGACAGCGCGCCGCCGAACGCATGGTCGGGCTCGTGCAGGGCCTGACCGCCGACGACCTCGTGCTGTGCCTGATCTCGGGCGGCGGCTCCGCGCTGCTCGCCGCGCCGGCACCGGGCCTGACGCTCGCGGACAAGCAGGCCATCAACAAGGCGCTGCTGCGCAGCGGCGCGAACATCGGCGAGATGAACTGCGTGCGCAAGCACCTGTCCGCGCTCAAGGGCGGACGGCTCGCGCTCGCCTGTGCGCCGGCGCGCGTGGAGACACTGCTTATCTCCGACATTCCCGGCGACGATCCGACCCTGATCGCCAGCGGCCCGACGCTGCCCGACGCCACCACGTGCGCCGACGCGCTCGCGGTCATCGCCAAGTACGGCATCGATATCCCCACGCATGTGCGCGCGCACCTCGAGAGCGGCGCCGGCGAAACGCCGAAGCCCGGCGACGCGCGCTTTGCCGGCCATCGCAGCGTGACGCTCGCCACCGCGCAACAATCGCTCGAAGCGGCGGCGGCGCGGGCGCGCGAGCTCGGCCTCGAGGCCCATATCCTTTCCGACTGCATCGAGGGCGAGGCACGCGACGTGGCGCAGGTGCATGCGGCCATCGCGCGTCAGGTGGCCGCGCGCGGACAGCCGTTCGCCAAACCCTGCGTGCTGCTCTCCGGCGGCGAGACCACGGTGACCGTGCGCGGCAATGGCCGCGGCGGCCGCAATGCCGAGTTCCTGCTCGCGCTCGCCGTCGCGCTCGACGGGCTGCCCGGCGTGCACGCGATTGCCGGCGATACCGATGGTATCGATGGCTCGGAGGACAACGCCGGGGCCGTGCTGTCGCCCGACACGCTCGTGCGGGCCGCCGCGCGCGGCCTCTCCGCGCGCGCGCATCTGGCCAACAACGACGGCTACGGCTTCTTTGCGGGCCTCGACGACCTCATCGTCACCGGCCCCACCCGCACCAACGTCAACGACTTTCGCGCGATCCTCGTGATCTGACGCGCGCCCACAAGAACCAGGAGACAACATGAGACGCCAGCGCAAAGCGAAGATCGTCGCCACGCTCGGTCCGGCCAGCAGCGATATCGCGGTGATCCGCGAACTGTTCGAGGCCGGTGCCGACGTGTTCCGGCTGAACTTCAGCCATGGCACGCACGACGATCATCGCCAGCGATACGACGCGGTGCGGCGCGTGGAGGCCGAGACGGGCCGCCCCATCGCGATTCTTGCGGACCTGCAGGGTCCCAAGCTGCGCATCGGCACGTTCGCGGTGGGCAAGGTCGCGGTGCGCGCGGGCGACCGCTTCGTGCTCGACAGCGATCCCACGCCCGGCGATGGCACGCGCGTGCATCTGCCACACCCCGAACTGTTTCGTGCGGCGAGCGCGGGCCAGTCGCTGCTGATCGACGACGGCAAAGTGCGCCTGGCCATCGAGTCGGTCTCGAGTGGGAGCATCGTGACGCGCGTGGTCAACAACGGCACGCTGTCCGATCGCAAGGGCGTGAACGTGCCTGACGCGGTGATTCCCATTCCCGCGCTGACCGACAAGGATCGCAAGGACCTGGACTTCGCGCTGTCGCTCGGCGCGGACTGGATCGCGCTGTCGTTCGTGCAGCGCCCGTCCGATATCGTCGAGGCGCGCGAGATCATCGGCACGCGCGCGGGCGTGCTGTCGAAGATTGAAAAGCCTGCCGCGCTGCAGCAGCTCGACGAAATCGTGCGCGTATCGGATGCGGTGATGGTCGCACGTGGAGATCTTGGCGTGGAGTTGCCGCCCGAGCGCGTCCCGGGCGTGCAGAAGCGCATCCTGCGCGTGTGCCGCCAGCTCGGCAAGCCAGTCGTGATCGCCACGCAGATGCTGGAGTCGATGATCGATTCGCCGGTGCCGACGCGCGCGGAGGCATCCGACGTGGCGAGCGCGATCTACGACGGCGCGGACGCCGTGATGCTGTCGGCCGAGTCCGCCAACGGGCGCTACCCCGTGCAGGCGATCGCGATGATGGACCGCATCTCGATCGAGGTCGAGCGCGATCCGCTCTACCGCAACATGCTCGATGCCCAGCACGAGGCGCCGCTTTCCACGCGGCAGGATGCGATCTGCGCGGCGCTGCGCGAAGTCACGCAGATCATCGGCGCGCGCGCGACCGTGACGTACACCTCGTCCGGCGCCACGGCGCTGCGCGCGGCGCGCGAGCGTCCATGCGCGCCGATCGTGAGCATCACGCCCAATCTCGATATCGCGCGCCGCCTCGCAATCACGTGGGGCGTGCACTCGACCGTCAGCCCCGATGTGCAGAGCGTGGACGAGATGGTCCAGGCGGCCACGCGCGCCGCGCTCGTCGAGGGCTATGCCGAGCCCGGCGACCAGATCACGATCGCGGCGGGGATACCGTTCGGGCAAGGCGGGACGACCAACCTGCTGCGCGTGGCGGAAGTCGGCGGCGCATCGCCCGACCTCACGCTGAGCGGCGCCGCCCTCACCCAGTCGCCGAAGGAGACGGCCGGCGTGTGACGGCCGGCGTGTGAGACGGCGGAGGACTCCGGAAGGCATGGCGCCGTTGCTATACTCCACGGCATGACGGCAGCGGCGCGATGTCACGCATGCGGCTGCCGGCGTTCCCGATCTCACGGAGTATCCATGCGTCTCGATGACGAAGCCGAAAGTCAGAACGTAGAAGACCGCCGCGGCGGCGGTTATGGAGGCGGCGGTGGATTCGGACTTCCGGTCGGCGGCCGCACCATCGGCATCGGCACGGTCATCGTCGCGCTGGCCGCGTCGTACTTTTTTGGTATCGACCCCTCGGTGATCTTCCAGGGCGCGTCGGTGATCCAGGGCCAGCAGCAGCAACCGCAGCACGCGCCGCAGCAGCATCGCCCGCCCGCCACCGACCAGCTGACCGTGTTCACGCGCAAGGTGCTCGGCAATACCGAGCGCACATGGGAGCACATCTTCGAGACGGACCTGAATCGCCGGTATGCGCCGCCGACGCTGGTGCTGTTCAGCGGCGCGACGCCGACCGCGTGCGGTACGGGACAGTCCGCGATGGGTCCGTTCTATTGCCCCGGCGATCAGAAGGTCTATATCGACCTCGCGTTCTATGACGAACTGCGCCAGCGGTTCGGTGCCGGTGGCGACTTTGCGCAGGCGTACGTGATCGCGCACGAGATCGGCCACCATGTGCAGAACCTGCTCGGCGTGTCCGCCAAGGTCGACGCCGCGCGCCGTCGCATGAGCGAGGCGCAGGCGAACCAGCTGTCCGTGCGGCTCGAACTCCAGGCCGATTGCCTCGCCGGCGTATGGGCGGCCACCGCGCAAAAGGCCAACCAGCAACTGCTGGAGCCGGGCGACGTGGAAGAAGGCCTCAAAACCGCGGCCGCGATCGGCGACGACCGGCTGCAGCGTCAGGCGCAGGGATATGTGGTGCCGGAAGCGTTCACGCACGGCACGAGCGAGCAACGCGTGCGATGGCTGCGCCAGGGTCTGACGACGGGCGACATCCGCAAATGCGACACGTTTGCCGCGCGGCAGTTATAAGCAGCGAAAACCCTGCAAGCCGCAGTGCGAATTGGAAAAGCGTGGGGGAAAAATCACCTGCCCGGCGGAGAGAGAAGGAGGAGGTCGGCCGGGCAGGTGGGAGAGAAAACTGCTGGCCCTCACGATTGCCGTGAGGGCGGGTAATCAGACGCGATAGCCGTACAGGTCGCCGTTGCGCGAATTCTCGAGCGCGGAGGCCGAGATCTCGCCGCTGAACGTGTGCGTGCCGTCGGTGAACGTATCGAACTTGCCCTGGCGCAGGCCGTCGGTGAACGGGTCGAACTTGTCGCGCTTGGAACCATCGGTATATACGTCGGCCTTGGCCGCGCGGGACGCGTCGGCGTAGACATCCATCTTGCCGACCTTCTTGGCGGCGGGTGCGGCGAACGCGGTGGCCGAGGCGACGTATGCCGCCAGGACAAGGGCGCCGCCAAGCATGCGTTTGGCGATCATCTGGGACTCCTTCAACTGTATGCGGCCCGCTTGCTAATCGGCCATCTTGGTGGCAGCGCGGGCACAGGCTGAAGAGTAGAAGGTTCGTCCGCAAGGAAAAATACCGCTGCGACGAATGGTGCGTTGCACGCCGTGAAACGCCCGGAGTGCGGACGAACGGGTGCGCGGAATATCAGTGCGTGTGCGCGTGGCACTCGCAGGGAGCGCCCTCGGCGGCCTGCTGGAGGTTCTGGAGGATGCCGCACTCGCTCGCCGGGTGGGGCGTCGCACACGTCTCGCGCAGTGCGCGCAGCTGGCCCTCGAGCGCTTCCAATGCCACGCGCTGCGTGTGGATCTGGTCGATCTGGCGGTCCAGCAGATGATTGATGTCGTCGCACGCCAGCGACGGATTGCGCTGGAAATCGCGCAGGCGGCGCACGTCGGAGAGGCTCATGCCGAGCGAACGGCAGTGCCGCACGAAGTTGAGCTGCACCAGATGGCCGTCGCCATACCGGCGGTAGCCGTTGTCCTCGCGCTGCGGTGCGTCCAGCAGCCCTTCCCGCTCGTAATACCGGATGGTCTCGATATCGCAGCCGCTGTGGCGCGACAGTTCGCCGATGCGCATGACAGGCTCCTTGCCAACATCCCTGTAGTCGTTACAGGGTTTTACCAGTGTAGGGCAATGCGGGAAGCCCTGTCGGCGTCAGGGGTTTTGGCGGCCGGGCCCCGACGCCGGGCCACGCGCTTCATCGCGGACGTGGTGTGACGCCGGGGCCAGCGCCCCGACGATGACCTCGACGCCGCGCTCGGGCGCCGCCTGGCCGCACATGAAGATATCCACAGCCGCGAACCCGTACTCGGGCCACGTATGGATGCTGATATGGGACTCGCGCAGCAGCAGCACGCCCGTCACGCCGAGGCCCGGCCCGAAATGCTGGAAGCGGGAGGCGATGGGCGTCGCGCCGGCCGCGCGGGCGGCGTCGTGCAGGATCTGCTCGATGCGCGTGGCATCGGTCAGCACCGCCGCCGGCACCCCCTGCATGTCCAGCAGCAGGTGGCGGCCCAAGACCGGCGGGCATGGCAGCACGGGCGCGTTCACTTGTGGCCGCCCCCGGACGACCAGCCGCCGCCGCTGGAACCGCTCCAGCCGCGGGACGACGTGCCACCGCCACTGCCACCGCCGCTGCCGCCCACCGACTTGTAGGTGTACATCGTCGCGCCGAACAGCACGATCATGCCGTACACGAGAAACAGTATCCGCATCCCTCAGTCCTCATCCCCGCTGCCGGATCCGCCGTAATGCCGCGCGATCCAGATCGGCGCCCACAGCGCCAGCGTCCCGTAAATCAGCCCGTCCCAGTCTTCGCGGCCGATCAGCACCATCGGCAGGTTCAGCAGCCACAGCAGGAACACGAAGCCCCACGCCGCGCGCGTGCAATAGCCGAGGTCATCGACGGCTCCCGCCGATCGCTTTTGTTCGGGCAGCTTCGCGGCCTCGGCGAGCGCCTTGTTGTCCTGGAACCAGAGCGAGACCTGCGTTCGCGACACCGTCGTCGACAGCGTCCAGACGATCTCCGTTTCGCTGGTCTCCTGCGTGAGCCGCCGCGCCGGCGAGCCGTACTCGGTCAGCTGCGTCTTGTCGCCGGCCTGCACGCGCCAGTTGAACGTGCCCGCCGCGTACAGCACCTCGCTCTCGTACGTGAAACCCTTGCGATATGGCTTGGCTTCGAACGTGACCTCGCTCGCGCCGCTCTGCTTCGGCCAGACGTCGAGCACGCGCACGCGATCCCAGCCGCTGTCCTGCTCGACGAGCCACAGCAGTCCCGCGTCCTCGTTGAACAGCAGGTATTCGACCCAGGTCGAGGTTTCCTCGTCGTCGTTGTCCGTGCACTGCAGCAGGCCGAGCACCGTGTACGGCTTCCCATCGATGGTGCCGACGTCGCCCGGCGCGAGGCTCGTGTGCAGTGCCTCGACTTCTTCATGCTTGGCGAGCACGAGCGCCGTCGACGTGGTGCAGTCGACTTCGCTATGGCAACTGGAGCAAATCACGAAGTTCGCCGTACCCGCGCGATAGGCGATCGGGCTGCCGCAATGCGGGCAGGCGAGCGGCACCGCCTTGCCGCGATAGCGGTCGGCGGTCCGGCCGATCTCGTCCGCCGCGCGCAACAGCTGGCATTGCAGACGGTCCAGGGTGACCAGTTGCCCCGCATAGACCGCGGGCGGTTCGCCGTCGGCGTAGTCGAGCGTCAGGAAGCGGCCTTCGTAACGGAAGTCCGCGACCTGCGTGGTCCATCCCGCGCCGACCGAGAACGGCAGTTCGCCCTGTCCGCCCGTGCAGCGCGCCGCGCGGACGTCTCCGGCCACGAACGGCAGGCTCTCGTAACGCAGCTGCGTGCCCGGGCGCAGGCGCGCGAACGGCGGCAGCGGGTCCGATGTGGCACTGGCCACGGCCTCCGGCCGCACGCGGCGCGACAGCATGTACTGGCCCGACGCATCGGCGAGCCATCCGTCGGAGCCGTCGTCGAACAGCACGTACCACTCGTTCCAGAGGCCCGCGTCATAGCGCAACTGGATGCGGCCGACGAGCGTGAAGCCCTGCCCCTCCCACCGGCCGCTCGTATGGATCTGCAGCGGCGTGTAGTCCTCGAGCACGGCCGACATCTTGCCGATGTCGCGGACGGAATCGGCGTCCCTGAGCAGCGTGCTCTGGCAATACTCGCAGACCGCCATGACCGCGGCGGACGAACGAAAGCTGACCTCCGCGCCGCAGCCCGGACAGTTGACCGTTTGCATGCAGTCCGATCAGCCGACGAGCTTCCTGAGGATCTCGGCCTTGGCGGCGTCGAACTCCGCCTGCGTGACGAGTCCCTTGTCGAGCAGTTCCTTGAGCTTGCCCAGGCGGGCGGCGGGATCGTCGGCAGCCGGTGCCGCCGCGGCGGGCACCGCGGGCGCGGGCGTGCCGGCCGCCGGCGCAACACCGAGCCCCCCGGCCATCGCCTGCCCCATCACCGCGCCGGCGGCAAGACTGGCACCGAGGCCGGCCACGCCGCCCTCGTTCTGTGCCGCGAGCGGGATCGAACTGGCGACCTGGTACTGCGTGTAGCGCGACATATCGCCCATCATGCCCATCGAGATCCGCGTGTCGATGGCCTTCTGCAGTTCCTCGGGCAGCGACACGTTGGTCACCGCGAAGTTGTCGAGCGCCACGCCGTAGCGTTCGAACTCGGGCGCGAGCTTCTCGCGAATGGTCTGCGACATCAACCCCTGGTTCGCGGCCATGTCGAGGAACGGCACCGACGATGCGCCGAGCGTGCTCGTCATCGTCGCGATCAGCAGGTTGCGCAGCTGCTCTTCCACTTCGTCGCGCGAGTACGACGCGCGCGTGCCGCTGATCTCGCTATAGAACTTTGCCGGATCGGCAATCTTGTACGAGTACAGGCCGAACGCGCGCAGCCGCACCATGCCGAAGTCCGCGTCGCGAATGGTGATGGCCTGCGGCGTGCCCCATTTGCGGCCGATCTGCAGGCGCGTGCTGAAGAAGTAGACGTCCGACTTGAAGGGCGACTCGAACAGCTTGTCCCAGTTCTTCAGATAAGTGAGGACGGGCAGCGTCTGGGTCGTCAGCTTGTACATGCCGGGACCGAAGACATCGGCGATCTTGCCTTCGTTCACGAACACCGCCATCTGCGACTCGCGCACCGTCAGGCTGCCGCCGTACTGGATCTCCATGTCCTCCATCGGGTGGCGCCATGCCAGCACGCCATCCGTGTCCTCGGTCCACTGGATGATGTCGACGAACTGCTTCTTGATGAATGACCCGATGCTCATGATCGCTCCCTTTTTCCCTGTCACGACAGGCAGGCGGCATTGAGCACGCCCACCGTTACCGAGAGCGTGCCCATCAGGCCGCCCATGGCGATATTGTTCGATTCGATCGCGGCGTTCATGTCCGGCAGCGCGCGCGTGAGCGCCGCGTAGGCGGCGGCCTGCACGACCATCGCGCCCAGCGCCCACAGCAGGAACATCATGAAGTCGTCGTTGTGCTGGATGCTCGAGGACAGCGTGAAGCAGAAGCCGAGCGTACTGCCGCCCAGCGATAGCGCGGCCGCCATATTGCCTTTGCGGATGAGCGCGAACTCATGGAATGGCGTGATCCTGGTGTAGACTCCGACGAACACGGCGAGCAGCACGAGACTGGCCAGCAGGTGCGTCGCATAGGCGTAGATCGAATTCATGATCGATGAATCAATGATCGTCGAGGCGATGATCGGTTGCATGGTCTTGCCGGTGCCCTCGTTGTTATGGCCAGGCGTGGCGTGGCCACGCATCGACACGATTTGCGGCCAAGTATAAACTCAGAAGCGGTCGCTTCAGAACCCCTCCTTCGCGCCGCGCTCACCCGCCCTCATCCGCCCTCACCGGCTTTCACCCGCCGTCCTGCCGCCCCTTCATGCGCGACCGTACCCTCGTTCTTTCCGTCCTGATCGTCGCCTCGTGCGGACTCGGCTACGAGCTCATCGCCGGCGCGCTGTCCAGCTACCTGCTCGGCGACTCGATCCTCCAGTTCTCGTCGATCATCGGCTGCTATCTGTTCGCGATGGGCGTGGGCTCGTGGCTGTCGCGGTACGTGAAGGACGAAGACGTGCTCGCGCGCTTCATCGATATCGAGATCCTCGTCGGGCTGCTCGGCGGTATCTCGGCCGCGCTGCTGTTCGTGGTGTTCGCCTGGCTGTCCGCGCCGTTTCGCACGGCCCTCTATGCGCTGGTATTCGTGATCGGCGTGCTCGTGGGCATGGAGATTCCGCTCGTCATGCGCATCCTCAACGCGCGCCGCGCCGCGTTCAGCGAGCTCGTGAGCCGCGTGCTGACGTTCGACTATCTCGGCGCGCTGGCCGTCTCGCTCGTGTTTCCGCTCGTGCTGGCGCCACGGCTCGGGCTGTCGCGCACGGGCTTCCTGTTCGGCATGCTCAACGTGGCGGTGGCGCTGTTCACGCTGCGCATCTTCCGCGCCGAACTCACGCAGGTGCCCGCCCGCATGCTGCGCGCGGGCATGGTGCTGGCCGTGCTGACGGCCGGCTTCGCGGGATCGTCGCACCTCACGCACTGGGCCGAGCGCGGGCTGTTCGGCGACGAGATCATCCACAGCGAGACCACGCCATACCAGCGGCTGGTGATCACACGCTGGAAGGACGACCTGCGGCTCTATATCAACGGCAACCTCCAGTTCTCGTCGCGCGACGAACACCGGTACCACGAGGCGCTCGTGCACCCCGTGCTGCAGGCGCTGCCGTGGGCGCGCCGCGTGCTCGTCATCGGCGGCGGCGACGGTCTGGCGCTGCGCGAAGTGCTCAAGTACCGCGGCATCGAGCACGTGACGCTCGTCGACCTCGACCCGGCCATGACCACGCTGTTCTCGCGCAGCGAGCCGCTGCGCGCGCTGAACCAGGGCTCGCTGACCGATGCGCGCGTGACCGTGGTCAATGCCGATGCCGCGCAATGGCTCGAGCAGAACAGCGAAAGCTTCGACGCGATCATCGTCGACCTGCCCGATCCGTCCAACTTCGGCCTCGGCAAGCTCTACTCGGTACCGATGTACCGGCTCCTCTCGCGCCACCTTGCGGAGAAGGGGTATGCGGTCGTCCAATCGACATCGCCGTACTACGCGCCGCGCTCGTTCTGGGATATCGATGCCACGCTGCGCGAGGCCGGCTTGCACACGTGGCCGTATCACACCTACGTGCCGTCGTTCGGCGAATGGGGCTTTATCCTCGCCGGCAAGCGCGGCGACTACACGCCGCCGACGCACTACGACGTGCCGATGAAATTCCTCGATGCGGACAGCACCGCGCTGATGTTCCGCTTTCCGGCGGACATGGCGCCGCGCGAGGGCACGGCCAACCGGCTCAACGAGCAGACGCTCGTGCACGATTTCGAGCGGGACTGGCGTAACGTGATCCGCTGAGAGTGGGCATGCATTGGGACCGCCGCCGCTTTCTGCTCGCCGCGGGCGCTACCGCGCTGGCGGGATGCGATCGCCTCGACGGCGATGCGGCGCGCTTTCTTGCGGGACTCGGGCTGCGCGAGCCCGATCCCATCGTGCTGCGGCCGGGCATGGCCGAAGGCCACGCGCTGCGCGATGGCGGGTCCGGGATCGCCGGTGGCCGGGACGCGGGCGACGACCTGACGACCGAGGTCGCGATCCTTGGCAGCGGCGCCGCGGGCATCGCCGCGGCGTGGCAGCTCTCGCGCGCCGGATGTCATGACTTTGTCATGATCGACGGTCCCGAGTTCGGTGGTAACGCGGCAGGCGGGCGGCTCGGCGACGTCAGCTTTCCGCGCGGCGCGCATTACCTGCCGCTGCCGTCGGAAGAGTCGACGCACGTGCGCGAGATGCTCGCCGACATCGGCGTGATCGAGCGCGATGCATTCGACGCACGGCCGCATTACGACGAACGCGTGCTCGTGCACGGCCCGGAGGAGCGGTTGTTCCTCGATGGCGCATGGCACGATGGGCTGGTACCGGACAACGCGCTGCCCGGCGACGATGCCCGTCAGCACGCGGCGTTTTTCGCGCGGCTCGATACGCTGCGCCATGCGGTGGGTAGCGACGGGCGCAAGGTGTTCACCATCCCGCTCGCGCTGGCGTCGCGCGATCCGGCCTGGCGCGCGCTCGATCGCCAGACGTTCCGGCAGTGGATGCTGGCCGAGGGCTTTACCGCGCCGACGCTGCACTGGTACGCCGACTACTGCTGCCGCGACGACTACGGGGCCGGTCATGACACCGTTTCGGCGTGGGCCGGCCTCCATTACTTTGCCAGCCGCGGCGGGCACGCGCGCAACGCGGCCGATGGCGCCGTGCTGACGTGGTCCGACGGCCTGCACGGACTGGTGTCGCGGCTGGTACAGCGAATCGATGCGCGCCAGGGTGCGCAGATGGGTACGCGCCGCCAGCCGTGGCGTCGCCCGGGCATGGCCATCCGCGTCGGGGAACACTCCCATGGCGTGGTCGTCGAGGGCGTAGACTGGCCTGGCGGGGTGGCCTCCGGCGCCGCGCCACGCGCATGGCGCGTCCGCGCGCGCCGTGTCATCTGCGCGATGCCGCTGCACGTGGCCGCGCGCATCATGGATCTGCGCCGGTATGGTTTCGACCCCGCCCGGCATCTGACGCCGCATGCGCCGTGGCTCGTCTCGAGCTTTCATCTGCGGGGCTTTCCGGATGAAGCCGCTGGCGTGCCGCTCGCATGGGACAACGTCGTGCACGGCGGCCGCGGGCTCGGTTATGTGGTGGCCACGCATCAGTGGATCCGGCAGGCCCGCCCCGCCGAGACTGTGTTTACAGCCTATTGCCCGCTCGACGATACCGCGTACCGCGGTGGCGCCGCGGCGGAGCGCCCCGGAGATATCCGCCGCTGGCTGGCCACGGCCACGCCCGCCGAACTCATGGCGCTGGCCACCACCGACCTGCGCGCGGTCTACGGCCGCGACTTCTGGCGCCATGCGGACGCCGTGGAGATTACCGCGCGCGGCCACGCCATGGCCACGCCGACGCCGGGATTCCTGTCCAACGCCGGGATCGCGGCATTGCGGGAGGCCGACGGCCGGGTGCTGTTCGCCCATGCGGACCTGTCGGGGCTGTCGGTGTTCGAGGAGGCCGCATGGTGGGGTACGCGTGCCGCATTGCGGGTCGTCGGATAAGCGGCTCGCCATCCTGTAGAATTCCCTGCATCGGGCGATGCCCAGATGTGCATTACATTCGTGCAATTTTTCCGGCTCATGCTGACGATCGTGCTGCTTGCCTTCCTGCCGCTGCAGGCCTGGGCAGGCACCGGTGCGTCCATGCCCGGAACCCCCGCGGTGTGCGAGGCGAGTGCGCATATCGCGTCCGCCCCGACGCTCGGGGACATTGCCATCGCGAGCCAGACGGGCTTCGGCGATCTCGCCGACAGCGGCGGGCCTGCCGAATCGCCCTATCCCGCGGACACCACCGAGCCGTCGCCGCCGGGCGCCGACTTCGCGGAACAACTGCTGCCGCCGCCCCCGCTGCGCGTGGCTGTGCATGACGTGCAGGGCGCGCTGCCCCGCTATGCCGGCATCACCTTGCCGGATCCCGACCTTCCCCGCCTGCCGCGCCCGCCGCGCGGCTGATTTGCCCGCGCGCGGCATGCCGCCGTCGCGCGCCCACCGTATTCGCCTTGTTTTTCCGCGCGGCGTGCCGTTGTTCCCAACATCGGTACGTCATGCTTCCGCGGCATCCGCCGCGACTTTCTGGCTCCACCCACAAACCATGAAACGCATTTTCCTGTTCCTGGCGACCAACCTCGCCGTCGTGCTCGTCCTCAGCCTCACGGCCAGCCTGCTGGGCGTGAACCGTTTCCTCACCGCCAATGGCCTCAACCTTGGCATGCTGCTCGTGTTCGCCGCGCTGATGGGCTTCGGTGGCTCGTTCATCTCGCTGCTGATGTCCAAGACCATTGCCAAGTGGTCGACGGGCGCGCAGGTCATTACGCACCCGAGCACCACCACCGAGTTCTGGCTCGTGCAGACGGTCGAGAAGCTCGCCACGCGCGCGGGCCTGCCGATGCCTGAAGTGGCCATCTACGATGGCGAGCCGAATGCATTCGCGACCGGCGCCTCCAGGAAGAACTCGCTCGTGGCGGTGTCCACGGGCCTGCTCAACTCGATGTCGCAGGAAGAAGTCGAGGCCGTGCTCGCGCACGAGGTCGCGCACATCGCCAACGGCGATATGGTCACGCTTACGCTGATCCAGGGCGTGGTGAACACCTTCGTGATCTTCATGGCGCGCGTGGTTGGCTACTTCGTCGACTCGTGGCTGCGCCGCAATGACGAAGAGTCGAGCGGCCCCGGCATCGGCTACATGATCACGGTGGTGATCTGCGAGATCGTGTTCGGCATTCTGGCCAGCATCATCGTGGCGGCGTTCTCGCGCCATCGCGAATACCGCGCCGACGCGGGCGCGGCCGGGCTGATGGGCACACCTTCGCCGATGGTCTCGGCACTGCGCCGCCTCGGCGGTCTCGACGCCGATGGCCTGCCGCAGAACATGCAGGCAATGGGCATCGCGGGCGGCAAGTCGTGGATGGGCCTGTTCTCGAGCCACCCGCCGATCGAATCGCGGATTGCGGCGCTGCAGAGCGCACAGCGCTGAGCCTGAGTGCGCGGGAGGTCGCCTAGTTGAACACGTCCTGCCGGTAGCGTCCCCGCGCCACCATCGTCGCCAGCCAGTCCGACGCGCGGGCGGTGTCCATGCCGCCCGCCGCTACCGCGATGTCGATCAGGGTCTGCCGCACGGCCGGTGCCATCCGCCGGCCATCGCCGCAGACATATACCGTCGCCCCCGCTTCGAGCCGCGCCCATACATCGGCGCGATTCGTCCACAGCAGGTCCTGCACATAGCGCGGCGCCCCGTCCATCACCGAGTACGCGACATGCACGTCGGCCACGCCATCGCTGGCCCAGCGCTCGATATCGTCCCGATAGAGCCAGTCGTGCGCCGGATGGCGGCATCCGTAGTACAGCTGCGCCGCGGCCACGGGGATTCCCGCAGCCCGCTGCGCCGCGCGTTCCTCGAGGAAGCCGCGGAACGGTGCGAGCCCCGTACCCGGACCGATCAGGATCATCGGCACCGAAACATCGTCCTCGGGCGCGAACGGCGGGTTCGGTGTGCGTATCGACGCCGAGACCTGCGCGCCGGGTGCGAGTCCCTGCAGCCATGTCGACGCCACCCCCCGGAATTGCCCGCGGCCCGACAGCGCGGGTGCCCATACCGTGCCCACCAACAGCGTGGCCACATCGGGCGACACCAGCGGCGACGAGGCGATCGAATAGAAGCGCGGCCGCATCGGCACCGTGCAGTCGAGCAGCTGTGCCAGCGATAGCGAGATGGCCGGATGCGCGATCAGCACGTCGAGCAAGCCAAGCCGTGGTGCCGCCACGCGCGCGGCGTAACCCTGCGCCTCGTCGTCGGAGGCGAGCGTCTGCAGTTGCTCGCGCGTGAACGGACAGCGCGTGCCCTGCGCCAGCGCGCGCAACGTCTGCCGCGACACCACGTCCTGCAACTCGACGAAATGCGTGAGCAACTGCGCGACGGGCAATGCCTCGCCGATCGGCAGCCCGCGCGCGGTGCCATGCGTGGCCGACAGCGTCACCATCGCCTGCGGATCGAGGTCGAGCCGTTCGCACAGCGCCGTCACGAGCTCGGGCGCGTTCTGCGGCCACACCGCAACATGATCGCCCGCGCGGTAGGTGGTACCCGGTGGCAGCCGCAGGCGAATATCGCGCGTGGACGTGCGCGGCGCCTCGCGCGCGAAGTCCCACAGGCCAGACGGATCCTGCACGAGTTCGGTGTTGGACAGCACCGTGAAGGCCTGCGTCCCGGCGGGCAGCGTATCGGCGCGAATCGCGGCCATGCTGCGCAGATCGGCATGGACGCCCAGGCCGCCGCTCATCGCCGCGCTATCCGCTTCCAGCGCCTGCCAGAGTTGGGCGAGCCACTGGTCGGCGGCACCGTCGAAGTCGCCATTGCCGTCGGCCTCGCCACGCGGCAGCAGCGGCGTTGCGCCGGCGGCGACGAAGAAATCGAACACGCGCCGCGGAAACGCCTGGTATGTGGCCCATTGCGAGTTGCCGCAGCCGAGCAAGGCGAGCCGCAGTCCCTTCGCTCCGGCCTCCGCAAGATAGCCGGCGGCCTCGTCCGCATCGAGCATCGCTTCGAAGCGCCGGCCGGAGTCCGGCGCGCGGCCGTTGTAGGTGGCGGCGACGACCACGGCGATGCCCGCGCCGGGCAGATCGCCCACGGCGGCGTCGAGGTCGCGCAGCGTGGCATCGAAGCCCGACGCGACCGCGCCCGCGTGAATCTGCTCGGCCAGTTCGCGTGCGGTGCCGAGGCTCGACGCGCAGAGCACCGTGAGCGACTGTCCATTGCCCCGCACCTGCGCGGGTGCGGCCGCGGTCGACTCGGCCCGCGTCGTCCCCGACGCGACAAGCCGCTCGTGCGCCCGGCGCCTGCGCGCGCGCAGCACGAAGTTGTCGGGCTTGATCGTCAGCGTTTCCTTGAGCCGGAACTGATAGTCGTGCGGATCGCTGAGCGCGAAGTTGCGCAGCATCAGCGCGAGCGCGAGCTTGGCCTCGGTCAGCGCGAACTGCCGGCCGATGCACGCGCGCTCGCCCGAGCCGAACGGCATATACGCATGCGGCGGCAATGCGGCCTCGTTCTCCGGCAGGAACCGGTCGATATCGAAGCGCTCGGGATCGGCCCACACCCTGGGGTCCCGATGCAGCGCGGTCAGCACGACCGATACGCGCCGGTCTTTCGGAATCGCATAGCGCCCGCCGATCACGGTGTCCTCGAACGGCGCCACGGCGAACGCGGGCGCCGTGGGCCACAGCCGCAGCGTTTCCTTGAGCACGCGTTCCAGCACCCGCAGGCGCGCGAGGTCGGCGTAGACCGGCGGTGCGTTGCCCGGCAACACCGCGTCCACTTCCGCATACGCCTGCGCGAGCACGCCCGGATTGCGCAGCAGTTCATACAGCGCAAAAGTCAGCAGTCCGCTCGTGGTCTCGTGCCCCGCAATCAGGAACGTGATGACCTGATTGCGGATATTCGCGTCGTCGAGTTGCACGTCCGTTTCCGGATCGCGCGCTTCGAGCATCAGGTTCAGCAGGTCGGCGCCCTTCGCGGATGCGGCCGGCGCCGCGCGGCGCTGGCGGATCACGTCGTCGACGACGTCGCGCATATAGGCGATGTCTGCCGCGAACTGGCGGTGCTCGGCGCCCTTGAACCAGCGGTCCTGCACGCGCATGCGCGTGAGCTTGTCCATCGCTTCGCCGAGCGCGCCGGCCATCGCGACGATAAAGGGGTCGAGCTGCGCGCGCGAGAACGAATCGAAGTCGTAGCCGAAGCCCGATAGCGCGATGGTATCGAGCGTCAGGCGCGTCATGTCGTCGGCGACGGCGATATCGGCGTCGGCGCCTTCCCTGTCCCACTTGTCCACAAGACGATTGGCGACGCGCAGCATCACGTCGAAGTAGCCCTTCATCGCGCGCTGGCTGAACGCGGGCATCAGGATGCGATGCGCGCAACCCCAGTTGGCCTCGTCGCTGTGCGCGGTGAACAGGCCATCGCCGGCCACGTCGCGCAGGTAGGACAGCGGCGGCCCGATGACCTTGCGAAAGCGCGATACGTCGCACACCTCCGTGGCCAGTTCGACCGAGCTGATGAACGGGACGCGCCGCCCCGCGAAATTGAGCTCGAAGATGCCGTCGAAATGCCGGCTGCGCGCCAGCAGATGCTGCCCGACGGCGCCGGGCGTGATCTGCAGCAGATTGCCGAGGATCGGCAGTCCCGGATCGCGCGGAATGGGTTCCAGCGATGCCGATGCGAACGGTGGAGCGGCGGAGCCGGACGTCTGGGAGGCCATGGCGGGGGATTGTCCGAGAAAATCTTCCGTAGACAATCGTCTACTTTGCAGGCAAAGTCAATGCGTGCGAACCGAGTGATCGTTCGATTCTTCGATAACGCGAGAGAACATGGAAGACATTGCCGACGGCAAGCGCCGGCTTATCGATGCCGCGCTGCGCCTCGCCGCCGCGCGCCGCAGCTTCGCCGCGCTCGGCCTGCGGGAACTCGCGCGCGAGGCGGGACTCAATCCCAATACGTTCTATCGCCATTTCCGCGATATGGAAGATCTCGCGGTGACCGCGCTCGCCGAAGTCAGCGACGAGCTGCGGCCGATGCTGCGCGCGGTACGCTGGGCCGCCGCCCGCGACAATCCGCAGGAGGTGGCGACGCGTGCGTGCGAGGCATTCTTTGCGTACGCGCGCGCGCATGCCGATGCCTTCGTCGTCGGCCTGTGCGGGATCACCGGGCCGCAGCCCGCGTTGCGCGAAGCCATTCGCGCATTGCTTGCGGCCATCGCCGCGGAGATGGCCGAGGATATCGAGCGGCTCGAACTATGCCCGGCCCTGCCGCGCGCGGCGCTCGACGATTTCAGCCGCTACGTGGTCTCGCATCTGTTCCATGCCTCGGCCGACTACCTCGAGGCCGGTGCCGCCGAACGCAAGCGGCTGGCGCTGCAGGCCACGCAGCTGATTCGCTGGCTGCTGCTGGGTGCCAGTGCCGGCGCGCCGAACCTCGGCGCACTGGCCACATCGACCGCGGCGCTCCCGCGTACCGCGAAGGCGGCCGCCAAGCTGTCGTAGGCGCGTTTGAATCGTCATGCCGGAGAGATCGCCGATGAGTCTGCAGAACCTGCTGCTGTCGTACGGATTGCGGAAGAAGCTCAAGCGCGGGCCGCCGCCCGAGCAGATCGACATTCCCGGCACGCGGCGCGCGATGAGCCAGTTCGGTCATCAGGCGCGCATTCCGGAAGGCTGGCGCATCGGGGCCTCCACGGCGCCCGACCTGCCCGGCGAATGGACGCGGCCGTTGCTCACGGTACATGCGAACGGCGCCGACAATGACGACGTGGCGACCCAGGTCGATACGCCGACGATCTTCTATCTGCACGGCGGCGGCTATTACTTCTGCTCGCCGCAGACGCATCGCCCGCTGACGCTCGCGCTGGCCGAGAAGTCGGGCGTGCAGTTGTTCTCGCTCGACTACCGGCTCGCGCCCGAACATCCGCATCCGGCCGCGCTCGACGATGCGCTGACGGCCTATCGCGCACTGCTCGCACGCGGCTTGTCGGCACGGCATCTCGTCCTGGCGGGGGACTCGGCCGGCGGCGGACTGGCGCTGGCGACGCTGATCGCCCTGCAGCGCGAGGGATTGCCGATGCCCGCGGGCGCGCTGCTGTTCTCGCCGTGGACCGACCTCGCGGCCACGGGCGAAACGTTACGCACGAACGATCGCAGCGACGTGATGTTCCATGGCGAATCGGTCGGGCGCGCGGCGCGCTTCTATCTGGGCGATATTCCCGCCACCGATCCCCTCGTATCGCCGCTCTATGCAAGCAAGGAAGAGATGTCGGCGCTGCCGCCGCTGTTCGTGCAGGCGAGCGATCGCGAGGTGTTGCTCGACGACTCGCGCCGGCTTGTCGATCGCGTGCGCGCGGCCGGCGGCAAGGCCGAGTTGCGCATCTGGAAGCGTGTACCGCACGTGTGGCAGATCTACCATCCGTTTCTGCCGGAGGCGCGGCGCGCGCTCGACGAGGCCGCGCAGTTCGTGCGCGGCGTGCTCCCGCGCGGATTCGGTAATCCCTGATTCAGTGATCGGTCACCTTGCCGCGCAGCGCCTTGACCTGGCTGCGCTGCGTCTTGCCTTCGAGCCGCCGCACGCGCGAAGCAAACGTTGGGCGCGTCGCGCGCCGTGTGCGCGGGGCCTCGGCCACGCTCAGCACGAGCTCGTGGAGCCGGCGGATCGCGTCCTCGCGATTGAGCTCGAGGCTGCGATGCTGCTGGGCCTTGATCACGACCACGCCATCGCGCGTGATGCGGTGATCGCTGAGCGCGAGCAATCGTTCCTTGTGGTCGGCCGCCAGCGACGACGCGCGCACGTCGTAGCGCAGATGCACCGCGTTGGACACCTTGTTGATGTTCTGCCCACCCGCGCCCTGCGCGCGGATCGCGGTGATCTCGTATTCGTGGTGAGGGATGTGGAATTCGCCGGCCATGCGCGTGATGATAGCAACGCGCGGGCCGGCGGTGGGAATTGCGGTCAGGACGCTGGCGCGATGTTCTGGTTGGTGCAGAACAGGTTGTGCGGATCGTAGCGCTTCTTCAGCGCGGCGAGCCGCGCATAGTTGGACCCATACGCGTCACTCGTGCGCCCCGCTTCATCTTCGGTCAGGAAATTCACGTAGACGCCGCCGCTCGCATACGGCTGCGTCGCGCGAAAGAAGTCGCGCGCCCAGGCGATGCAGTTGGCATCCTCGTCCGGGCGCTCCCAGCGCGAATGCACGTTCATCACGAAGCGCGCGTCGCGGTGGTGATAGGCCGTGGCGTCGGGCGGCACGCGGTTGGCCACGCCGCCGACATGGCCGAGGAAGATATCGGCCAACGGCGACGGCAGCCGCGCCGCGTAGTCGATCATCGCGTCGATCGCCGCATCGTCCAGGCGCGAAAAGTTGTGCGACTTCCAGTAGTTGCGCGCGCCCGGACCGAGCAGCGGGTCGAAGGCCTGTTGCCACGCGGTGTAGGGCACCGGCCCGATATGCTCGCCGATGGCCTGCCCGAACGCGCGCATCGGCGCGATGTCCGTCTGCACCTGCTCGGGCGTGCCGAGGTGGAACGCGGCGAGTACCACCACGTCGGTGCCATGCGCGGAGGCCGGCAGGAACGGCAGCGGCGGCGCCTTGCGCAGGACCGCCCAGACGTTGAGGTCTTCGGGCATGGTTTCGGTGAACACGCGGTATTGCCGCAGGACGTCGCGCGCCTGCGCGGCCGGAAACACGATGAGTCCCGCATGGACCTGCGGCCCCACATCGTGCAGCCGGAACTGGAACAGCGTGACGACGCCGAAGTTGCCGCCACCGCCGCGTATCGCCCAGAACAGGTCCGCATCGTCGGTGGCGCTGGCCCAGCGTCGCTGCCCGTCGGCCGTCACGACCATCGCGCCGAGCAGGTTATCCACAGACATGCCGTACTTGCGCGTGAGCCAGCCGAAACCGCCGCCGAGCGTCAGGCCCGCGACGCCCGTCGTCGAGTTGATGCCGAGCGGCGTGGCCATGCCGCAGCCCTGCGCTTCGTGATCGAAGTCCGCAAGCGTGGCGCCGGGGCACACCCATGCGACGCGGTCGGGCTGCTCGATGCTCACCACGCGCAGCATCGACATGTCGATCACGAGCCCATCGTTGCAGATGGCGCTGCCGGCGATATTGTGGCCGCCGCCGCGGACGGCGAGCACGAGGCCGCGGTCCCGCGCGAAGTTCACCGCGTGCACGACATCGGTCGTGCCCGAGCACTGCACGATGATGGCCGGCCGCCGATCGACGGTCGCGTTCCATACCGTACGGGCCACGTCGTACCCGTCGTCGCCGGGCAGCAGCACACGGCCGTGCACGGCCTGCCGCAGCGCCTCCAAGTGACCCGAAGCTATCGTTGCCATGGCACACCTCCCCTTCGGATTGAGCCGATCCCGATGCGATGCAATCCGCGCGCCATCGGCCGCAGGGGGGCGGCGGCGTTGGCGTCGGGGCGTGCGCGGCCCGGTGCCGGGGTCAGAATCGGCCCAATCGGTTACACCGATGAGGCGCCGAATAAGGCCCGTTTCGTGTTGGCCGGAAGCGACGTTTGATGCGCCGCAGCAAAACATCGCGATGCGGGTTTATACTTAGCCAACTTCCGCCCGGCTCCCCCTTTCCTGTATGCGCCGGACGTCTCTGCCGCCGCATCATGAAACGCACGATCGCCTTTACGCTGACGACCTGGCTCGCCGCCGCCATCCTTCTGCTGGGAGGCGACTCGCCTGCCTTTGTCGTGCTGAGCGGCGTGGTCGCGTTCGGCGGATTCGACCTGCTTCGCCCCTGACCGGGCGCCGCATCATGATGCTGCCCGCGTCGCCGACGCGTCGATCGTCGTCGCCCCCCTCGCACCCTCCGCACCCCTCGCATCATGCTGGCCGCGAGGCGATCCGCGATTCCGCGACGACACTGATCCGCAGCGACCTGTATCGCGTCGCGGGCGAAACCTCGGTCAAAGCTTTCCTTAAGCATTACGTCGCCACCGAAGGCTTTCACTACCTCGTATGGTTCCGGCTGGCCTCTGCCTGCACGACGGGCGTGCGCGGCGCGTTCCTCAAGCTGATGCTTCGCCGCAAGCAGCGTCAGCTCGGCATCGTGATTCCGCGCGGCACGCGCATCGGCCCCGGTTTCTATATCGGCCATTTCGGCGGCATCGTGCTCAACGAGTCGGTGGTCATCGGCGCCAACTGCAATATCTCGCAATGCGTGACGATCGGCGCGAACCATGGCCAGGCGGCGACCATCGGGGACAACGTCTATATCGGCCCCAATGTCTGCATCGTCGAGGACGTGACCATCGGCGATAACGTGACCGTGGGCGCGGGCAGCGTCGTGACGCGCGACGTGCCTGCCAACGTCACGGTGGCGGGCAACCCGGCCCGCGTGCTCGCGGACGACCTCGAACGCGGCCGTGCCGGGCGCTATATCGCCAATCGCTGGAACGCGCGCGGCTGACCGTTGCGCGTAGAATGCGCGTATCCCCTTCGGAGATCGCTCACCGCCATGTGAACCGAGGCCCTGCCCTCCCGTCCCGCGACCGCAACCGTCATCGCGCTGTGCATGCGCGCCGTGTTGCCGTCGCGTTTCACGTTCACACGGCTGGTGTTCCGCTCGCGCGCACGGATTGACGTCGCGCACGCCGGGCGCCGCCTTATCTGGCGATCTCCTCCATGCCCGACGCGCTCGTTCGCATTGCTCATCTCTCCCATGCCTGGCCTGATGGCACCCCCGTCTTCGACAATCTGTCGGCAACGTTCGGCACCGGCCGCACAGGCCTGATTGCCCCCAATGGCGCCGGCAAGAGCACGCTCCTGCGGCTTATCGCGGGCGAACTCGCGCCGCTGGCCGGCCATATCGAGGTCATCGGACGCGTGGCATGGCTGCCGCAGCATCTGCCGCTCGGCGGCGACCTGCGCGTGGCGCAGGCACTCGGCATCGCCCCGCAGCTCGATGCGATGGCGGCCATTGCGTCCGGTCGCGCCGACGCGGCGTTGTTCGATATGGCCGGCGATGCCTGGGACCTCGAGGACCGCACGCGCATCGCGCTCGCGCGTGTGGGGCTCGGCGAGATCGATTTCGCGCGTGCGCTGCATACCTTGAGCGGTGGCGAGATCATGGCGCTCGGTCTCGCGTCGCGGCTGCTGGACCAGCCCGATGTGCTGCTGCTCGACGAACCGACGAACAACCTCGACCGCGATGCGCGCGAGCGGCTGTACCGTCTGCTCGACGACTGGACCGGATGCCTGATCGTCGCGAGCCACGATCGTGCGCTGCTCGATCGCATGGATCGGATCGCCGAGCTCGATCGGCACATCGTGCGGATGTATGGCGGTGGCTATGGGCTGTATCGCGAGGCCGTCGACATCGAGCAGCGCGCGGCCGAGCAAGCGGTGCGCGGCCTGCGTCAGGCGGTTCGCCGCGAACGGCGCGACATGCAGCTGGCCCACGAACGCGGCGAGCGCCGCGCGGGACAGGCCGCGCGCCGGGCGCCCGACGCGGGCCTGCCGAAGATCGTCGCCGGCGGGCGCCAGCGCGCGGCGCAGGTGTCCGCGGGCAAATCGCACGACACGCATGCCGCGCGCATCGACGATGCCCGGACCCGACTGGGCGCCGCCGTCGATGCGCTGCGCGACACCGCGAGCTTCGACCTCTCGCTGCCGGGCACGCGCGTCCCGGCGGGGCGTCGGGTGTTTCTCGGGGAAGGCATGCAGGTCTTCCGCGATGGCCGGCCCGTCTTTGCGGCCGACGGCGTCGACCTCGATATCCGGGGTCCGGAGCGCATCGCGGTGACGGGTGCCAATGGCGCGGGCAAGACGACGCTGCTGCGCCTGATCGCCGGGAACCTGTCTGTCGGCGCGGGCTCGGTCTATCGGGGACCGGGACGGATGGCGTACCTGTCCCAGCGGCTGGACCTGCTCGACCCCGCCGCGACCGTCGCCGACAACTTCGCGACGTTCACACCGGGCATGGCCGCCGTCGACCGCGCCAACCTCCTCGCCCGCTATCTTTTCCGCGGCGCGCGCATGGCACTGCCAGTCGAAGCCCTGTCGGGCGGCGAGCGCCTGCGCGCGGTGCTGGCCTGCATCCTGCACGCGGAGCCGGCACCGACGCTGCTGCTGCTCGACGAGCCCACGAACAATCTCGACCTCGAAGCGGTTGCGCAACTGGAGGCTGCGCTGCGCGCATACGAAGGCGCGCTGGTGGTGGTGAGCCACGACGAGGCGTTTCTCGATGCGATTGGATTGACGCGGAAGATGCGGTTGCTCGAGGGCAGACTGATCAGCGACACCTGATCACGACCGGTCCTTGGCAATCACCTTGATCTCGAACTGGAAGCCGTACAGCCACGTGACACCGACCGCGGTGATCGTGGGATATGGCGCGTCGCCCCAGTAGTCGGGCACGACTTCCCAGATGGTTTCGAAGGTTTTCTGCGGATCGACCATAAAGACCGTGACATCGACCACGTCCTCGAACGAGCCGCCGGCGGCCGCGAGGATCGCGTTGAGGTTCTCGAAGGCGAGGCGCACCTGCGCCTTGAGGTCGGGTTCGGGGCTGCCGTCGTCGCGGCTGCCGACCTGGCCCGAGACGAACAGGAAGCCGTTGGAGCGGACCGCAGGCGAATAGCGGTTCTTTGCGTAGAGGGCGTGGCGTTTGGGCGGGAAGACGACGTCGCGGGTGGTCATGGCTGACTCCATCAAGAGTTCACGATGGCAACCACTTTACGCAGCGGCGTCGCGGCGATAAACGCGTACCTTTGTTCCGCACTGTTTGTAGAATCCAAACAATCAACGGACCGACCGGGAGCCGGAATGGATCGATTCGACGCCATGCAGGCGTTTGCGCGCGTCGTGGAGACGGGAAGCTTTACCAGGGCGGCGGACACCCTGCATATGAGCAAGACGACGGTGACACAGCTCGTGCAGCAGCTGGAGGCGCGGCTTCGGGTGAAGCTGCTGAACCGGACCACGCGCAAGGTGAACGTGACCGAGGATGGGGCCGCGTACTACGAGCGCGTGGTTCGGCTGCTGGCGGAGATGGACGATGCGGAGACGAGCCTGTCGCAGGCGTCGGCCGCGCCGCGCGGGCGGCTGCGTGTGGACGTGCCGTCGCCGTTCGCAAGCGGGATCCTCGTGCCGGCGCTGCCGGATTTCTATGCGCGCTATCCCGACATCCACCTCGACCTCGGCGTGAGCGACCGCATGGTCGATCTGATCGATGAGAACGTCGACTGCGTGGTGCGCGGCGGCGAGCTGCGCGACCAGTCGCTGGTGGCCCGGCCCATCGGCGAGCTTCGGCTAGGCGTGTACGCGGCGCCGGCGTACCTGAAGCATGCGGGTGTGCCCAGACATCCGTCCGATCTGGGCAAGCCCGCACACCACCTGATCGGCTACCGCTGGGCCCGGTCGGGCAAACCGTTCCCGATCTCGATGCAACGGGGGAACGAAACGGTGACCGTGCAGGGCCGCTACACGCTCACGGTCGACGACGGCAACGCCTTCGTGGCCGCGGGCATCGCCGGCATGGGCGCGCTATGGCTACCGCGCTACATGGCCACCGACCCGGTCGCACGCAAGACGCTGGTGCCGTTGTTCGAGGACTGGCAGATGCCGACGATGCCGATGTACGTGGCCTATCGCCCGAACCGGCATGTGAGCGAGAAGCTGCGGGTGTTCGTGGATTGGGTCGTGGAACTGATGAAGACGCTCGATGCATGAGCCTGGCATCGCGATGGCTACGTTTGCGGCAACATCTTGTGAGACTTGGCATAGGCGCGAAGGATCTCGTTGATCCGCGTTTGCCAGCCATCGCCGGTAGCCTTGAACGCGTCGACCACGTCGCGGTCGGCACGCATATTGAGCGTGACCTTGCGTTCGTCGGCCGGCAGCGCCGGACGCCCACGGCGCTTCATCAGCGCCGCTGCGTTCGCCTTGCCCACCAGTTGCGGAAGCACTTCACTGGCCGGCCTCAAGCGCGCCAGTTCCTCATCGGTCAACTCGCGCGCGTCGGGGTCCGACGCCGCTGCCCGACGAATGGCTGCGTCCTCCGCATCGGTCACGGGTTTCGGTGTCTTACGCTTGTTCATATCGTCGTACCTCTCGCTGGTTCGCCTTCCGCATGCTGATGGCCCGAAGCCCTTGGCCACGGACGGTAAAGACGACCAGATAGAGACGATCGTCGAGCAAGCCGAAAGCCCGAAAACGATCCTCGCCGTAGTCCTTGCGCTTGTCCATGGAGATCAACACGGTCTCCCACTCCAGCAGTCCTGCTGTGGCAAGCGAAACACCGTGCTTGGCCTGATTGACGATGTCCTTGGCAGGGTCGTAGTCGATCAGCATCGATTTATTGTATGGGCGTAAATTCCAGTCGGCAAGCGTTTTTTGCCAACACAGAAATGGGTTGCGCCCACCGCCGCTCGGATCAGCGCCTGGATGTCAGGGAAGGTCTGCGAGGCCGGTCGTGGACGAAAAGAAGCCCATGGGCTCGGCCGTTGCTGGATGGCGTGCAACGGCGTACTGGCATGGGCTGGATGACTCGACTATGCGACGCAGGAAGCACGGTCGCAATCAACGAATCTTTGAATTCGTGCCGCGTTCGCTGGCGGCAAACGCGGGGAGGCGGCTTACGGCGATGCAGAGAATTCTTGGCGCGCCCGGCTGGGATCGAACCAGCAACCCCTGCCTTCGGAGGGCAGTACTCTATCCATTGAGCTACGGGCGCGTTGGGGTGACGACTTTGGCTGCGGGCGAATGCCGCCGCCGGAAAGTCGCATAGGATACAGCGTTTGCGATCCCGCGTCCATGCGGGGGACGCCGGAGAGGGAAGTCCGGAGGTCTCGCAGCCGCCGCTTTTGGCCCCCACGCACCGGGGTTGGGCTTATAATCCTTGGCTATTTGCGTCGATTCGTGGCTCTTGCGTTGCCTTTTCAGGCGGTGCTTGCCCCGAGCGTGACCCGGGACAGTCCGATGGCGCAGATGGCGACAGAATCCACCCCCGACAAAGGGCCATATAAAGCAAGCCGTTAAACGCGAGCTGCACCAGGTTTCCTGCAAAATCGAGAGTTCTGTATGAGTGACGACGTCCATAACGACCATCACGAGTCTCCCATCAAGACGCCCAAGCAGTTGATCGCTGTGGTGATTGCTGCCTTCCTGATCCCGATCATTGTCATCATCCTGCTGGTCAACTTCGTAGGCCACGGTTCCCTCGAAGGGGCCGGATCGACGCAGACGGCGGAAGCGGTCAACGATCGGATCAAGCCGATCGCCTCTCTCGAAATCAAGGATCCGAACGCGCCGCGCGTCTTCAAGACGGGCGAGCAGGTCTACAAGGAAGTCTGCGCCGCGTGCCACGCGACCGGTGCGGCCGGCGCGCCCAAGTACGGTACCGCCGGGGACTGGACCGCGCGGATCGGACAGGGCTTCAATGGCCTGCTGAACTCGGTGCTGCACGGCAAGGGCGCCATGCCCGCGCGCGCCGGCACCACGCCTGACGACTACACCGACTACGAACTCGGCCGCGCCGTGGTCTACATGGCCGACGCCGGCGGTGCCAAGTTCCCCGAGCCGCCCGCCCCGGCACCGGCCGCCGCCGCGCCGGCGCAGGCCGAGGCCTCGGCGCCGGCAGCACCGGCTGCCGCTGCGGCCCCTGCACCTGCCGCACCCGCAGCTGCCGCCCCTGCCCCAGCTGCCGCCGCTCCGGCCGCCGCGCCCGCAGCACCGGCCGCAGCGTCGGCCGAGGTCGGCAAGAAGGTCTACGACCAGGTTTGCGCCGCCTGCCACGCCGCCGGTGTCGCCGGCGCGCCGAAGTTCGGCGACAAGGCGGCCTGGGCCCCGCGTATCGCGGAAGGCATGGACGCCATCCACAACTACGCGCTGAAGGGCAAGGGCGTGATGCCGCCGAAGGGTGGCTACGGCGGCCCGGACGCCGACGTGATCGCAGCCTCGAACTACATGGTCAACGCCGCGAAGTGACAGAGTTGTTTGGGATCAAACAGTGATCTGAATTCGGATTGTTGCCATTGTTGGTTCCCTCGCCAAGGAAGACAGTGACGCTCGTATCGAGTCGAGCACTGATTCTCAAAAAGGCCCGCAACTGCGGGCCTTTTTCTTTGGACGAGGTGAACAGGCACATGCCGCTATTCGAGGGTATCGAGGGTGAGATTCGTGCTCATCTCAAGCACATCGCAGAAGGCGTCCGCCTCAGGCCGATGCTCATCGGCCAACTGACAGCCGCACAACATGACGCCATCAATGTCGCCAGGACCGCGCACGGACTCCCTGGCCTCGAACTACCCGAGATCGTCTTTCTTGGGCGGCATTTGCATCAGAGCCGGATCGTGAGAGATGGCTACACCATCGACGATGTGATAGCTCAAATGACAAGCGCGCTGGCCGAGTCCGCCGTCGTCCATGCATCGAGCAAGATGACTACCGTTCGGAGTATCGTTGTACGCGTGGATCGCTACGGAAGCGCAGTGCGGGACATGGCAATCCTGGAGTTGACGGCACGGAAGCCGAGAGCCGAGTTGTACTCGGTCATTCCGAAAGGCGATGTCAGTCCGGCAAGGCAAGCCGAAGCCCCTCCCGCATGCCAGAAAAAGGAAAGGCCGCTCGAAAGCGGCCTGGAATCTGAAGGGTACGCTCGCTCGGGTAACGAACAACTATCCGACGCCCCAGCGGACCCAACGGCTTGATGATAAGCGAGCGGAGATCGGTTTGCAAACTCGTCGTTCTCTGAATTCTCTACTCATCGCCCTCCTCACACCACCCGCGAATACCGCAGCGGCACCGGTTCCGCCTCTCTCAGATAACGATCGAACACCATCGCGATCCGGCGAACCAGCAGTCGGCCGAGTGCGGTGACGTCGATGCGCGTCGGGTCGCGGCGTACCAGGCCCTGCGTGGCCAGTTCGTCCAGGTCACGGAGTTCGGGGGCGAAAGACTGTGCGAAATCGATAGCGAAGCGTGCCTCGATCTGCGCGATATCGAGCCTGCCGTTGCACATCAGCTCGCCGATGACCGTCTTGCGCAGATGGTCGTCCGCGGACATCTCGAAGCCACGCGACACGGGCAGGCGGTCCGCGTCGAGCGCCGTGTAGTAGTCGTCGAGCGTCCGGTAGTTCTGGACATAGCGTCCCGCCACCGACCCGATCGCGGACACGCCGAAGCCGAGCTGGTCGTAGCCCGCATGCGTCGCATAGCCCTGAAAATTCCGTTGCAGCCGGCCGTCGCGCTGGGCACGCGCGAGGTCGTCGTCGGGCAGCGCGAAATGGTCCATGCCGATATAGACGTACCCCTCCGCCGTCAGCCGTTCGATCGTCGAGACGAGGATGTCGAGCTTTTCGGCCGGCGCCGGCAGCGCGGCTGTGTCGATCCGGCGTTGCGGTTTGAACACGTGCGGCAGATGCGCGTAGCTGTAGACCGAGATGCGGTTCGGCAGCAGTACCAGTACGCGATCGAGCGTTTCCTGGAACCGCGCCGTCGTCTGGTGCGGCAGCCCGTAGATCAGGTCCATGCTGACCGAGCGGAAACCGAGCCGGCGCGCCGCGAACACCGCGTCGCGCGTCTGCGCGAACGGCTGCACGCGGTGAATGGCCTGCTGGACCTCGGGATGGAAGTCCTGCACGCCGAGGCTGATGCGATTGAAGCCGAGATCGCGCAGCCGCGACATGCGCGCGTCGTCGACGGTGCGCGGGTCGATCTCGATCGCATGTTCGCCCTCGGGCAACAGATCGAAATGCGCATCGAGGGCCGCCATCACGCGTTCCATCTCGCCGGGATCGAGAAAGGTCGGCGTGCCGCCGCCCCAGTGGGACTGCATGACGGGGCGCCGCGTGCCGAGCCGCTGCGCCACCAGCACCATCTCGCGCACGAGATAGTCGACGTACCGGCTGCTGCGGCCATGATCGCGCGTGACGATCTTGTTGCAGCCGCAGTAGTAGCAAATGTTGTCGCAGAAGGGGACATGGAGGTAGAGCGACAGCGGCGCCGAAGCGTCCCGCGCGCAATCGTCGAGCGCGTCGAGATAGCCGGCCTCCGGAAATCCCGAATGGAAACGATCGGCCGTCGGATACGACGTATAGCGCGGACCGTTGCCATCGATGCGTCCGGCCAGCGCGCGGAAGTCGGCGAGCGCATCGCGATCGAAGCGCGTGACGGCCGCAGGCGGCGATTGGGAGGGGCAGGAAAAGGGAAAGAGAAACGGAAAGTCGGGGCCTGACATGGCGCATACGGAGGTGGGGCGATGTTCGAGATCGTATTCCCACGAATTTCCGCGCGCGTTGATCGGTATCAAGTCGACGGCAACGAAGTTATCCACAGGCCGGGCGTCACAACGCAGACACGAACGCTGGCTACGCTCCGCCCTTCGTGAGCCACCCGTGCTACCTGAGCCCGCCATGCGTCCATCGCCCGCACCGTCCGCGCAGCATGCGCTCCCCGTGTCCGTTGCCCGCCGGCGAACGCTATCGGCACTGGCTGCGCTCGGCGCGGGCTGGGCATGGCCGTCGTATGCGCAGACCGCCAGTCCCGCGACCATCGGGCGACGACAACTCGTGGTCGTGCATCTGGTCGACCGCGCGGGGACGCAGGCCGATCTTGCCCGCGATTACCTCGCGGGCGCCAAGGTGCTGTTCGATGCGTCGAATGCGGCAAACGGTGCCGCGAACGGCGGCATCCATATCGCCCATATCGTGCGCGACGCCGATCCCGATCCCCGCAATGCGCTGCGGCAGGCCCTGGCGCTCGTCGATAACGAGCGCGCCGACGTGCTGTTCGGCCCCGGCGACGGCCTGCTGCCGGCGCTCGTGCAGTCGACGGACCTCATGCGCCGCGGCGTGCAGATCGTTGCGCCGCTGTCCGGCCTGGCCCTGCCCGCGGACAACGTCTGGTACACGCGGTCCGACTACGAGTCCGAACTCGATGCCGCGGTGAAGCAGCTGCGCAGCTACGGCCTGTCGGGTATCGCGCTCGCCGTCGCGCCGGACTTCGCGGCCGGCACGCTGCGCAAGGGGACGCCGTGGCTCGCGCGGATGGAGCAGGACATGTCGACGCGCGCATTCGAACTGACGGGCGACGTCACGGAAAGCGCGCGGCAGATCGCGGCGCGCAAGCCCGGTGCCGTGCTGATTGCCGGCGATACGCTCGCGTACGGCAACCTCGGCCGCGCGCTGGCCGCGCGGGGCTGGTTCGGCTTTCTGGTGGGATTGTCATCGGTCAGTCCGGCATCGGCGCGCGAGATTCTTGGCGCGCGCTATGCGGGCGGCATCGTGCTCACGCAGGTGGCGCCGGGCCCGCAGGCGTCGACGCTGCGCGTGGTGAAGGAACACGTGGCACGGATGAAGCAGTACCTCGACGAACCGCCCTCGCCCGCGACGCTGGCCGGATACATCGGCGCGGCATGGCTCGCGCGCGCAGCGGCGGGTACGCGCGCACCGGGGGCGCCGGAGTTGCGGCGCGCGATGCAGTCGCGGATCGACGTCGGGGATTTTCTGCTCGATTTCACGCGCGGCGCGCGCGGGTCGCAGTACGTGCAGCTGGCGGTCATCGGCAAGGACGGCGCCCCGCAGCGGGCCTAGCCATCCCTCCTCGGGCTCAGTCTCTCGGCAGCACGATGCGCACGCGCAGGCCGCCTTCCAGACGGTTCGACAACTCGAGCTCGCCGCCATGGCGCGCCACGATATCGGCCGCGATCGCGAGGCCCATGCCCACGCCGCCCGTCGCGCGGCTGCGCGACGACTCCACGCGGTAGAACGGCTCGAGCACGCGTTGCAGTTCGGCGGGCGGAATACCCGGCCCGCTGTCGCATACATCGATCACCACGCGCTCGGCACTGTCCGACAGCACGATCTGCGCGGCACCGCCATAACGATGCGCGTTCTCGACGAGGTTCACGACCGCGCGCCGCAATTCCGCGGGGTACGCATGCATCGGCTGCGCGCTGCCGATCAGCGCCACGTCCTGCCCGATCTCCTGCGCATCGTCGACGATGGCCTGCAGCAGCGCCTGCACATCGACACGCTGGCGCGGGCCCGTGGCATCGTCGCGCTCGCGCAGGTAATACAGCGTGGCGTCGATCAGCCCGTTCATCTCGGCGAGGTCCTGTCGCAGCCGGTAGCGCACGTCATTGCTTTCGATGCGTTCGATGCGGAGGCTCATGCGCGTGAGCGGCGTCCGCAGGTCGTGCGACACCGCCGCAAGAAACCGCGACTGCTGCGCGAGCTGCGTGCGGATGCGCTGCTGCATCAGGTTCAGTGCATGCGTGGCGGCACGCGCTTCGGCCGGGCCCGTGTGCTCGTCCAGCGGCGGCGCGTGGACGTCCTGCGCAAGACGCCCCGCCCCGCGCGCGAGCTGCTGGACCGGACGCGCGAGCAGCCGCGCGCCGACCCACGAGGCGATGAGGATCGCGGCGAGCTGGAACACCATGCCGAGATGCGGCGGCCACAGGCCGTGCAACGGACCGCCCGGCGGCGGACCGCCACGCATGCCGCCCTGTTCCGGCTTGAACCCCGGACCGAAGCGATTGTCGTGCAGGCTGCGCAGCGGCGGCCCGTAGTAATCGTCGTCGTCGATATCGCCGTCACCGTCGGTATCGGCGCGTTGCAGCAACCCTTGCGGCGCGGTGGCCATGCCGCCCATGCCCGCCATCGCGTCCGACGCCGCGCGGCGCATCTGTTGCGCGTGCCGGTCGGAACCCGGGCGTGGAAACAATCCTTCGATGACGGTGACGCCAAGCACATGCACGGCCAGCATGATCGCGGCCATGACGAAAAACAGCCGCACGAACATCGAGTCGTGGCGCCGGTCGTGCCAGACGCTTTCCGTGCTCGATTCACTGCGCGATTCCGCGCGCGCGACTGCCATGCCCGCGGGCGGCACGTCGGTCGACGGCGGCATCGACTCGGCCATACGCGTCAATGTTCCACGCTGCCGGTGAACACGTACCCCTCGCCACGCACGGTGCGGATCAGCGCGGAGTCGCGCGGATCGTCGCGCAGCTTCTGGCGCAGGCGCGAGACGAGCAGATCGATGCTGCGATCGAACACGTCGAGGTCGCGCCCGCGGGCCTGGTTGATCAGCACCTCGCGGTCCAGCACGCGGTTCGGATGTTCGATAAAGGTCAGCAGCAGGCGAAACTCGGCGTTCGAGAGCGGCACGATCGTGTCTTCCTCGTCGACGAGCTGGCGCAGCGTCGTGTTGAGCCGCCAGTTGGCAAAGCGCAGTTCGTGCCCCGCGGCCACGGCGGCGCGCTTGTTGTCCGCGCGGCTGCGGCGCAGCACCGTGTGGATGCGCGCGACGAGCTCGCGCATTTCGAACGGCTTGGTCACATAGTCGTCGGCACCGACTTCGAGGCCCACGACGCGGTCGGCAAGTTCCGCGCGCGCCGTCAGCATGATCACGGGCGTGTCGCCCTGGTCGCGCAGCTCGCGGCACAGCGTCAGGCCATTCTCGCCGTGCAGCGAGAGGTCGAGGATGACGAGGTCGTAGCTGTTCTGGCTCATCGCCGACCGCATCGCCGCGCCCCCTTCGGCGCCGTCCGCCTCCATGCCGAAGGTCGCTAGATATTCGGCAAGCATGGAGCGAATCTGGGGATCGTCATCGACGATCAGCAAGCGGATGGGAAGCGAGGGCGAAAGATCCATGGCAACTCGATAAGGCAGGGCAGCTGCGGGCGCACCGCGGCGCGGCGCCGAAGCGCAAATCACTGTACCAGCTTGCCCGTGGCCTGCCGAGGCCGATTTGTATCGGTATTGGTACGTGATGTATGCGCCATGCCCGGCGCAAGGCAGACGGCGACCCGGAAAAAAACGCTCCCGGTGCTGCCGCGCCGGGAGCGTCCAACAGGGAAGAAGCCAGGCTCGCATGCCTGGCCACACCGCAACCGAAGGGCGAGCGCGGTGTGACGCATGACGCCGAGACGTCTCGCGTTCCGCCATGCTAGGGGCGCCCGCGCGGGCGGTCTTGTCCGGCTTGTATCAGTTGTATTGCAGCCCCGCCGACATCAGCCCGCGGCCGGCTTGCCGGCATTGCCGAGCAGCGCCTTCAGGCCGGCGAGGCGGTCCTTCGGGCTCATCGCCGGCGTCTCGTCCTTCGGCGCGGGGGCGTCTTCGAGCTTCATCTCGGCGATAAAGCGCGAGGGTTCGCACGAGTAGGTTTCCCGCGCGCGCTTGCGCTTCTTGCACCAGCTGATCTGCAGGCTGCGCTGCGCGCGCGTGATGCCCACATACATGAGGCGGCGCTCTTCCTCGATCTTCTCGTCGCTCATGTCCTCGTCCTCGCGCGCATGGGGGAGGATGCCCTCTTCCACGCCGACCAGGAACACGTGCGGATACTCGAGGCCCTTGGACGCATGCAGCGTGGAAAGCCGCACCGCGTCGGGATCTTCCTCGCGGCCCTCGAGCATGCTCATCAGCGCCACGGTCTGCGTGAGCTCGAGCAGGTTCTTGCCCTCGTCGCCAAAGCCGTCGGCATTATCGAAGCCCGTCGCTTCCGCGCCGTCGGCCGGCTCGGGCCGCGTGCCCTTGCGCTTGAGCCAGTCGAGGAATTCGAGCGTATTGGTCCACCGCGACTGCGCCTGCCGCTCGTCGAACGTGTCGTACAGGTACGCCTCGTAGTGGATGCCCTCCATGAGGTCGTCGAGCACGACGGTCGCGGGATCCTTGCCGGCGCGGTCCGCCAGCCGGACCATCGATTCGCAGAACACACGCAGCGGTTCCAGCTGCCGCGGCTGCAGCTTGCCCTCGATACCGCCCATCATCGCGGCCTCGAACAGCGAGACCTTGGCCTGTCCCGCGAATGTGCCCAGCACCTCGAGCGTGGTCGTGCCGATGCCGCGGCGCGGCGTGGTGATCGCACGGATGAACGCGGGATCGTCGTCGGGGTTGGCAATCAGCCGCAGGTACGCGCAGATGTCCTTGATCTCGGCCTTGTCGAAGAAGCTCTGGCCGCCGGACAGCACGTACGGAATGCGTTCGCGACGCAGGATCTGCTCGAACAGCCGCGCCTGATGGTTGCCGCGGTAGAGGATCGCGTAATCGCGGAACTGCGCGCGCCGCTCGAACTTGTGCGCGGAAAGCCGGAACACGACGGACTCGGCCTCGTGCTCCTCGTCGTTCATCCCATGCACGGCGATGGGATCGCCCATGCCGTGCTCGCTCCAGAGCTTCTTGTCGAACAGCTTGGGATTGTTCGCGATGACCGCGTTGGCGGCCTCGAGAATGCGCACGGTCGACCGGTAGTTCTGCTCGAGCTTGACGACCTTCAGGTCCGGATAGTCGGTCTGCAGCAGGCGCAGGTTGTCGAGCGTGGCGCCGCGCCAGCCATAGATGGCCTGATCGTCGTCGCCCACGGCGGTGAACGCCGGCGCGCGCAGGTGCGAGCCGCCGGCCAGCTGCTTGAGCAGCTGGTACTGGCAGGCGTTGGTGTCCTGGTACTCGTCGACGAGGAAATAGCGCAGCCGGTTCTGCCACTTGAGGCGTACCGCCTCGTCGCGCGCGAACAGTTCGGCCGGTAACCGGATCAGGTCGTCGAAGTCGACCGCCTGATAGGCATGCAGCGTGGCCACGTAATTGCGATAGACGAGCGCGGCCTGATGTTCGTCGCCGTTGGCGGCCTGCGCGATCGCGGTCTCGGGATCGACCATGCCGTTCTTCCACAGCGAGATCGTGCCCTGCACGCTACGGATGAGCTTCTTGTCCGTGGTGGCCAGCTGCTCCTGCACGAGGCCGAAGCAGTCGTCCGAATCCATGATCGAGAACTGCGGCTTCAGGCCCAGATGCTCGGCCTCCATGCGGAGGATCTGCACGCCAAGCGAGTGGAACGTACACACCGTGAGCTGCTTGAGCGGAATGCGCTTGCCCTCGCGCGTGGTCTTGCCCTCCATCAGCTTGGCAATGCGCTCCTGCATTTCCTTCGCCGCCTTGTTCGTGAACGTCACGGCGGCGATATGGCGCGGCTCGAAGCCCTTGTCCTCGATCAGGTGGGCGATCTTCTGCGTGATCACGCGCGTCTTGCCGGAGCCCGCCCCCGCCAGCACGAGGCATGGCCCGTCCAGGTAGCGGACGGCTTCGGATTGCGCGGCGTTGAGTCCGTGGGTCATGGGGGTGGAGATCGGGAGAGATTCTGGGCGGGGTTCAGCCGGCATCGGCGTGGCCCGAAAGGCACGCACGGTCCGCCGTGCGAAAGCGGTCGATGGTAGCACGCAGATCCCGGCGGGTCCGTCACCCCGCGCGAGCGCCGGTCGAGGTGTTTCACCGGGGTAACACTTGGTAAGGGTCCGTAAGCCCGCGCAACTCGCGGCACGAATGTTGCCTCTTAGTGTCATGGCACGCGAGGTCAGCCGATTCGGAACGCCGTGCCACCCATAACTCAACACCACATGGAGGGCCATCATGACTACCTTGAACAAACTCTCGCGCGTCGCGTTGATCGGCTTGACCGTCAGCCTGTTCGCGGGCTGCGCGGACTGGTCGCCGAAGCAGCGGAATACCGCGATCGGCGCGGGCGTGGGCGCGGCCGGCGGTGCCGTGCTGACCAACGGCAGCGCGCTGGGTACGCTCGGCGGCGCGGCGGTGGGCGGCGTCGTGGGTAATGTGATTACCAACGACCGGAAGTAATTACACGCGGCATACGCGGGAGGGAATCGGGGCGCGGGCCGTTGACACCGCTCCGGCCCTCCCGTACATTCACGCGCATCCGTCCGGGAGAGCGCGCAGATCTGCGCCGCCGAAGGGGTATCACCCGAAAACTCTCAGGCACCAAGGACCGGGCGGATCGGTACAACTATGCACAGCGTTGCTACCGAACTCTGGAGAGCGACACCCGTCATTGCTTTCATGCATGATGAGCGTGTCCACCGAAGGGGCGCACGAAGCGGAGCGTGAACAACGCGCAGCGTTTCGTAATCTCTCAGGTATCGAGGACAGAGGGGTCATCCGTCGCGACGGGCATCGTGGTCAACACCACGGCGCCTCGCGACGGATGGCCCCTTTTTTGTTTTCGCGACCAAAGGAAAGCCCTCCATGACGCTCCAGGCCACGCCCCTCAACGCCATCCACCGCGCCCTCGGCGCCCGCATGGTCGACTTCGGCGGCTGGGACATGCCGGTCAGCTACGGCTCCCAGATCGAGGAGCACAATGCCGTGCGCACCGACGCCGGCATGTTCGACGTTTCCCATATGTGCGTGGTCGACCTGGCCGGCGCCAACACGCGCGCGTTCCTGCGCGGCCTGCTGGCCAACAACGTCGACAAGCTCCAGACGCCGGGCAAGGCGCTCTACTCCTGCATGCTCGACGACAAGGGCGGCGTCATCGACGACCTGATCGTCTATTTCTTTGCCGAAGATCGCTTCCGCCTCGTGGTCAACGCGAGCACGGCCCTCGGCGACATCGAATGGATCCGCGCGCGCAACGCCGCCACCGGCAGCGGTGTCACCATCACGCCCCGCCGCGGCGATGTGGTGCCCGCCGGCACGGACGCGCTTGCGATCGTCGCCGTACAGGGCCCGAACGCACGCGCCCGCGTCTACGCGGCCTTCCCGTCGACCCAGCCGGCCGACGCGCTCAAGCCGTTCAACGCCGTCGTCGTGCAGGATCCCGCCGTCGGCGAACTGATGGTCGCCCGCACCGGTTACACCGGCGAAGACGGTTTCGAACTGGTGGTGCCCGCCGAGAACGTGGCCGGCATCTGGGAGAAGCTGCACGCCGCGGGCGTCCGCCCGGCCGGGCTGGGCGCGCGCGACACGCTGCGCCTCGAGGCCGGCATGAACCTGTACGGCCAGGACATGGACATCGAGACCTCGCCGCTGGACGCCGGCCTCGCCTGGACCGTCGATCTGCAGAGCGAACGCGATTTCACGGGCAAGGCGGCGCTCGTCGCCAACGGCCAGCAGCGTAACTTCCTCGGCCTGATCCTGCGCGACAAGGGCGTGCTCCGCGCGCACCAGAAGGTCGTCACCGCCTCCGGCGACGGCGAGATCACGAGCGGGACGTTCAGCCCCTCGCTGTCGCTGTCTGTCGCATTCGCACGGTTGCCGAAGGACATTGCACCCGGCGCCGAGGTGCAGGTGGAGATTCGCGACCGCAAACTGACTGCAACTGTGGTTAAACTGCCGTTTGTGCGCAATGGCAAGGCACTCGTGAGCTGACGCTCGCAACCACGGTCGCCCAACAACACGATGGACCGCCGGCAGGCATGGCCGCCCGCCGGCACCCCAACCCCGATATCTGCATCCGGAGAACCCTCATGAACTTCCCCGCCGACCTCAAGTACACCGAGTCGCACGAGTGGGTACGCGTCGAAGCCGACGGCACCCTGACCATCGGCATTACCGACCACGCGCAGGACGCGCTGGGCGACATCGTCTTCCTGGAACTGCCCGAGGTCGGCCGCACGGTCGGTGCCGGCGACGCGCTGGCCGTCGTGGAATCGGTGAAGGCCGCTTCCGACATCTACGCGCCGGTGGCCGGTGAAGTCATCGCCGTGAACGAGGCCGCAACGGCCGCTCCGGAAAGCGTCAACGCCAACGCGTTCGACGCGTGGCTGTTCAAGCTGAAGCCGGCCAACGGCGACGACGTGAACGGCCTGATGAACGTGGACGCCTACAAGGCCAGCGTCGGCGCCTGAGCCGACATCGCTTCCCGCTGAGCCGGCGGGAAGCTGCCCCCCGATGTACCCGGCGCACCGGCCGACCACCGGTGCCGCCACAACGAGATCCTTGCCATGAACGCCCCGCTGCCCACGAACGCTGCCGCGCAATCCCGGCCCACGCTGGCCGAACTGGAGGCGCGCGACGCCTTCGCCGCCCGTCATATCGGCCCCGACTCCGCCGAACAGCGCCATATGCTGAAGGTGCTCGGTTACGAGAGCCGCGCCGCGCTGATCGATGCCGTGATCCCGGCCGCCATCCGCCGCCGCGACGGCATGCCGCTCGGTGAATTCACCGCACCGCTGACCGAGGAAGCCGCGCTGGCAAAGCTGCGCGGGCTGGCGTCGAAGAACAAGGTGTTCAAGAGCTTCATCGGCCAGGGTTACTACAACACGCTCACGCCGGGCGTGGTGCTGCGCAATATCTTCGAGAACCCCGCCTGGTACACCGCGTACACGCCGTACCAGCCCGAGATCTCGCAGGGCCGCCTCGAGGCGATGCTGAACTTCCAGCAGATGATCACGGACCTGACCGGCCTGGACATCGCGAACGCGTCGATGCTCGATGAAGGCACGGCCGCCGCGGAAGCCATGACGCTGCTCCAGCGCGTGAACAAGCATGCCTCGAACACGTTCTACGTGGCCGACGACGTGCTCCCGCAAACGCTGGAAGTGGTACGCACGCGCGCACTGCCGCTCGGTATCGAGATCAAGGTCGGCCCCGCGGCCGACGCGGCCGGCGCCGATGCCTTCGGCGTGCTGCTGCAGTACCCGGGCGTGAACGGCGACGTGGCCGACTACCGCGCGATCGCGGACGCGGTGCACGCGGCCGGCGGTCTCGTGGTGGCCGCCGCCGACCTGCTCGCGCTGACGCTGATCGTGGCACCCGGCGAATGGGGCGCGGACGTCGCGGTGGGCAACTCGCAGCGCTTCGGTGTGCCGCTCGGCTTCGGCGGTCCCCACGCGGGCTACATGGCCGTCAAGGATGCGTTCAAGCGCTCGATGCCGGGCCGCCTCGTCGGCGTGACCGTCGACGCACAGGGCAACAAGGCCTACCGCCTCGCGCTGCAGACGCGCGAACAGCATATCCGCCGCGAGAAGGCGACCTCGAACATCTGTACCGCGCAGGTGCTGCTGGCCGTGATGGCCTCGATGTACGCGGTCTACCACGGTCCGCAGGGCCTGCAGCGCATCGCGCAGCGCGTGCACCGCCTGACGGCCACGCTGGCCGCCGGCCTGCAGGCGCTGGGCCACACGCCGCTGAACGCGACCTTCTTCGACACGCTGACGTTCGAGACTGGCTTCAACACCGAAGCGATCCACGCGGCCGCCACCTCGCACGGCATCAACCTGCGCCACGCGGGCGGCACGCGCATCGGCGTCTCGCTCGACGAGACCGCCACGCGCGCGGACGTGGTCACGCTCTGGGAAATCTTCGCGCACGGCAAGCCGCTGCCCGACTTCGACGCCATCGAAGCCACGGTCGGCGACGGTTTCCCGACCGCGCTGGCGCGCCAGAGCGCGTACCTGACGCACCCCGTGTTCAACACGCACCATGCCGAGCACGAGATGCTGCGCTACCTGCGCATGCTCGCGGACAAGGACCTCGCGCTGGACCGCACGATGATCCCGCTCGGTTCGTGCACGATGAAGCTGAATGCCACTAGCGAGATGATCCCGGTGACGTGGCCCGAGTTCAGCCGCATCCATCCGTTCGCGCCGCTCGACCAGACCGTGGGTTACCGCGAGATGATCGACCAGCTGGAGGCCATGCTGTGCGCGGCCACCGGCTACGCGGCCGTGAGCCTGCAGCCGAACGCAGGCTCGCAGGGCGAGTACGCGGGCCTGCTGATCATCCAGAAGTACCATGCAAGCCGCGGCGAAGGCCATCGCAACATCTGCCTGATTCCGTCGTCCGCGCACGGCACCAACCCCGCTTCCGCGCAGATGGCCGGCATGCAGGTGGTGGTCGTGGCCTGCGACGACAACGGCAACGTCGACCTCGCGGACCTCGCGAAGAAGGCGGAGCAGCACAGCGCCAACCTGGCCGCGATCATGATCACGTACCCGTCGACGCACGGCGTGTTCGAAGCGGGCGTTCAGGAAATCTGCGAAATCGTGCATCGCCACGGCGGCCAGGTCTACGTGGACGGCGCCAACATGAACGCCATGGTGGGCACGGCCGCGCCGGGCCACTTCGGCGGCGACGTCTCGCACCTGAACCTGCACAAGACGTTCTGCATTCCGCACGGCGGCGGCGGCCCGGGCGTGGGTCCGGTTGCCGTGGGCGCGCACCTCGCGGACTTCCTGCCGAACCAGGACAGCGTCGGCTACCGCCGCGACGAGAACGGCATCGGCGGTGTCTCCGCCGCGCCGTTCGGCTCCGCGAGCATCCTGCCCATTTCGTGGATGTATATCGCGATGATGGGCTCGGCCGGCCTGACGGCCGCCACCGAGAACGCGATTCTCACGGCCAACTATGTCGCCCGCCGCCTGGCGCCGCACTTCCCGGTGCTGTACACGGGCCAGCACGGCCTGGTCGCGCACGAGTGCATTCTCGACCTGCGTCCGCTGCAGAAGGAAACGGGCATCACCAACGAGGATGTGGCCAAGCGCCTGATGGACTACGGTTTCCACGCGCCGACGATGAGCTTCCCGGTGCCGGGCACGCTGATGATCGAGCCGACCGAGAGCGAAGCGCTGCACGAGCTCGACCGCTTCGTCGACGCGATGATCGCCATTCGCGCCGAGATCGCGCGCGTGGCCGACGGCTCGTTCGACCGCGAGGACAACCCGCTCCGCCACGCACCGCACACCGCGGCCGTGATTACCGCGAACGAATGGACGCACGCGTACACGCGCGAGGAAGCCGCCTACCCGGTGGCGTCGCTGCGCACGCAGAAGTACTGGCCGCCGGTCGGCCGTGCCGACAATGTGTACGGCGACCGCAACCTGTTCTGCTCGTGCGTGCCGATGAGCGAGTACGCGCAGGACTGAGGGGGCGTTGTCAGGCGGCGCCGGACACCCACCGGTGCTGCCAACGCGCTATGCTCGGAGCGCGCCCACGATCGCGGCGCGTTCTGAGCGGAGACCTCTTTCATGTGGCATCTCGAAGCGCCCTGGTGGGAATTCGTACTGCGCGGCCTGATCGTCTACGGCGCGCTGCTTATCCTCATGCGGCTGTGCGGCAAGCGGCAGACCGGCCAGCTCACGCCATTCGATCTGGTCCTGCTGCTGATCATCTCCAACGCCGTGCAGAACGCGATGAACGCCGGCGACAATTCGGTGGCCGCGGGGCTGATCCTGGCCCTGACACTGTTCGGCGCCGATGCGGCGCTGGGCTACTTCACCTGGCGCAACCGGCGAATCGAATCGCTCGTGGATGGCAAGCCGCAGATCCTGATTCATGACGGCAAGATCAGCGACGCCGTGATGCGGCGCGAGCGCATCAGCTCGCACGAGTTGCAGAAGATCCTGCGCCGCGCGGGCTGCGAACGCCTCGAGCAGGTGCGCTTCGCGATTCTCGAGACCGACGGCACCGTCAGCGTGATGCGGCACGAGGAATCGCCCTCGAACGAGCGAAAGCTGGACGCCCTGTGGCGCGATCCCGGCACATCGCAGTAATGGAGACATACCGTGGCTGTCAGCGTTTTCGATCTGTTCAAGGTGGGCATCGGCCCGTCGAGCTCGCATACCGTGGGCCCGATGCGCGCCGCGCTGATGTTCGCGCAGGGGCTGGAGCGCGATGGCCTGCTGCCCCACGTGGCCGCCGTGCGCGTGGAACTCTACGGCTCGCTCGGCGCCACCGGCAAGGGCCACGGCACCGACAAGGGCGTGATGCTCGGCCTCATGGGTGAGGCGCCCGATACCATCGATCCCGATACCATCGACGCGAAGCTCGGCGTGGTGCGCCAGTCGCGCACGATGACGCTGCTGGGCAAGCATGCGGTGCCCTTCGTCGAACGCGAGCACATTGCGTTCTACCGGCGCGAAGCGATGGCCGAGCACCCCAACGGCATGAAGTTCCACGCGTTCGATGCCACCGGGGGGGGGGGG